>CAZKLW010000021.1:1205-9980 GCA_964553995.1 uncultured archaeon
CCACCGTGGCCTCATCCAGCACGTCCTCAGCACTACTCATCGGAATCAGTCCTTTCCTCAAGTATCTCACGGATATCTTCCTCGGCGTCCGGACTCAAATCCTCTCCCCCGAAAAGATAGCTTGCCACGGGGATACAACCAGTTTACAGAGTTAAAACATTTCGCCTGGCGTCGGAGTATTGCTCTGCCTGTTCTCTATCACACGAACTTTCCCACTGTTTTTAGGTATGGATTTAACCTCCTCAGTTTCAAGAGGCTCCAGGGATAGCTGATTTTCCAGCCGGTCCTCTATCTCCTCCAACGGGGTTGAATCTGTGTCTTCAAACGGCACGTAACGAAGTACGTACCTTCCATCCATGGCTACGACCTGCCAGAAAAGTACGGTTTCCGCAGGCGAAACTACCTCTATAAGCTGGTCCGGGAATACAGGGTCTCCATCCGCGTTGTAGAACACGTCTTTTTGGCGGCCCCGGATATTCTTGAGTCTCTTGAAACAGGTGTCGCAGGAACATGGATCTTCAGCTCTTGTCGCCATATCTCCGTTCCAGTACCTGATAAGCGGTGTCTCTTTATTTGCAAGTCCAGAAATAACCACTCTTCCTGTCTCTCCAGCCTCCACTTTTTCACCCTCGCCGTTCAACAGCTCCATGAACACTGCGTCCTCCATTACATGGTAGCCATTTTCAGGACACTCCCAGGCAACGGTTCCAAACTCCGCGGTACCGTACTGGTCTCTTACAGGAGCATTGAAAGTGTCTTCTATATAGTTTCTGAGCGAAGCAGTAATAGGTTCCCCGTAGGTTAGAACAAGTTCAGGGTTCAGCGAGCTTCCCTCTGAAGCATTTATTTTCTTGGAAACTGCTGCCAGCATCTGCGGAAAGTACTGCAGTACATCAGGATCCTGTTCTTCCAGTAGATCTATCTGTTCGTCAACCGTTCTTGAATCATCTATATACCGTTTTGGAACCAGTTTTTTCCCGATGAGGGAACGCTGGTCCTCCATATCCCGGGGATACTGGGAGATATTTTTCGGGGGTCGGTACCCCTGTAGATAAAGAGTTCTAAAATGAATGATCGAAAGCCATTCATGGGCTTTCCTGTCAAAATCAATGCTGACCTGGTTGCCAGAAGTTCCCGAAGTCTGACGTGAGAGCCCTGTGATACCTTTATCCAGGGGAGTGGATTTTCCTGCCCGTAAATCTTTGGCATCAAGAACCGGGGATCCAGCTCCCTCCATGATGTCCCTGGCCTCCGGTTTTTCATTCCAGTGATCACGGTAGAAAGACTGTTCATTACATGTTTCTATTATATCCTTCAATCTTCTCTTCTGAAAATCGAAAATTTCGTCATTTGTGAACTCCAGTGTATCAAAGGATTTCTTGAGATAGTAAAGAGTCCTTATCCACATAACCATTACCGGTCCCTAACTTCCCTCCCTGTCAGCCGTATAGAGTCCCAATAGGTATTCTCACCTGGAGGCACACCTTTAGTGGTGTTTACTCCTATCCATGCCCCAATATATATCTGCTTATCAGCGGTCAGATCTGAAAGATCATCCTCTATAACAAAGCGGCCAGGTTCTATCCTCTGCGTATGGTATATATCCCGGCACAACTGGTCTTGCACGACATGTAGGACGTCGGGACATTTCTTTATTTTCAGGATAACACTGGAATTATATCCGGGATCTCCAATACGGCCTTCCGCTGAAAGGTTATTGAGCTGGAAGCTTCCATTTGTAGAGTTCAGGAGATGAGTTCTATAAAGTACAATCGAAGAAAAATCAATCATTGACCAGTATCCAAATATATCAATACTCAAATTTCCTCCCTCCAGACTAGCTGGGCGAGTAGTCCAGCTTGTACCAGCGCTCTCACGCCATTCCTCTTCCGAATCCATTTCGAAGAGAACTTTTTCTTCTCCTACATCGGAAAGGTCTGAGTTATTCTCTGAATCAAGTTTTGAATCATCTTTTAGGTCGAGTAAGCCAGAAAAATCAGCATTCAAAACACCTCCCAAGACGGCTCCAGAAAGCAGACCCAGTACAACAACTACCAGTATTTTAGCCTGGAGTTTCACACTTAATAAAACATCTAAGCTATTAAATAATATTTCCTGTTATAACTTGGAGCCCAGCTCGCCACATAAAACTTAAGTTTACATATATTTAGCTGATCTATGAAATAGTCGGTTTCAGTAGGCATATGCGCACATAACGAGGAAAGGACTATTGGAACGTTACTGGAGCAGATTATACAGGAAGACATACCTATCAAAGATATTATAGTCGTGGCTTCAGGTGAAGATCGGACTACGGATATAGTGAAGAAGAAAGAAGAGAAGTACGGGGAGATAACTCTGCTGGAGGAAGACGAACGAGAAGGTCAGACCGCTGCCCAGAACAGGATTTTATCTCGAGCCTCAGGCGATTGCCTGGTTCTGATGGACGGTGACGGAACAATCGAGCCGGGAAGCCTAGAAACTCTCTACAGTTCGTTCAACGGTGATAATATACCTGTAGGTCGGGAAGTACGTGTAACGGAGGACTCATTTCTGGGAGAACTAATAGATCTGTATGGCGAACTCCATCACAGGCTCTCCCTTTCAAACCCGAACTTCTCCACCCAGATCAGCATTATTCCCGGCGATCTGGTAGATTCCTTACCTGAAATCGTGCTGGACGATGCTTATATCGAACATAGAGCTATATCTGATGGATTGGAAATAAGTTACATTCCGGAGGCTGTAAAATACCATCACGTGCCAAACACTCTTCGCTTTTTTTTCAACCAGCAGAAGAAGAACTGGGCGGGCAGGTTTCAGGCTGAACAGCTGGGCTACATACACACCAAACCTGATAGGCTGCTCCTTAAGATGTTCCTGAAGGAGCTTTCCAGGGCTGATCCACGGGAGATCCCGGTGCTAGCGGCACTCGCATTGGTAGAGTTCTCGGCCTATATAGGCGGGAGGTTCCACCAGTTAACAGGTAATTTTCCAGTGAAGTGGTGGAGGCCCTAACCGGCTCCGGGAAGACATAAAGAAGTCATGATGGAGAAAGACAGTATGGCCAGGGAATCCAGGATAGATGAGCATCTTCCCTCAGTGGGAAAAAAAGAGGCAGATGCAGTCGAGAGAGTGCTTGAAGACGGCTGGATTTCACAGGAGGGCGACGAGGTCGAGAAACTCGAAAAAAAGATCTGTGAACTGACTGGTGCCGAACACGCAGTTGCGACTGATTCCGGGACCGCCGCACTTCATCTGGCGGTTCAGTCCCTTGTCGAACCAGGCGACGAGGTCGTGATCCCCGACTTCACCTACGGTTCTACAGGTCTTTCGGTGACAGTTTCCGAAGCCACGCCCAAGATTGTCGATATCAAGAGGTCAAACCTTGGAATGGATCCTGATTCCCTAAAAAAGCATTTGGGCCCGGAAACCAGGACCGTGATGGTTGCCCACCTGTTTGGAAGGGTAGCAGAGATGGAAGGAATTATGGAGATAGCAGATGAACAGGATATCCCCGTAATAGAGGATGCCTCACAGGCTCTGGGCGCCTCTCTCCACGGAAACCAGGCAGGAAGCATGGGAGAAATAGGCTGTTTCAGTTTCGGCTGGAGCAAGAACGTCACCACCGGTAAAGGAGGAGCCCTGGTAACCGACAATGATGAACTGGCGGCGAAAATTCGGCAGATGGCGAACCTGGGAAGACCGGAAGGTGAACGAGATGTATTTGCCAGACCTGAAGGATACAACTACAGGCTCGACAATATAAGGGCTGCTATAGGTAACGTGCAGCTGGAGAAACTGGAGGATACACTGGAACGGAAGAGGGAGATATTCGGGCGCTACCGTTCGGAACTGGGTTCCCTTGAAGCAGTGGAACTGCTTCCGCTGGAGAAGAGGGAAAATTCACGGGATTCGCCATGGATGTTTGGTCTCTTCACCGATGAAAGAGATGGCCTCCAGGCATGGTTGAGGGAAAGAGGTATAGAGACCCGGAAGTTTTTCCCTCCACTCCACGAGATGCCAGCTTTCCCAGATTCCAAAAAAGCTTCCTTCCCGGTAACGGAAGATGTTTCCTCCCATGGACTGGCGCTTCCAGGCTATCCAAGGCTCGAAGACGGAGATGTATCGAGAATTACAGAAGAGATCAGGAATTTCTTTGAATGAACCTTTAACACAGATGGTCGACCCATTTTTCCCTGTTACCAGCGTACCATTCGATGGTTCTCCGGACACCTTCCTTCCTGGGGACGCGGGGCTCCCAGCCTGTAAGGTCGTTGAGCTTCCCGTAGCCAGCCCTTAACTCTCTTACATCGGAGTCGCCGGGCCTGTAAAGCTCCTGTTTCTGGATGATCTCGACATCCTGCCAGTATCCCTGCTCTTCCCCTGTCTCGAGTATTAACTCGACCCAGTCCCTCATCCTCATGCTCTCGCCGTAACCGTAGGTATAGACCTCGCCGGGTTCACCCGCAACTGTAGCGTGAATATGTCCTCTGACACCGTCCTCAACGTAACACATGTCCCTCTTGGGTTCAAGGTTCCCGAGCTCGACTCTCTGGTTCTCCAGAGCCCGGGTGATCACCTTTGAGGTTATGAATGAAGGGTGCTGGCGCGGCCCATAATTATTGAACATCCTAGTCGTTATAGTGGGCAAACCGTAGGCTTCGTGATAGTTACGGGTAAGAAAATCTGCCGCCACCTTTGATGTGCCGTACACACTCTCCGGGTTTATAGGCGCTTTCTCATCCAGTACGACTCCTTTATCACCATTCCTGTACTCCTGTTTCCGAGTTCCGTCGATATTGCCGTACTCTTCTGAGGTTCCCGCCGTGTTGAACTTTTCGACATCTACATCCTGTATCCTGAGAGCTTCAAGAAGATTGAGAGTACCGATAACGTTGGTCCTGACCGTTTGATACGGCCTCTCCCAGGACTGGCCAACATGCGCCTGCGCACCGAGGTGAAAGACAAAAACTTCGTGACCGGAGGCAAGCTGGATCGCCTCCTGTACAGAGGTGAAGTCTGTAAGGTCTCCACGGAAGACTTCAATATCCTCTAGAACGTTCTCAAGGTTCTGGTGTCCACATCCCGCTTCAACGAACGCCAGTACATCGCTCCCATGTTCGACCAGCATTTTCACGAGATTAGAACCTATGCAACCGTTGGCTCCTGTCACCAGTACCTTCCTGCCTTCTAGCTCGCCGGCGTATTCCATCTACATTTAACCACTTCCACACAATATTTAAGAGCCTGCTCTGCCTGGAAGCCGATTATTTGTAGATGATCAGTAACCGTTTATCCTGACATCGTCCACATACCACACATCGTCGGGACCAACACCTATCGTACAGATGTCTTTACCGGAAAGGAATATCTCCTGTTATCTCCACGGTGCTTGTGCTAGCGGTAGCTGTTTCTATAGCCTCGCTGTACGCAGGATGGGCTCCGGCCTGGACAGAGAACATAACCAAGAGTTTCACCGAGGACTCCAGGGAAGATATAAAATGTACAAACGCTGGTCTATCCATAAGGAACGCCAAGTATGACAGGAGCGACCTCGACCTCACTTTCGATCTGGTAAATACGGAAACCGTCAGGTTCCCAGGCGATATCAACCTGCTGGCACTAAACAACTCACTTGTAGTAAAACAGAAGACGGTCAAAGGCCTCGACGTTGGTGAAACACTTAAAGTTACAATGGTAATCCAGAAGGAGCCCGACCAGATAATGGCTTCCCCTACGGACTGTGCCAGAATCACATCCAAGGAGAACTTCATCAACGTCACTGATTAGCCAACCTTTATTTCCCGCCTTTACAAACACCTTTCTAGATGAAAAAACTGTTAATTGCGGCTTTAATAATTGTATTTTGCTCCTCGGTCTCGGCACAGTCAGGGGTCAAGATACCTGACAACATAACCGTAGAGCTGAACGATCTTGAAGGAGACTTCTATACTCACGAGGGACTTTTCACCGGAACACTTACCCAAACCGACTTTCCATACATAGTGGCCGAGAGAGAAGATACCTTCACAGGTCTCATCAGCTACGGCGATTTCTTACAGCTGGAGAAATCGGGAAAAGACATCTCTATGACACAGGCGAATACAGGCTTCCTTATCCCTCTTACACGGGGAGACCATGAAACAGTGGAGGGTAAGAGAGATTCCATAGAGAAACGGACTCTCCTCCAGGAGGCTGGTCCCAGCTTCTCTTATCCGGAACTGACCGAACCCGTGGTCAGGATAGCTCTTCAGATACCTTACAGGATCGATGGCTTCCAGGAAACCGTGGAGAACCGCCGGAAGATCAAGGTGGAGAACAAGGATTTGAAGGGTAACGAACTGGTTATATCGTTCAGGCTGGAATAAAATTTTCTACAATATTCATCCTATCTTTACTTTCCCTGTCCCTATCACCACTTCTCCCCTGTAAGCAGTGTAGGAGAAACTCTTGAACGGCCTGAAGATCAACTTCTCCCCGGGACCAAGTAAAAAGTCTCTCTCCACGATCCCTGTCCTGATGGTCACGTTGAAACCGTTCCTGTTGTGCCATACAACTGTCTGGTTAGGACTGAGCCTCACCTCGGAGGGGATGACCTGGTCCGTGATGTTTACCTTTACAGGATCCCCATAGGCCTTCTCGCCTACAGGCACCCTGAACTGGGTTTCGATTTTTTCCCTGTCGTTTTGCTGGGCAGGCTGCTGGGAAGAACTCCCGTGAACAGTTACCAGAAAGATCGCCAAGGCAGTTACCGCTACCCCGAACAGTACCTGCCGGTTCTCCAGTTCTTCAACCTCAGTTAGTACTCGTTGGAATCTTTCTCTCATTGCCGTTCTGATCTATGTAATGGAGTTCTTTGTTTTGTACCCATACAGCTCCGTTCGGAGCACTTGGATCGTTGCCGGTGTCATCACCAGGGAAGGAGTATTCGTTGCCTCCAGCGATCCAGTGGAAGTCGCTTCCCTGGATCCAGACCGCACCGTCAGGACCTGAGACTGAGCCATGGTTAGTGATGCTATCTCCGGACTCGGGATTGGCGTAAACCTCGGTGGAGCCATCACCACACCAGCGAAGATCGTCTCCCTGAACCCACATCGCACCTGCTTCACACCCGGAGTTGGACTGGCTATAGACATACCCTCTAGCCGGCTGGAACTGGAACGAGATACCGCTGATGCCTAAAGCCAGGTAGAAAACCGCGTACAGCAGAACGGAGGCGGTTATAACTGTCTCCTTATTCTCTGCCGCCATACGGGTGATCCTGAACCATGTCCGGTCGAAACCTTTGCGTTTAGCCACGTCTTCCCCTCCCCCTGTCTAAACCGTCTAAACTAGCTTTAAAGAGATATCGATCACCATCCATCGTCTCAACCGGCAAACCCCTTCACTAGTACTGATTACCTGTATTGATTATAACGTTTCCACCACTATCCACTCTGATATCTCCGCTTACCTTCGCACCATCGTTGATATGTACCTGGTTGTCGTTGTCATCTATAATAGTTGAACCGTCCATGTCCATTCCCTGGTCCATATCCACAGGGTCGCTTCCCTTGTTGGAGTTGATCGAATTCACATTCAGGTTGTTAACGCTTATCAAGTCCCCATTACTTGCGAAATCAATACTTCCGCTAATAGTGTTGTCCCGGCTCCTGACATCCTCGAGATCCTGCAACTCATTACTATTGGAAGTATCACCATCAGTATTATCATCATCTCCGTCACAGAGACCTCCGCCACCCGTTATAGCGGAACAGTCTAGATTCCCATCATTTACTGAGAGGGAAGGATTGTCCTCATTCCCGGTTCCACCGGAGATGCTGATCGTATTATCACTGTTCACGTTATAGGCATCCCACAGAACCGCGTTACCGTTCCCATCCCAGTTACCCAGGTAACCGATTGAATTGTCACGGACAATCTGTCCGTCACTGGCGCTCTCAGTATTCTGCAACTCGATCTTGTTCACGTTGTTTATATTATTACCATTCATGTCCAGAGGTCCGTTAACCACGTCCGTGTGACCGTTCTCGTACACCCTGAAACGGTCGTTGTGGCTGTCATCCCTCACCGCGAAGTATCGATTGCCGTCATTACTGTTCCTGTCAAGATCGGCGTAGACGTTGTCCTCGCCTTCAAGCCCTAAACTACCGCTGGAATCATACACCTGGTTGACATCGTATCCCTCATTGTTCTGCATCTCGCTGTTGTCGACTGTATTGTCATTAATGGTATCGCCGTCAACCGATCCAATCTCACCATCATCAATAGTGTTACCCATAATCAAATCCCCGTGGATATGGTTGGCATGGTTACTGGTCAGATCGTGACATGTTCCGTCACCGTCAAGAAACTCTGTTCCACTCGAACATTTCGTAGTAACCGTTTGACCATTACTGTTCAAACCGTTAGCATCACTCCATACCACCGAAACAGCCGCATTACTCCCCAACTCAACACCCGTATCACCATTAACACCATCACCACCAGAAACACCAAACTGGCTATTAGCCAACTCAGCATTCTCAACATTACCATCCGTAATATCTCCATCAGAGTTAAGATCCCCGGCATCCTCAAACTGAATGTTCTTCATATTAACCGAGTTAAAGTTGATCGTTGACTGTATATCGATCTCCCCACCACTACCCGAGTAAATATTAGAGGCTCCTATACCACTACTGGTAAAAGTCTCATAATTATTGACATCACAATTACCGCTCCCATCAGGACAGACCGCAGCACCATAGACACTACCCGCGATGTAAGCAT
>CAZKLW010000022.1:0-9973 GCA_964553995.1 uncultured archaeon
GATCGATCCTGTACGGAATGTCGCCTGTACGGAACTCTGCCATGTCGTGAACCAGCGCCAGCTTTATCGCCCTGTCGGTATCTACCCCTGCTTCGTCCCCGTAGATCAGGCAGAGCAGGGCAGTCCCCCATGAATGGTCGGCGACTGTTTCAAGATGCTCGGCGTTGTAGAGCAACGAATGTGCCCGGGGCTCATCCTTGAGATCCAGAACTTCGACCAGAAAATCTATCATATCTCCAGGTTGGGCCCTATGATTTTTAGCTCTGTTTCCGGCATATGAGATCGATTACATCGAAGCCCGCAGGTGTCTCAGTTTCCAGCCGTTCAGTTATTTCCAGATTCTTGTCCTCCAGAAGTTCTTCGACTTCTTCTTTTGCTACCAGGTACTGTTTCACGCTTTTCCCGTATTTCTCCCTGACAATATAGTCCTCATCTCCGAGCTTGAAGCTGAGAAAGATAGTCCCGCCCGATTTAAGTACCCTCTCAAGTTCCGATATGATGTCTTCCATCTTGTTGTAAGGAAAGAAATGAATTACAGCATTGCAGAATACGCCGTCGAATACACTGTTTTCGAACTCTAGGTCACGGATGTCCATCGCCTGATATTCTCCTTTCCTGTTCTCTCTGGCGTAAGCTACCATTTTCTCGGAGAAGTCTATACCTGTAGCATTGAGCCCATTTTCTGTGAAGTATTCAACTTGGTTCCCGGGGCCGCAACCAGCGTCCAGAACCCTTCCATCTCCTACTTCTTCCATGAACCTGTCAATGAAGTCGACGAACTTTTCTGGCAGGTTCTCGATCGACTGTTCCTCAGCGAAGCTTTCAACGCCTTGAGAGTAGAATTTTTCGGGACTTTCTGGCATGTAGAAGCTTTCCTCGAAATCTTTAATCCTGTTTCCATCGCTTGGGATATGTTTCGGGGTCCATGTGTACCGATTCTAGGTTGGCGGCAGTTCCTTCAAGGTCGTACATGGCCTCCGAACTCATCTCCGCGGTTGCAAGCGCCACAAGTTCTCCCTTCAGCGTCATGATTGCTATCCTTTCACCTTCCTTGATATCTCCCTGGAGCTTGGATATTCCTCCGGTTCCGAGGTCGGCCCCGTTCGCTACAGCGTTAACTGCCGAGTCCTTTATAACCACTTTCTTCACGTGACTGACAGCTTTCTCTACAGGATGTAAAACTTCTCGCAGCTGCTCTTCTTCTCCGTTTTCGATGTAGAACTTGTGCGCGTCAACTATATCCTGGAGAGTATCGGCTTCGTCTTCGGTTAGTTCTCCCTGTCGGGTCCTTCTCAGCTCCACCATCTCCGCGGGGGTTCCAAGTTTCTCTCCCATTTGCCTGATCATCACGCGTACATAGAAGCCTGACTCGCAGGTGACGCGGCCCAGCAAACGGTTGTCTTCGATCTCGATTGTTTCGGTTCCGTATACCTCCCGTTCCCGCTCCTCCCGTTTCACTGCGCTTCTCTCTGGAGGTATCTGGGTATTAACTCCTTCGAAGCCCTTCACGGCTTTCTTGATATCCTCCAGATCTTTCTGGTCTTCGAGTTCAGCCTCGAATATATACTCCTTTCGCGCCTCAGAGAGAGCTTTTGATACCCGGGTTCCACGGTTGATGCCTACCGGCAGGATGCCAGTGGCGTTGGGATCAAGTGTTCCGAAGTGTCCGGCCTTCCTGAGATCCAGTTCTTCCTTGACCCAGTTCGATACCTGTTTGCTGGTCGGGCCGAAGGGCTTGTCGACTATGAAGAAACCTTTTTCAAGCAGGTCCGGGATACTTCGTTTCTCCGGAATGCTCCCGAAATCGGCATCGGTTTCGGATTCCTGTTTTGTGTACCAGTCGGACATATGAACTGTTGCGCAGGGAATTCTTTTAGATCAAGCGATACCAAGAACCTTCCTTATACCGTAGGTCAGGGGCATCGCGATCAGTATGTAGAAACCGAGCCAGTTGAGCGCTCCGCCTATGAATGGTAGAGAGAACGGAAGCTTGATGAACTCGGCGTTGAGCTTCAGAACCTTTCCTTCTCCATCGGGGGCGAAAAACCCGCCACCTTTATCTTTGAAATTTGCCACCTGCCATTCGATGCCTAGCGCGTTGATAACCTCTTTTTCCCGTGATTCCTGTCCATCGAGCTGGACTACTGATGTTCCGGTGGTATTATCGACAGCGAGTCGCTGTGTCTTTCCCGCGTACTCCAGTTCTCCTGCAAAAGTCGAGTTACCGGTCTTGTTCATGTCTACAGTGGGCGCATAGGTGGCTCCCAGCCACGGAAATATCAGCGCGACAAACACCATTGTGCCAACCATGGGTTTCATGTTCAGCTTCATGAGTTCCTGGTTGAGCTTCATAGTCTCCGACATGTGATCGCTTGCCTTCTCGCTCTCACCCCCTTTCCTGGCTTCCTTCATCTTATCCTGGTGCTCGTTCAGCTTGTCCTTGATTTCGTCAGCCTTCTCGACATCGAGCAGACGCCAGTGAACCATTGAGAAGATTCCTGCCAGCACCGCAGAAAAGAAAGCGAGTGATGCATAAGGCCCAAGAACGAGAAGCGGCTGGAATATGCTATCGTAGAATAGGTACATCGAGTTCAGTACTGCGTTTATTCCTGCCATATTATCCAGTTCCGGAGAATGCTTTTAAATTGTGGCTGGGTTTCACGCCGTGATCTGGAAGCACATTCAAAGCTACTGGAGCCGGAAGGCGGAATGTAGCTTGCGTTGTTAACTGCCGCGGCAGTTACGCGAAGAAGTCCTTCAATGCAGGATGCAGTTCCTCCATGTGTTTCTGGGCGAGCTGTTCGTAGAGCCTGTAGAGGATCATGACGGTAAGCAGGATTCCGGTTCCTCCTCCCGCGGCCTGGGTCATGTTGGCCAGCGCCGCAAGCAACCCTATTGTGAGGCCTGAAAGTACGGTCAGACCAGGTATGTACCGGTTGAGAACCTTCTTGATGACCCGCTTGTCCTTCCTGAATCCGGGCACCTTCATCCCCGTGTTCTGGATCTGGTCTGCAACGCTGTCCGCGTCCTGTCCGGAAGTTTTCACCCAGAAGATAGAGAACAATATGGCTCCAAAGGAATACACGAAGAGATATACAAATGCATGTAGTATGCTATCCGTGCCGAAGAGACTGATACTAGAGATTCCAGACGTCAACATAGTGTTTACGAGACCTGTTGGAGCCGTTAGCATGGCTATAAGCCCTGAGGATGCGCGACCCTGGGAGTCGACGCAGCCAAGTATGGAGCAGCCTCCCTGTCCCGCAAGAGTTGTCCCCAGGATCTGTATGTTGGCTATAAGCGCGGCGATGAGGATGACAGGCATAACTGAAGTATATAGGAACTTGAGAGGCCATTTCTGGCCGAAGCCTCTGACGTTTCCGAATGTGAGCGGTATCTCCACTTTCATCGCCTGTAGATAGACAACCGCGAGGAAGACCACTCCAGTTGCGAGTATGGGGAGTATCGCGGTGATCTCCTGTGTGAGAGCGAACTGTACCAGTCTTCCTGCCGGGTTGGCGTTCGCAGCCAGCCAGAAGAGCTGTGGATTGGCGCCCGACGTTAAGGGTGATATCGTCTGGACGTAGATTGACTTTGAGACTCCTGCGGCAATGAAAAGCCCGACTCCAGAGCCGAAGCCCCATTTCTGGATCAGGTCGTCCATCAGGATAATGAGCCATCCCCCGATCGCGATCTGGAGGGAGAGAAGCACGAGTATCGCTGGGTCTCCTGCGACGTTACCGAAGGTTCCCGACAGAACGTACCCGAAACCTTCTACTAGTGATAGACCGTATGCCGCGACTTTCTGGGCGGCCTGGAACTTCTGTCTTCCTTCCTGGGTATTGGTATCCCAGGGCAGCAGTTCGGATCCTACCATCATCTGTAGAACGATTGACGCGGTAACGATGGGGCCAATACCCAGCGTGATTATCGATCCTATCTGCGCCCCGAGTAGGGTCTGGAATGTCTGTAGCTGTTGCAGAGCCTGCTGTACCGGTGCAACGCCTCCAGGCGCCCAGAGCATTATCTCTCCGAGTGTAAAGTATATCAGCAGAATTATGCCAGTCCAGGTAAGCATTTCTTTGAGCGATTGTTCCTTCTCGGGTTCCTTGACACTTGGAAGGTAGCTCGCTATCTGGACGACGGAGACCATGTTCTATTCCTCTGTCTCTACCTTTTCGAGCCCTGCCTCTTCTATCTTTTCCTCTGCAGAACCTGAGAACTTTGGCGCATGTATCTCGATATCCCTGTTCAGTGTGCCTTTCCCGAGCACCTTGTCGTATCCTGCTTCACCGGCGTAGAAGATGTACCCTGAATCTGTTTCTTCCGCTACACCTTTTTCAACAAACGTTTCAATTCTTTCATCGATGTCCCGTAGATTGATACCTTTCTGTTCGCCGGAACCCGTGAATCCTTTTTCCCCGAGTCTGTGGACACCGCTTTTTTCCATCTTTTTCTGGGCGCCCTTCTTTCCACGTCCGGCGTTTCCACGCCCTCCACGGTTTCCTGCGCCACGGTTCTTTTTCTGGGATCCGTGGCCGTGACTTCCCGATTTTTTCTTCTTGGATCTTCTCTTAACCATTTTTTACACCATCTTCAGCAGGATCTGGTCCAGGTTTTCATGTTTTCCAAGGCTCCCGCCCTGTCCTGTGTTTTTCTTCGTATTCTTGTATCCTCCGCTGGGAGGAGGCAGGTTGATTACATCGCCTTCACTGATTTCTCCAGTTCTTTCTTGAAGTCTCTCGATCGTTTCATCTCCTATCTCTCCGTAGGCGACATAGTCTTTCACGACATTCAGCATGCCTCTGTTGACGTCGTTATCCTCCATTAAACGGACCTGGTTCTTTCTGTCCAGTTCTAGGTCCTGAAGCGTCCTGACAACTTTCTGGCGGGCGTCAACATCTCCTCTTACCTTTACTGCGGCTATCATTCTTCAGACCTCGACTGTTTCATCTCGTTGAGTTTTTTGAGGGCGTTGAATGCGGCCTTCACCAGGTTTTCACGGGTCCTGGTCTGTCCTCTTGCCTGAACCCATACATCCGTGTAACCGGCTAGCTCCAGTAGCTTGGCGACTTCTCCACTCGCGGCGATACCTATTCCCTTTGGTGCGGGCTTGAGTGTTACCGACACGCTTCCGGATTTGCCTTCCACCTCGAATGGAAGAGAGTGCTCGGTACCGCATTTACATTCCCATGAGCCACAGCCCTTCTTGACCGGGATCAGGTTCAGCTTGGAATCTCTATTCGCGGACTCTATAGCCGCTCTTGTATCGTTTGCCTGTCCTGTCCCCACGCCAACAACCGAGTTGCGGTCTCCTAGAACAGTCATGGCTTTCGTGGAGTACCGGGCGCCTGACTTGTGCATCCTGGCTGTTCTCTTGGAAACTGTACGCCTCTTTCCTCCTCCTTTCCCGGGAGTGCCTCCGATCAGGATTACTTCTTCATCCAGGTCGACCAGCTGGTCGATTATCTCCGGTTCCATTATCTTTTCATCTGCGTTAAGCACCTCTATGATTGAGGTTACCTGTCCGTTGGCAACTTTTTTCCCGAGCCGTGTCTTCGGCTTCCATATTTCCTCTTCGGTTTCCTGTTCCTGAGCCATTAGTAGTCACCCTCGATGTTTTCTCTTGTATCCTCAAAGTTTTCGGTCGTGTCGGAACCGTGCATCTCTTCTATATGTTCCCCTCTTATTCGTGATTCCTCTGGCAGCATTTCCTCACCTACTGGTACTTCGACTCCTGCATCTCTTAAACCTTTTACGGCCGCGAAAATCCTGCTTCCAGGCTTGATCTTTCTCAGACCCTTGTCAAGTATCGCCTCTTCAGTCCCCGATCTCTTTCCGGCGAGGTATCCTGTAAGGTAGGCCGCGGGGAGATTTCCCGTGTTACCCTCCCATCCGTACTCTTCAAGCTCCTTTGATACGGTCTGGGAGGTGTTCTCGTCACCATCCCTGTTGAATCTGGAGGTATGTACTCTTGTATGCTGATTTGAGGTCCTGACCACCGCCCGGGGCTTACCCGACTTGAGGAGTTCCCGGCGCTGACTGTAGTCCGTTTTTTTCTGCCTTCTTCTCCTGAATGCGACCTCGTAGTTGGAATCCGCCATTTTTATACCTCCATCTTGTTTTCGATATAGTTTTCAAGGTGTTTTACGTCGCGGAAGAATCCTCCCTTTGCCTTGTCGTAAAGTTCACGGTACTGTTCAGGAGTTATATCTCCATTATCTTTCATTTCTTTCAACCGCTTCCTTATGGCTCTTATCCTCTCCATCCACTGCTGTTTTCCGGGCTTCCTAGCTGTCTTTTTTCCTTTCCGGGAGCCGTGACCCTTCTGTCTTCCTTTTTTCTTCTGTATCTTGTTCTTCCGGGATCTGCCCTTGGAGCTTCCTTTTTCCTTGCGCTTACCTATAGCACCGCTCTCTATCAGGTTCCTTATATCCTGTCTCGTGATCGCTTCCTCGACTCTTTCAAGCTCGTCAGGATATATCTTTACACGGTTCTTCCCGATATCCATTATCTCGGCGGCCATCCTTCGCTGGGATTTCACGTCGCTCATTCTGGAACACCTTTGTTAAGGACATGGATCTCGTCGTCTTCTTCTGCTTTTTTCAGTATCTCTTCGTGCTTTTTTCCTCCGACTTTCGAGGCTATTCTGGCGGCCTCTGTTTCTGGATCGATTTCCTCGAGATCTTCGACGTTATGGACGAGAACCTCTTCGTATCCTGAAGGATGTTTACCTCTAATACTTTTGTCAGTCCTGTAACCTGACTTGGGTTTCGCGGGAGCGCCCTTCTTTTCCTTCCTGACCTTTGAATGGGTTCCCTGCGGGTTCCTCCAGGATCCGGGATAACCCTTCTTCTTGTGGCTACCTTCCCGTTTGAACCTGTCTCGACTCATTCTTTCTCACCTTTCACGATGTAGACCCCGTCCTGGAATGTCCTGGGGTCGCGATCACCCTTGTAACAGGCCTGTTCTATCCGCGCCGCGGTCTGGGAGACCGCCTCCTTGTCAGGACCTCTTAGCTCTAGGTCGTCTCCGTTCACGGAAACATCTACACCTTCTATTACGTCGATCTTCCGGGGTTCTCTTTCACCCATGAAGTTCTGGATATGGATCTCGTCTCCCTGCTGTTGGATTGTCATCGGGAAATGGGCGTAGACTCCTTTCATCCTGTAGACATGATTGTCCTGGAGACCTTCCACCATGTTTCTGGTGTGGGATCTGTAGGTCTCCAGTATGCTCCTGACGTTCCTGCGGTTGCTGTCGGTCGAGTAGACCACGGTGTCGCCGTCGATCTTTACGTCGACAAGAGCATGTTCCAGCCGTTTCTCAACTTCCTCGCCTTCACCACTGATCTTGAGGACTCCGTCTTCGTATTCTGCCTCTAATCCTTCAGGTAGCTCGTACTCTATCTTCATTTTGATCACTAGTAGACGTATCCCAGGAGTTTTCCTCCCACGTTTTCCTCCCTTGCCTTTTCATGGGTCATAACGCCTTGAGGAGTCGTGACGAGCAGGTATCCGAAGTTTCTCGCGGGGAGATAACGCTTCGCCCATTTTGTGTATTCATCGGTTTTAACGTAGAAACGTGGCTTTACAGGCTGACATTGGTTGACCTCGGGTTTCACCTCTACCTTGAACTGTCCTCCCCTGCCGTCCTCGACCAACTCGAATACACCGATGTACCCCTCCTGCTGGAGCGTCATCAGCACGTTCTTTATCAGGTTGCTGGTTGGAGCCACACTGGCATACTTCTTGCCTGTTCTGGCCGCATTATTGATGGATGAAAGTGCATCGCTCAGTGTATCCTGCTGCATTTTATTTCACCTGTTTAAAGCCGAGTTCTTCGGCGATCTCCCGGAAGCACTGCCTGCAGTAGTTCAGGCCGTACTTGGATATTACTCCGCGTCCTGTGCGTCCGCATCGCCTGCATTCCTTGTGTGATTTTCCATAGTCCCGTTCCTTCGGGGCGTTGTGCTTCTCGAACTTTCTTTTCTTTCCTGCTTTATGCTTGATCTGTTCCAGTACTTTCTCATAGGACATTACTGGACCACCTCGATCCCTAGTTCTTCTTCTACGAATTCCCGTGCTTCTTCATCGCTGATCCTCTGTTCCTTACCTATGCTGGAAGGCTTGTGATCTCTTTTCCGTGTCCGGTATCCAGGTCTTTCCAGCGTTACTGCTACCTCGAATCCTTTCATGCCTATATCTGCGTCGTAGTCGACCCCGGGAACATCTATGTATTCTGTTATACCGAATGAGAAGTTTCCGTTCCCGTCAAACGCATTTGATCTGATTTCGTTCGCTGCCGGCAGAACCTTCTCCAGGAACTCGCGTGCTTCTTCACCCCTTAGCGTTACCTTGGCACCAATATTTAGACCGCTTCTTCCACCAAAAGTCTTGGATTCAGGACCTGACTCGGTTTTTACCGGCTTCCTTCCTGTAAGTTTTTCCAGGAGACTGACGGCTTTCTCAACGTTCTCGCCTACTTCTCCTTCACCGATATTCACGGTAACCTTGGCGACCTTTATCTCTTTCATCACGTTTGCCATTATTCGGTCACCTTGACCCCGTCTACTGCTACAAGGTTTTCCAGACGTGTCTCGAACTCCTGATCGGATTCTACTCTGGTGGTATCCTCTCCCAGCCCGCCTTTTTGAAGTTCCTTTACCTCGGCGACCTCGCCTGCATGCCTTCCCGCTATTACAAGTACTTTTACACCTTCTTCAAGACTGATCTCCTTTACAGAGCCGTCATCTACAAGGGTGCTACCTGTTTCAAAATCTTCTTCTACCCTGTAGTTTTCACCGGTATGGAGCTGGTAAACGTATTCATCTCCCTCGGTCCGTTTCCCTGTAATCTTGGCAACCACCTTAGAGTCATTTACGGGCACGAAATTGAGGTCTTCTCCTTTCCTGACCACCCTGTAGACCTCCTCTGTCTCGGGAATCTCTACAGTGTCAAGTATACCTATTCCCTGTCTTATATCCGTTACCGGTGAGCCGTTCCGCAGTAGCTGCTGATTCCTGACTATCTTCTTGGCTTCTTTGCTATCATCGGCGTATTCGAGAACATCTCTAAGGAATACAACCACGGGTATTGCGTTTTCCGGGCTCCTGGAGCCCTCCATTGTGGAGATATACTTCATCGCCTTTCTCTTGATCGGGTAATGCTTGGGCGCCGGAAGTCTTTTCTGGTGCGTCATATCTATTCGGTCCTGTTTTCAAGCCATTCCTTGAAGGTTTTACGGTCTTTACCGCTTTTTTCTGCCTCTAGAGCGGATTCGTAGTCTGGTTCTTCGAGTTCCTGGAGTGCTTCTTTGGCGTCGCTGATGGTTCCTGACACTATTTCCTCGTAGTCTGTTTCACTAACGTCTTCATCTCCTTCTGCTTCTTCATCAGTTTCCTCAGTATCTTTTTCTGCGTCACCTGGTTCTTCTTCGGCCTCAGATCCTTCGTCATCCTCGGTTTCGATCTCTTCCTGTCCGGATCCCTGCATCCTCTGCATCATTTCGCTTTCCTCGTCTTCCTCGAGGGCGGCTTCCATCTCTTCTTCCTCTACCGCTATCGATTCAACATCCTCTATCTCGTATTTCTCCAGTCGTCTCTCGTCTTCGATATTAAGCGCGACGACCTGAAGGTTTGAAGGCCTAAGGGGTCTCGGGTTGGTTGAACCATCGGTTCTTTCATGATCCATTCCGTTTACGTATACACGGGTTTCACCCCTGTCAACGCCGCTTACAACCCCTTCCGCGTCTTTCAGGTCTCCCCTCATTACTCTTACGCGGTCGCCTGACCTTATCGATACAGTACGTGTTCCAAGCTCTTCCCTGAGCTCGGGTGAAAGATTTGCCGATACCAGGTTATCCTTTACATGGAGCGGTGCGTTTTCCCTGTACTTCCTCTGTTTCGAGGGATCGGTGCTCGAGTTCCAGCTCCTGCTCCAGTTATCTGTTTTCTGTGTCACTTTACACCACC
>CAZKLW010000023.1:0-9900 GCA_964553995.1 uncultured archaeon
CAAGTCATCTCACCCTCTCGAGGTGAAGACCCGGGTTCAAATCCCGGTGGCGGCACTTAACTATTCCCTAAACCTTTACTAGCCTTCTCAAAGTTATTTGAATTCAAAGCTACAAGCAACCTTCTAACGGATTTTTATGCCACCGGAACTAAATTGGTTGCATGTTCGAGGATGTCGACATCCTGAAGGCTCTGGGAGAGACTGTCTACATCATGAGTTTTCTGGTGGCCGGGATCGGCGCCTTGTTTATACTATCCTACTTCGGCTACATAGAGCTGTCTCTATCATCGTTCCCTCTGGCTTACGTTATCATAGGATTTGCCGCCCTCTTCAACCTGGTCTTCGCCTTCGCGCTGCTGGACCAGTCAGAGTAGCTAGTTCGACACGTAAGAACGCCTTTCTTCCCGCGAGTTCCATGGAAACAGCTGCTTCCTGCTCACGAACGCCGCGAGAGACCTGTATCTAGGCTCTTGTTTCAATTTTCTCCCCTCCCATGCCATTCTTTCGGGTGCCGGTATATAAATGGTGTTGTGGTTCTCTTCACTGGTCCTTGAATTCCCTACCAAAACCGTTTTGAATCCCTCTATATACCGATTTACCCATGACCGTTCTTGTCGATCTGCTGGGCTACGGCACCATAATTGTAAATTTGGTGCTACTGGGAGCTCTTTTAGTATTTCTTGTGGACCGGCTGACTTCTTGGAGCTGGAAGAAGTCACGACTGGGCTTCCTGGACGGATACCTGAAAGATAACTATCTCGAGCTGGCGTTTCTACAGGCGCTTGTAGCCACCGTTGGTTCTCTATACCTCTCCAACTTCCTTGGCTGGGAGCCCTGCCGCCTCTGCTGGTTCCAGCGGATAGCTGTGTACCCGATGACGGTGCTGATCGGTACTGCGATTTTACTTGAGAAGAAGCAAGTGGAGGACTACATTATCCCGCTCGCGATTATAGGCATACCTATAGCCGCCTACCATTACATTATCCAGAGGTTTGACCAGTTCCACAGTGCTGGATGCTCTGTGCTCTCGGTTTCGTGCTCGACCAAGTACACGTTCTACGCTGGCTATGTTTCGGTTCCGATGATGGCTCTTACAGCAATGGTCGTTGTGCTGCTGTTGATGTGGAGGTTCTCCGATAACTAACCCGGGCGGTTAACAACGTTTACTGTCTTCCTTATATTCTCGACTGTAACGTTCACGATCCTTTCCATCGCCTCCTGCGAATTGAACGCGTTGTGTGGCGTTACGAGCACATCATCTCTCTCCATCAGGATGTGGTCCTCGAGAATCACACGTGGATCACATTTCTCCTCCAGTTCCCCGAGGTACTTTATATCGTCCTGGATGTAACACTCTTCCTCGAGAACGTCAAGACCCGCGGCTTCCACGTTCCCTGTTTCAAGGGCTTCGATAAGAGCTTCCTGGTCCACAAGGCCTCCACGTGAAGTGTTGATAAGTATGGTTTCATCCATCATGCCAAATTCCTCGGTGGAGAGCATATGTTCCGTGGAGTCAGTAAGTGGACAGTGAAGCGTAACTATGTCGGACTGGTCGAGAAGATCCTCAAGAGTTACGTACATGAAGCCCATCTCCTGCTCGGCTCGCCTGTCAGGTGAAGGGTCGTGGGCTATAACGTGCATGTCGAAGCCGTTGGCAATCCGGATCACATTTTTCCCGATGGATCCCGTGCCGATAACCCCGAGTTTTTTGCCCTTCAGGTCGAAGCCCCGTAAACCCTTGTGGTTGAAATCTCCCTGTTCCACTTTCCTGATCGCATCGTATATCTTTCTCGAGAGCGCAAGCATTAGCCCGAAGGTATGTTCAGCAACAGTGGCCCCGCCGTACCGGGGAACGTTGCAGACCGCGGTACCTTTTTTCCCTGCCAGCTCTACGTCCACGTGTTCGTAACCTGTGGACCGGCACGCGACCAGGTTGGCGTCGAGACTGTCAATTACTTCGCTGTCAACTCTTGAATCAACGAAAACTGTGACCGTGTCGTAGCCTTCTGCGAGATCGATGTTTCCTAGGGTCAGCGGTTCCTCGTAGAAATCGATGTCTAGACCGTGATCCTTCTCGGTCAGGTAGTTCTTCTCCCATTCCTCCGCTTCAAACCAGGCAACTTCCATCCTATTTTGCTGTCCAGCCTCCGTCGACCACGAGGTTTTCTCCTGTGATGAAGTCGCTTTTCTCGGATGCCAGGAATTCAACGGCGTATGCAATATCCTCCGGCTCCCCGAGGCGTGGAACTACTGTGTTCTGTTCCATGAACTGCCGCGTATCTTCGTCTTCACGTAAATCCTTGGTCATCGCGGTCCTGATAACTCCAGGATCAACGGCGTTAACGTTTATACCTTCTGCACCGTAGTCAATCGCCATTTCACGTGTGAGTTCTACTATAGCTCCCTTTGAGGCGCAGTAAGCCGCGCTTTCGCCATAACCCACGAGTCCCGCGATACTTCCAATGTTTACTATATCTCCTTCTATCCCTTCCTCCGTCATATGGCTGAGGACGTACTTGGAACAGAGGAAGGTCCCCCGGATATTGACGTCTGTTATGCTATGCCATCCCTCGAGAGTTTCATCCGTTACCGATGCAGGATGGTAGACACCCGCGTTGTTCACGAGTATATCTACCTGGCCGAACTCTTCGACTGTTTCCGATACCATATCCTTCACGGACTGTTCATCGCTTACATCAGTCTCGACAAAGATTGCCTTGCCTCCTTCTTCTCTTATCTTTTCATCTGTAGGGATTTCTCTCATTTCAGGATCTCTTTTTACGTCCGCAACTACTACTTTTGCACCGTTTTTCGCGAGCTCTAGGGCTATGGCCCGGCCTATACCACAGGCTGCACCTGTAACTATAGCTGTTCTATCTTTGAGCTCCATGTTAACACCATAGTAGGTTTGGTTGCTATGGATAAAAAAGAGTTTGTAGTAGAGAATTCCAATTTCAGGAGATCAACCCTAAATCCCTCAACTTGTTTACATGGTAGCTGGCTGTCGATGGATCAATCCCAAGTTCTTCCGCGATCTCAATATTTTTCTTTCCGTTGAGATGCTTTCGGATAATAATAGAGTTTTTCTCATCTCTAAATACTCCGTAAATACATTTACTTGAACAGAACTCGTTAAACTTACATTCACTGCAGAAACCTTTTTCAATAATAGAGCCTTTCTGTCTCCTGACATTGGGGGAGCTCCTGATGTGGTACTGTAGAACACCGTTGGAGAGACCTGTCAAATCCTTCAGTTCCGTGAAACTTATACCCGGGTTCCTGGAAATAGCCTGTTCAACCTTGCCGCGGTTATTCATGAATTTAGTTTCCCGCTTACTATTTATCTAGATACGGGTTGTGCCAGAAATTTAAGCCGTGATCTCTTCCCGCCAGTCGCCGACATCAGCAGGTTCAGGCGAAGAGTCTTCAACGTTCTCTTCTCCAAGCTCGGATTCATACTCCCGGACACATTTGGAGCACTTGTCCATTCCCTGGTGCTCGAATACCTCTATATCAAGGCCAAACTCCTCGTTAAGTTCTTCCTCGGTCCTGCCACAGATTTCACATTTCATCGTAACGTCATAACATAGACCCTTAAACTTTTAAAGTTACGTTCCAGTCTTCTCTACCTCAGGAAGCTTTCCAGTTCCTTACTGAACACTACACGGTCTCCTTCATCTATCCCGTTTTTCCGGGTAAAGTTCTGGTTGAGTTCGACAGCGAAACGGGCAGGAGAATCGCTCCTGTACCTTTCAAGTTCTTCTTCGGGAACTCCGGGTTCCGGATAGGCGCGGTCTATATCTACTATCCTTCTACTTGAGTTGATGAAAACGATGTCCAGCGGGATCAGCGTGTTCTTCATCCAGAAGGTCAGTTTCCTTTCCCTGGGAAAGACGAACAGCATCCCATGGTCCTTGGACAGTGACTCCCTGAACATTAGTCCGCGCCTTCTTTCAGTTCTGTTATCAGCTAGTTCTGCTGTTATTTGGACGCGATCCCCGCCGTTTTTTTGAAGGTGGATCGTATAATTCCCTTCTCCACCTGGTTCAAGTACTCCGCCTGTTTCCAGGAGTATTAGGATTCCTATCCCCGCGACTACTGTCAGAGAGAAGAGTCTCGGTTTCACACGCAAGAGTTGATGGAGGAAACTAAAATCACTTATCGTAATACATCGTAATACTTTTAAACTGTGGCGATAATAATGGAATAGATATGAGAAATAGCCCAACTGTTTCTAAAACACCGCCCGAAGAGATTGGCGATAAAGCCTACGATGCTCTAAAAAATGCATATCCAGACCAGGACCGTGTAGTCTATCGCCTAAAAGAAGAACACGCTCTTGCAGGCGCAAGAGAAATCGTCGCCCAGGCACTCGAGGAGGGAGAACAGGGTGTGGACACAGAATTTATTGATAGCCATCTAAACCCGGGTCACCCCGCCTCAGACTAGGGATCACTACAGTCCCTTATAAAGCCGCAGTTACTGCACTTCAGCTCACACGCAACAAAGTCATTCATGTTACCACCGCATTTCCAGCAAGTTTTGTCCACCATAGAATTTTTTTGGTATTCCCCCATTTATGGTATTTTCCTCAGTACCATTCAGGCTCCGATATCTTCACGTCACCATAGACCTTTGCCTGACAGCTCAGTCTGAAAGGACCTTCCAGAACTTCTTCTCCCTGGAACCTTTTCAGAGTGTTCCTCTCGTCTTCCTGCATTGATGATAGATTGTCCATTCCTTCCTCTACCTTTACACGGCACGTTGTACAGTTACAGAAACCTCCGCAGGCGTGCATCCATTCAATCCCTCCTTCGAGAAGAGCGTTGAGAATATCCTGTCCATCCTCCGCCTCTACAGAGGCATCACGGTCAACAATCTCTATTACGTGCGGCATACTTCTGGATCGGGTGAAAGACTGAAATAGGTTTTCAGAAACCAGCGACAATTGCCAGTACAATCGACGCCAGTATGAGAGCCCAGCCCACAACTGATACACGGTAGAAAGTTTCAAGGCTTTTCTCCCTGTACTCCCGCAGAAGAGAATCGACCATCAGGCCTCCGTCCAGAGGTACAATTGGAAGCATGTTGAAAAGTCCGATCAATAAGTTTAACGTTCCCACCGTTAGCAGCAGCTGGGTGAACCAGCTCAGTCCTGAACTGTATTCCTGGTACTCCTCCTTTACTACCGTCGAGGTTCCCACACGTATACCTATGTATCCCCCGGAATGGTTCTGCTTCGATACCGCTTCCATGGAAAAGTTCCCTTCAGAACTCCATACTGAGACGGGTTCGCCGACTTCTATGGTTTCCGAGACGTTCCGGAGATCGTCAACCGTATCGATTCTTTCACCGTTGATCTGCTGCAGGGTTCCGTTCCTCATGCCGGACTCGTAGGCCGGAAACCCTTCTTCTGCAACGTAGAAAACATCAGAGGGCTGGGAGATTGCAGATGATATACCAACTCCGGCAAGGAGGAAGACCGCCGCAACCAGGTAGTTCGCGAAGCTTCCCGCGCCAAGAACCTTCAGCCGCTGTTTTACGGTTCCCGAGTTCCAGGGCGGATCTTCTATCCCGGCCTCAAGACTGTTGTCGCCCTCGGGTTCCACGAAGCCTATAGGAATTACAGCTAGAAATCCGTAGCCTACAGACTTGATATCAAAGTTTTCTGCACGTGCAACGATACCGTGGCTTAACTCGTGGAAGAAGACTGTAAAAGCAATACCCGCGATCCAGTACTCTACAGGTATGAAGGAGACTCCCGCCTGGAACTGGTTCTGTGAGACTGCCCCGGGAAGTATGAGTGAGGGCCCGTTCTCCACTGATTTTGTCTTCAGCATCTGGAGGAATACCTGGCCGATCATGGCAGTGGCTGCAAATATACTTACCAATCCCGTGAATGCCGCGATGTTGCCGTACCATTTCCACAGCCGGGGGAACTTTTCCGCGACCCGATCGATGTCATCTATACCTTTCTGCGTCCTCCTCAGGAAGACTATTCCCTCTCTCTCGAACCGGTCTCTCTCAAGCCAGAGATAGATAAGGACCCCGACAACAAAGACCGCGAGAAAGGACTGTCTCAATCCGACCATGTCGATGTTGCCGGTGCTCAGGTTTAAAACAGGTTCGGCTGACAAAGCTCTTTAAAGAATAGAATGCTGCGGTTTCCTTATGACTGATCAACCTATTTTCTGGGCGGATCAGCTCGCCTATGGAGTCACGCAGAAGTTTCCCGATCGGGATGAGTACGTATGTGCCTCCGGTATATCTCCCTCCGGGATAGTACACGCCGGCAACTTCAGGGAGATAATAACGACGGATCTTGTGGTCAAGGCGTTGAAAGAGCGGGGTGAAGATGTCCGGTTTATCTACTCGTGGGACGACTACGACCGGTTCCGTAAAGTCCCCGCCAATGTTCCGGATGAATGGGAGGAACATATCGGCAAACCGGTTTCAAAGGTTCCCGACCCGGAGGGTTGCCATGAAAACTATGCGGAACATTTTGAATCAAAGCTTGAAGAAGAACTTGAAGGTCTTGGCATGGAGATAGAGTTCATACGCCAGACCGAGATGTTCGAATCGTGTGAATACGCGGAATCGATCAGGAAGGCGATGAAAGACAGGAAGAAGATAGAAGAGATACTCAATGAATACAGGACTGAACCGCTTGACCAACCCTACTATCCTCTGAGGGTTTACTGCAATGAATGCGGGAAGGACTTCACGGAGGTCAGGGACTACGATGGAGATTACACGGTCGAATACTACTGTGAGGAATGTGATGAAGTATTTACTATCGACTTTTCCGCCGAGGATACCGTCAAGCCCCCGTGGCGTATTGATTGGGCGATGAGATGGAAGTACGAGGAGGTTGACTTCGAGCCTGCGGGCAAGGAACACTCTGCCTCTGGAGGTTCAAGGGACACCGCCAATGAGATAGTAACGGAGGTTTTCAATGGACGCATCCCGGTCCACCAGATGTACGAGTTCGTGACAAAGGATGGTTCCAAGATTTCTTCCAGCAGCGGTGAAAACGTCTTCACCTTATCGAAGATGAAGGAGATCTACCCTCCAAGAATGATCCGCTTCCTTTTCACGAGCACCAAACCCGCGAAGTCCTTCGAGATACCCTTCGAATCCGAGGAGGTTTTCCAGAGGTACGACCGTTTCGACACGGTCGAGAACGCCTACTTATCGGGGGAAGTCGATAATGAAAGGAAGAAGGAGCACTGGAAACGTGTCTACGAGCTCTCGATGGTTGAAGTTCCCGAGGAGCAGCCAGTAAGGGTGCCGTTCCAGCACGCATCATTTGTCGCACAGACCGTTCCCCGTGAAGAATGGAGGACTAAAGCTATCGATTCTCTCAAGAGAACTGGCCACGTACCGGAAAACATAGGCGACCGCGGCATTGAACAGGTAGTTGAACGCCTGGAGAGGGCAAGGAATTGGGCCCGGAAGTACGCTCCCGAACAGTACGTGTACGAGATCAACTTCCAGGTGCCCGAGGAAGCGGTTGAAGAGCTTTCCGATGACCAGAGAGAGGCGATGAAGCTTCTCAGGCAGCGACTGGATAAAGAGTTTGAAGACCACGAGGAACTTGATGAAGAGATTTTCTCGGCAAAAGATGAGTCTTCGCTTGAAACAGGAAAGTTCTTCGAGACCGCGTACAGCGTTATACTTTCCCGGGAACAGGGACCGAGGCTGTCGAGACTAATAATATCGATAGGACGTGAGGAGACCCGGGAGATACTGGAGCAGGTCAAAGACTAATAAAATCTTTGTAACTAGTAAGTAGCATGTCAACAAGGTATCTATTAACGTTCCATCCTTGTGAGGAAAATTACGATCAGAACCTGAAAGCTATAGAGGACCTTATTGTAGATAGGTTTGGGCTGGAAGATGATCCGTACGCCGATATCCCCTCAGTTCATCCCGATTATTCACGGGATTTCAGAGATAATGACGGTGATGCCCATAATGCGGTCGCTGTAGATCCGAGAGTAAAGATGAGGAACTATCCTGATATCAAGTCACTGGCACAGATTACCTTGAATCGTGTTCCAGCTAAATACGCCACGAAAGTCTTTGCATCAGATCATGAATGGGACGCAACCGCGTGGCTCTACACCGCAACCGGTAATGGAGTTGAGGTCGAGATGTTCGGTGGCGAACCAGGCGCAGAGGGTAGAGACTTGGAAAGAAAGCTAGAGAACCAGTTTGGTATCGAGCCACATATACCTCTTTTCTGAATCCGGAGGGACTAAAAGATAGCGATAGGAATTGTAATATATGCCTGATCAAAAATTCAATTTTATCGCCTTGCAGCTCTGCGCACTGCTTGGAGCCGTCTACTCGGTGCAGGTTTTCACAGGTTTCGACCCTGCTTTCAGTGCTTCCTCGAGTCCGGGGTGGAAGTTCTTCACATCGATCCTGGGCCACGGCAGCTTGGAACATCTTTTCAACAATCTTTTCTTCATAGGCCTCTTCGGCTCGATCTACGAGCGACTTACCTCGGGAAAGGTTTTCCTGGTGACCTTTATCGTCTCGGCGCTGTTCGCCAACCTCTCCGCATTCATATTCTTCACCGAAAGCGGTATAATAGGGGCTTCGGGAGGCGGGATGGGTCTTCTAGCCGCTCTGACCTTTTACCGTCCCCGCAAGATAGGCCTTGCACTTGGAGTACCACTACCTATGTGGGCCGCGCTTGTGGCATATGTCCTCATCAACTTTGCAGGGATTTCAGGCGTTACAAATGTTGCTCATGAGGCCCATCTGTTCGGACTGATCGCGGGATCACTTACAGGCCTCCACCTGAGAGATCGACCGTACTTCGAAGAAAGCGAAGAAGATCCGGAGTTCGAGAACTGGAGGAAGCGAATACGTGAATGGGAAGAGAAATGGATGACCTGAGATTCAGACTCCGGAAATTAGCGATGCAATATAGCCCGCGCTTATGAAGGTTGCTGCCGCACTTCCGATCGACACCAGTACGAATGTGAGGAGTATCCTTCCAACTTGGTTGTTCCAGAGCTCTCTATAGCTTGAAATGTATGCTATGTCCTCCAGTTCTCCCACACTTGGTGGATAGAACCAGGCCTCGAAGTAGGCCGCCACCATTCCCGCTCCTATGGCGGGGTCGAGCGAGGTTAGAGGTGCGGAGAGGAACGACACCAGCCAGGTTAAAGGATGCGCCCGTGAAGCTATAGCACCGAGCATCGCGAGTGAACCATTAGCCAGTATCCAGAACTGGGTTGCCTTTACACCGGTCGAGAACCCTATCCTGTAGAAGCTGTACCCGAGCCCTAGAATTATTGCAAGAGGGATGCCGTACTTCAGTATCTTGAACCAGGGTAGACCTCCTGAAGGTTCTACTGTTATACCAGTAGATTCTTGCTGTAGTTCTTCCGCCAATCCTTCAACGTGTGCGGCACCTACAACCGCTACGGCGTGATCAAAATCCTTCTGTTTCAATTTCTCGGCCATGTAGGTGTTTCGCTCGTCAAGGAATACTCTGCGGACCGCAGGATATCTCTCGCCGAGAGACTCTACTATCGAGTTTATTATCTGCTCCTGCTTGAGATCCTCTACATCGATATCGTCTTGTTCAAGAAATAGTTCGGTAAGCAGCCGTATCTTTTCCCTTACCGAGAGCTGGTCTCGCAACCGGGACAGGGTTTTGGTTACATCCCGGTCGATCAGACCGTAATCAATCCCGTTTTCCTCTGCCTTCTCCACAGCTGCAAGCATTTCTTCCCCGGGCTTCACGCCCTTTTCAAGACCGATTCTCCGCTGATAGATCGAGAGAACCAGGTTGAAGAAGAGCAGTGATCCTTTACCTTCCCTTATAGCCTCCGCTACATTGAGATCTCTCCAGCCGGTTTTCTCCCGGAGCGACTCAAG
>CAZKLW010000024.1:0-4339 GCA_964553995.1 uncultured archaeon
AACTGCCGCCGCCCTGGCATGAAAAAGGTTTTCCAGATGAAAAAATTAGAGGAGTTGCAGGACAGGTACCAGGACTTCATACAAAGCCGGGACTGGCAGAAGTTCCACACGCCGAAGAACGTTTCCATGGCCCTCACCGTCGAGGCCGCAGAGTTACAGGAGCTCTTCCAGTGGAAGGACAACATCGACTCTTCCAAGATCAAACAGGACGAAGAGTTAATGGAAGACGTACGTGACGAGATGGCCGACATCATGCTCTACCTGTTATCGCTCTCCAGCCAGCTCGACATCGACCTCCCCGACGCAGTCGACACCAAGCTCGACCACAACCACGAACGGTTCGACCCAGACACAGTAGAAAAGTTCAACGAAGAAATGGAGGAATGGCGGAAAGACTGATAGAAGATTTTTAAGCCTCCCCTTCAAGCATCTTAATTCGTCATTACTAAGTCCTTTCGGAAGTTCTTTCTCTTCAAGTTAGCCAAGAATTGAACCGATGACGCTGTCGATAATTCCTCTTCTCCTGGAAGGTTCCCCGGGTTTTTCCTGGCCGCCGGATTCAGGACCGGGGTCGGTCCCGGGTTCCGCTGTCCGCTGATCTGACGAGTTTTCCGGTACTCCGGGTCTCTGCTGTTCCCCGGTTTCCCGGGATTCCTGTTCCCGGGGTTCTGGCTCCTGGATTGGTTCACCTGTTTCTCCTGACGACTCGCCCTGAAGCTCGGCGACTTTTTCTTCAAGCTGTTTTATCCTCCTGTTCTTTTCCTCTAGCTTCTTCTGGAGGTTCTCCGAGTCCCCGGATCCTCCAACAATTTCGTCTACTTTCTGGCCTATGGCCTCGGTAACTTTCTGGGTGGCGGCGGATCTCATGCAGTTCTTCGTTGCCTTCTTGTACCTGTCGACGTACTGCTCCGGCACCGGGTCTCCTATCTCGGCGTCTGTGTTCGCCTTTATCTCCTGGTTGAGCTCCTCCATCTTGTTCACGCAGCTGTCGGGCATCTGTTCCGGTGCCTCCGAGGTGTTTACAAGCCTGTGTTCTGAGCCGCATGACCTGACCATTCTGTTGACCTCCTGCCTGTACTCGTCTTCAAGCTCCCTAACCGGTATATCACCCTTTTCCGACTTCTTGACGTATTTCTGCCTTATGTTCTCGGCACGTTCACGGCACTTCTCCGGGAAGCTTTCATCCAGTTCGATCCGGGCATCGAACTTTTCACGGGATCTTTCCGGAGCAGGAGCTGTTTCCGTTCTCTCTCTTTCAAGGTCTCTTCCTTGACGGGAAAAGATATCACATCTCGCCGCGAGCTTTGCCCGGTTCCTCATGAAGTTTTCTACTGGACGGTCAACCTCCATCAGGGAGGATGATTCAATACTTTTCACAAGCTCCGATTTTATGCTGCTGGCTCTCTCCCGGCAGGTTTTCTCGTCCAGCGGTTCCAGATTTACGTCTCCAGGTCTCTCCTCTATATCCTGTACGCTGAAGTTTTCCTTTGGCTCCTCTACTTCCCTGGTTTCCCGGGTATCACTAGTTTCCTGCTCCTGGTTTTCCTGGCATTTCTCCCTTGCGGTCTCGATCCTTTTCTCGTACTCGGATTCAATCTCCTTTCGCTCCTCAGAAGAGTTTGCCTCCTCCATCAGCTGTTCAGCTTCCTCGATCAGTTTTTCATGCTCCTCACAAGCGGAGTCCTGCGCAGCCACCGGAGTAGCCAGCAGCAGCACTATCGAAAAAACTACAGCCAGTTTCACACTAAACCGTTTCCAGAAACCTTAATATAAAATTAAGCGGATTCACCAGTCCTGTATAAGTCAAGACTTCAGAGCTTCCGGTTCCAGGACCCGGGATCTCAAACTTCGCACTCATTCCAGGCTCTCAACGTCTATCCTAATTACCCGATCGCCTTCCCGGGGCTGCCTCTTCGCGGAACTCCCGGAACAGCACCGGGCAAGTTATTAAACAGCGGTTTCAACTAAAACCAGTATGGGATACAAGCTTTCGCCTTCAAGGATGAATCTCTACTTTGAATGCCCTCGATGTTTCTGGCTCCGGGTCAATGAAAAGGTGAAGAGGCCCTCGGGACCGTTCCCGTCGCTTCCTGGAGGCGTTGACGAGAAGATAAAGAGCCACTTCGACCGTTACCGGTCAAGAGGTGAACTTCCACCGGAACTTGAAGAAGTAAACGGAGACCTGGAACTGGTGGAGGACCAGGAATTCCTGGAAAAAGCCCGTTCCTGGAGAACCGAGCCCAGGTGGGACGATCCTGAAACCGGCGCGGTCCTGAGGGGAGGTGTCGACGACCTGCTGAAGACTGAAGCCGGCGGTATAGTGGTGCTCGACTACAAGACCCGAGGCTATCCTCCAAAGGGAGAGAACGGTGCACCCCATTACTACGAGAGACAGGTCAACCTCTACAACCTTATACTACGGGAGAACGGATACTCTACCGAGGGATACGGGCTGATACTCTACTACTATCCCCGGAAGATCCAGGAGAACGGAGACCTGCTGTTCCACAACGAGGTCAGGAAGACAGACGTCAACGTGAATAAAGCCAGGAAGCTGGTCAAGGACGCCGTGGAAACTCTCGAAGGCAGAGCACCAGAACACAGCCAGGAATGTGAGTACCGTGAATGGAAACCCGCGTAGCAGAATCATAGAGAAATCGAGATACAGTAAAAAGGGAACATTTATTCTTCCCCTTTATATCCAAGAATTATTTTATTAATTGCGGCCGAAGCTCTACGATCTTCTTAAAGCACGTCTTCCGAAGGAAGAGTGCGGCGTCCGGGATTTGAACCCGGGTTACGAGCAATTTGCCATCGAAGCTCCTTCCAGTCGCTTCTCAAACCTCCAACCCTCGTGAACTCGGGTAGCAGGTGTTGGCAAGCTCGTGTCTTAGCCACTGGACCAACGCCGCATCTATGATGTGTGGTGCCGAAACCTCGAAGAGTTTCGAATGTCGCACTAGTATATCTGACGAGTTGTTTCAGAGTTAAAAACTGTATGGTGTATTGAGAACGAAAAAGGTAGCAGCTACGAATCCGAGTCCAACAACGAACATCAACCAGAAAATTCGGTGGGCGAGCTTCTTGTCTCCAGGTTTCAGGGCCTGTAGAGTCATCAGCAAGATTCCAAGCACAAAATAATACCGGGCCAGGAAGAACTGGATACCGCCTAAAACGTAGACAGCCAGCATTGAAAGCAAAGCAACGAAGGCGGCATTGTTCTTTCCGAACCTGACGGCGAAAGTAGAGTCACCTGCCCCTTTATCGGCGCTGTAATCCATGATGGTTGAGAAGCTGTGAGCTCCCATGACCGCAACCGAAAACCAGAGAGCCTCAGAAGGTAGCTGGAAAATAGTGCCGCCAAAGCTGTAACCCATAATGGCGGGGCCTAAAAGATAGATCAGACCGTTCGATAAACTGTCCAGTGGAGCCCTGACCTTTAACCGCAGAGGAGGAGCCGAGTACTGGTGGGAGAAAAAGACGAGTATCGCCATGCCTATGATATTTGTAAAGTTGAAAGTAACGATAGAAGACGCCACCAGAAGCAGGGCAGATAACCAGGCTGCCTTCCTCACGAACTCGAGGTCTTCATCCGGGAGCGACTCGCCTTCAAGCCCTCCTTTCCTGTCGTTCTTCCTGTCCGAGTTCCTGTCGTAGTAGTCGTTTATACCGTAGAGGAAAACAGTGAACGGGAAGAATAGCAATACTAGCTGGAGCATTGCCAGAGGTGTAAAAGATGCTCCCGCCACCTGGAAGCCTCCAAGAAATCCTATAGGGAGACCCGTCCAGAAAATCGGGCGGCTTACACGTACAATTTTTGAAGCCTTTCTAAAGGCATCCATGAGTCAAAAGTTAGAGATAATACTTAAATAACTCTCAAGGAGATATCGCCAGTTGCTTTTTGAATATTCGACCTGATGGGTAAACCATGGAAGAAGTTAGAGATTTGATAGTGGTTGGAGGTGCCTCTGCCGCACAGACAGCAGCGATATACGCGGTCCGCGCAGGCCTGGACGTTCTCGTTGTCGCCGACAGTTACGGCGGCCAGATAAACAATACAGATGTTGTTGAAAACTACCTGGGCTTCAAGTCTATTTCTGGTCCCGATCTGGCGGAGCGTTACCTGGAACACATGCGGGACTACGACGTTGACGAGGAAACAGGTTCACCCGTGACCGACATAAGAAAAAATGACAGCGGCTTCGAGGTCGAGACCGATAGAGGCGACTCATACGAATCCCGGGCAGTTATAATCGCGACCGGAGGTTCAAGGAGAAGGCTTGACGTTCCCGGAGAGAAAGAGTTCCGAAACAAGGGTGTGGCGTACTGCGCGGTATGT
>CAZKLW010000024.1:4349-9523 GCA_964553995.1 uncultured archaeon
GATTGTGGAGGCGATATCGGTGATAGTTGCGACCGGTGGCTCCCGTCGAAGGCTGGACGTCCCCGGCGAGGAGGAGTTCAGGAACCGCGGGGTAAATTACTGTGCGGTATGTGACGGGCCTCTCTACGAGAGAGAAGAGGTCGCGGTAATAGGAGGGGGTTACGCGGGTACAGAGGCCGCCGCCTATCTATCCGACGTCGCGGAAAAGACCTACGTACTCTCCCGCTCCGGAGAACTAACCGGCGAGGAAATAACCATAGACAAGGTCCGGAAGGCCGAAAACGTCGAGGTGCTTAGGAAGGCAACAGTAGAGAATTTCTACGGTGAAAACCTTCTCGAAGGACTGAAGTACGACCAGGAAGGAGAGGTAAAAGACCTCGAAGTTACAGGCGCCTTCATCGAGATAGGTACCGTACCCAATTCGGATATCACCGACCTCGTAGAGGTCAATGACTCGGGACACATTGAAGTCGACAGCGAGATGCATACAGGTGTCCCGGGACTCTACGCCGCGGGAGACGTGAACGACAGGGGTGTCCAGCAGCTCGCGGTCTCCTCCGGTCAGGGCTGTATAGCCGGTCTTGAGGCCGCGGACTACGTGAAGGAAGTCAAGGAGTAGCGGAACTGCCGGAAGCTTCTGCCGTAGAGTTTAAACCCAGGGAAGGTATTTCTACAGTAGCCATGAATACTGCAACCGCGCATCTTGAACTGAACGATCAAAACCCGGACTACGAGGAGTTCAGGCAGAGCTGTTTTGAACCTTTCGAGGCCCGGCTTGAAGCTGCAGTGGACGAGGACAGGTTTTTACAGGATATCTACGCCGTGGCCTCGACCGTGATGGAGATCGGCCTCTCCCGTATAGAGGGAACAGAGAAGGACTCCATCGCACTTTTACACGAGGCCTGGCTCGAAAACAGCCCGGAAAAGCTCGAGCAGAGACTGATCGAGAACCTGGAAGGTGTCAAAGAAGACAAGCTGGAGAACCTGAAACAGCTCGAACCAGAAGAACTACTGGAGACTTACAGGAGGCTTGAGGGAAGGGTGGAATAGCTAGGAAATTAACCCCTCCTCCTCCAGTTTCTCACGGACCAGGAGGTAGATATTTTCGTGCCCTTCGTTGCTGGGGTGGATCCCATCTTCCAGCATCTCCAGCCATTTGTCTTTAGAGAACTCCTCTCTTACACTAACGTATGGAACCTCTTCCTCACGGGCAACCTTTTTCCTTATCTCATGAGCTTTTCTCTCCCCTTCATCACTGATCTCTCTTTCGGGATCGTAAGGGATTTTTCCCTCGATACCAACGAAGCCGTCGCCTACAAGGAGAACATTTTCAGTGAAGCTCTTGGCCTCCACCAAGAGTTGGCGTAGATTTTCCTCAAACTCTTCCTCAGATACCTGCGCTTCTCCATCAACTTTGACGAAGTCATTGCCACCTATCTGGAATAGCACTATGTTTTCATTGCCTGGCTCGTAACGGGCTTTCATCTCATTCTTGAATCGGTCAAGTAAGTCCGTGACCGTGTCTCCACCGACTCCAAGCTCATAGGTGTAATAAACAAGTTTCTCATCCTGTTCCTCCAGAGCCCTCTTGTCAAGATAATTTCTCAACCTCTGAACCCAGCCACCTTCTGTATCCCAGTAGCCATGGGTTATGCTGTGGCCGAAGACAACCAGCTGGGTCATGATAAATCACCTGCTTTCAATCTACAAAAAGTTACCTGCCGGTTGAAAAGGTATGCCCGAGACAAAGATGTCGAAATGCGTGTTCTGCGGGAAGAACGCCACCAAAACCAATTCAAGCGGTCAGCCGGTATGCAAGGAACACAGGGACCGGGAACCGAAGAAGGTTGGGTGCCCTGAATGCGGCATGCCCATGAAGATCAAGGAGGGACGCTACGGCTACTTCTGGGGTTGCGAGGGATACCCGCAGTGCGACAAGACGTATCCAGTAGAAGCACTGGCGGAAGAAGAGGAGTAGCTACAGTTCATCAATTTCAACAGGTTTTCCTGTCATTATTTCTCCGCCAGACTTCGGGTTGTGAATGACCATTCCACTCTTCCCCTCTCTGGCAAATAGTTCCACGCCTTCCACGTCTTCATCAGGCTGGCCAAGCAGGTCAAGAAAGTCTTCAAACCTTTCGTAGCTCTCCAAGTGAACTAGGATATCAAGATAATCAAGAAAGACTTTCATGTCACCCGTCTCTTCATCATATACTGCCTTCCTGGAGTCTCCATCCACAATAAGTTCCGAGACAGCATACCTGCCGGTTTCAAAATCAAATCCCGGTTCAAGATACTCTAGATAAGTCTCCTGACCATTCGGTTTATATCTGCTCATAAGGTGTCTAGGGTAGCAAAGTCTCTTAAGGATTATAACCTAGGAATTTTCAGAGACTATATCATCCAGTTATCGCCCTCTATCCAGGCGTCTTCTGAAACATCCGGGGCCTCCATACGGAGCTCTGAATCCCTGTTTTGAGGGGGTCGAAGATTTAAACCATCTTTTCTCCAGCTCTCCTGATTATCGAGCAGTTCCTCCACAGTCCTGCAGTAAGTTAAACTGTACTCCTCCTCACTGTCCAGGATAAATATTTCTCTGCCATCTCCTGGAGCCAGTACAAAACGTTCAGAGCTAAAATACTGCGTAAGATCCTGGCATCCCTCCGACTCCAGATAGGTCTCCAGAAACATGTACCCTTCTACAGTTCCATAATCTCCCTCAAGGTTCTCGACTTGAGCTAGATCTTCTACAGACACCCTACACAGTTGTCAGCAATGAATTTATAAATTTTTCGGTCCAACAGACCCGGGAGGCAGAAAACCTCAGATGCCGGAGCCTCTTTTAAATATCGTGTAAGTCGTGATCTAAATGCATGAGCCTGTAGCTCAGCTGGACAGAGCACTCGGTTCCTAAAACTGCCGCGGCAGTTGGCAACGCATCTTTCCCAACAGGGAAAGCGTGCTCGAACAGTCTTCTCGTAGAAGGCTGTGCAACGCGGTCGCCTCCTCAAAAAGGCTCCTCCAGCCTTCGGCTGGATAGTTATTGGAAATACCGAGAGGTCGAGGGTTCGAATCCCTCCAGGCTCGATTTTTACCTCAGAAAGGAGGGTTTTCACGGAAGTAATTGTACAGCCAGAAGAAAACGTACAGACCGATAAAGACATCGAAAAAGCCGTATAGAGCGCCTAAAAGGCTTCCAATAACGGAGGCTCCATAGCCGATGTAGAAGTTCGCGAGCCAGTCGACGGCCACCTGCCAGCTCGGGACAAACATAGATCCCAGGCCGAGTAGCAGCACTCCTAGAGCCCAGGAAACTCCTCCTGCAAGGGAAATAGCCTTTGTATCGACCGCCATAAATAAAAATGGGTTAAGCCTGAATTTAAAGGCTCCTTTTCGCTAAAGCTTCCAACTTTATTTAAGAATCCCAGCGGAATCTTCGATCATGGGCCCGTAGCTCAGCCAGGACAGAGCAGCTGGCTTCGGTGACCAGCTCCTCGATGAGAGGTGGTGGTCTGAGAAAATCGCCAAGCGATTTTCGATAGAGGTTACCAGCAGGTCCAGGGTTCAAATCCCTGCGGGCTCGAAACTTCAGAAAGTTTCATCATCTGGAGCCGTGCAGAACACGGCTCTGAAACCTATTAACTATCCGAGTGGTATCTAGGGAAAAAGATCGCTCGAACGGATCGCCTGCCGTTCGGGGTATTGAAATCCCTGCGGGCTCGAAACTTCAGAAAGTTTCATCATGAGAGGCCGCAATTCGGCGGCTTTGAAACTGACTCAATGACGAGTGAGTTGTAATTACCTGTCAAGAGGAAATTATCGCGAACCCTCACTTATCTACACCAATGCTTTTATGCCGTGAGTTCTCGCCCGAAGTTCGATTTTATAAAGATGAAGAAGGAATTTTTGACGTGTTAATGGATGTATCCACTAAAACGTCTAAAGGAGTTTTGCATCCAGCTGCTGGAAAAGGTGAGAGACATGGGTAAAGAGGAAGACAAGCAGTCGAACAATGAAGAGAAGGAACAGCCAAAGAAGCAGCAGAGGATACAGTTTCCACAGTACTTCCAGGCCTCCAGGCAGGCGAGTTCTTCCAACCCGAACAGCACCAACCTGAAGACTCCTGTACTTCGTGGCGTAGTAGTTTCCGAGTACGATGGCAACCGTCTATGGGTCGAGGCCTCTGGAAACATGAAGGGTCGTTACGGAGTCGAAGTGCCCAATGGCTACGATCCGGGAGACTTTACCGCAGGAACAGAGGTGGCTCTCGACCCCAACACGTTCAAGGTTACGGATATAGTCGGAAAGAGTAAGGAGGCAGACTTTACACCTGTTGAAACCGAGGTCACCTTCCAGGACGTTGGAGGGCTCGACCATTTAATAACGGCGATGAAGTCGAACGTTGGTGCACAGCTTGACTCCGAAAAGAGGCGCAAGATACGTGAATGGGGAATGGATCTTGACAAGTCGATTCTTCTCATTGGCAGGCCGGGAACAGGCAAGACCCATATAGTGAAGGGGCTCAGCAACGAGTACGACGCTGAGATGTTCATGATAAACGGGCCTCAGCTCGTCGAGAAGTTCATCGGCGAGGGAGCCAAGAAGGTGAAAAGGCTCTACGAACAGGCAAGGGCTTCCGAAAAGCCATCGATAATATTTATAGATGAGATAGATGCTATAGCCAAGAAACGTCTCGACGAAAGGAGACATGGCGGAGAAGAAGTCGAGAGAACAATGAGCCAGCTGCTTTCCGAGCTCGACGGTCTTGACACTGAGGAAGACTCGAACGTTATATCGATATTCGCCACCAACAAACCGGATGTAATGGATCCCGCGCTCCTGAACAGGTGCAACGCGCTTGAAGTGCCTGTTCCAGGCCAGGAGGCCAAGAAAGATATACTGAAGGTCCACACCAGGAGGATCGAGCTTCATCCCGACGTCGACTACGACCTGCTTGCAGAGGAGTTGGAGGATGACCACACCGGACGGGATATAAATCAGATTGTGAAGCAGGCCGCTATCAACGCTCTCGACCGCTCCAAGGACATAGATTCCGCCGTGGTAACGATGAAAGACTTCTACAACGCGGTGGAAGACATCAAGGAAGGCAACCTCGGAGTAGAGAAAGACTTCCTGACAGGCGACAACATAGTTCCGGAAGAGATGTTTGCCTA
>CAZKLW010000025.1:0-2301 GCA_964553995.1 uncultured archaeon
TACCGTATCCTGGGATTACGAGCGTGACGGTGAGGAGAGAAAGAAGGAGTACAGGGTATTCCTGGTGAAGGTTGAACCTGATGCCGTTGTGGATGTCTCCCGCAATCCTCATGAAGAGCACGAACAGGGGTTCTTCCTGGGGTTTGAAGATGCCTGTGCACTTCTGACCTACGACAACAGTGTAGAGGTGCTGGAAAGAGCTGAGGACGAGGTAAGCTAAACCGATTTAAGGCTTTGTGCCGTTCCCGACTTATGACACAACCTGACGAGATGCTGGAACTCTACCAGTTCGAAGGATGCCCTTTCTGCTCCAAGGTACGACAGAAACTTACCGACCTCCAGATAGACTTCATCGCCCACCAGGTGGAACCTGGTGGCGAAAGGGAGAAAGTAAAGGAGATCTCGGGCCAGACCGGAGTACCTGTACTGGTAGATCCGAACACAGATACTGTAATGCCGGAGTCAGACGATATAGTGGAGTACCTGGAAGAGAACTACAATTAATTATCTCCCAGAGCTTTCCGCAGCTCTTCCTCTGTTAACTTTTCTTCCAGAGGGTTGATTCCTGGGTTCATAGATTTAAATAACAGAGCTAATTCACCGCCTTTATTTTGTATCTCTTGATCTGCATTAAGGTATCCCACTACTTCCTCGTAGAACTCTTCCGCAGCTTCTTCCTCCCTCACCCCTCTACCAGGAGTATTCGCCTGCTTGTATAGCTCCTCATACGCCTCATAAACATCCCCAAAATCATCTTCCAGGGAAAACAGGCTGATGTTGTTGAGGTATCTACTAGGGCTTATGAGTATACGATCTGAAATTGCCATCGTTGAATTTCTTAGTAATAAGTTTTTAATTGTTTTATCATAGAGGTAGAGAAAATTGCGGAATGGACCGGCCCAGATTTGAACTGGGGATCTCCACGTGACTGAGCTCGACAGCTTCCGACCAGAGGTCGGCGACCACCGGAGGCGGTCTGTACTGCCGCCTGCTACGGGAGGCGTATCAGCGTGGCGCTCTAACCTGGCTAAGCTACCGGTCCATAACTCCCGCGGCAGCGCAGTCGCCCTCTCCTGAGGGCTCAGGCTCCAGAGGTGTCAGCAGGAGATGTACGGGGATTGGTTTGAAAGATTTTTAATGCCAATGATGCTGTGAGTATTTTTAATCAGTCGGAATAATGTTTAAACTGGAATGAGTCTGCGTGGAGACTACCAGGATCGAGTTGAGGGCATAGAGGAATCACTTGACAGGAGTTTTTCCTACCGCAATGCTGTTGACCTCAAAATCTTCCTGGACAATATGCTGCCGTTTATCTTCATGCTCCTCACCTTTGTTATCATATTCGAGTTTTTCTTCCCGGTCAACGCGACTATGGCGATGTGGATCCAGTGGGCCAACTGGACGGTTATAATTTACTTCGCTCTCAGACTCGGAGTAGAGTTCAAGCTTTCAGGTTCCCGGCACTCTTTCTTCCGTCAGCACTGGTTTGACATGTTGCTCGTGATACCAGCGTTCTCTGTCCTCAAAGAGGCTAGGGCTGCCAGACTTTTTTCCCTGGGTGACGATGCACTTGTTGGTTCATCCGCTGTGAGAAACACTGGTGCCGCTGCTAGGCTCACCCGTATAGCAAGGGTAGTGAAGAGGAGTGCGTAGACTGTTGGTCATAGTTTTCCGAACTCTACAGGAAGATTGATACTCTGGAAATCATTCGCTATATCCTGGAAATCACTTTTCTTGTAGCTGCTAACTTTGGTGTCTACTCCGATCTCCCTTGTTTTCCTGTTATTATCTTCGAAGTAGGTAATTATTATGCGTGGAGGGTATTTGCCGGAAACCCCGGTGTTTATGTTTACCTTTTCTATGGCGGAGTATGGTATTTGGTTCCTGGAGGTTCTTTTACGTATAAGAGTGTAGTAGAGGTCTGAGCCCAGAAGGAGGAGCAGAGCGAAGCCGATCGAGGCAGCGCCAATCAAAAAGAAACTCTGTGATCCTCCGAATACGTAGATGAAACCCAGTATGAGCGCACCTAATAGGCCAAAAGTATAGATAAATTTCATTTTAGAGCTGGTTGAGCCGTCTTTCCACTCGGTCACGTAGCGGTATTTAAGCTGTTCCACGAAACCGCGGTCCGTAATATTTAGAGAATCTGCCTGAAATTCAATTTCTCCGCCGACATAGTTGTACGAGCTCATACTTGCTTTTACCTGTTAGAACCATTGGAAATACAGGGATAAAAAAGTTAACTTAGATCCCGGAGTGCAACCAGATGGGCTCGACGGGATTTGAACCCGCGACTACCGG
>CAZKLW010000025.1:2311-9174 GCA_964553995.1 uncultured archaeon
CTTTCCTTTCTTCCGGCATCTCTCGGGAGAAGCCGGTCTCGAAAATCTCTCGATTTTCTTCACCTCACAACTCCGGTGAGTTGCTCGGGCTAAAAGGCCGGTGCTCTGCCAGACTGAGCTACGAGCCCGCGAACGGCGATCCGTTCGATCGATCAAGCGGCATTCGCACTGACGTGCTCAGCCACTTTCGGCCATAGTTCTGTAGAATTTACTAGAGGTTTTTATACGGTTTCCTGCTGGAAGCTCCCGTGCTGGATGTTCTCTATCGAATCCATTGGTATGAAAATCTTATCCGCCTGGACTTCCTGGGCTTTCTCCTCTTCATTGATTACGTGGGGAGAACTGATCTCAAATCCGTTTTCCACTTCTTCCAGCTGTTCCTCGGATTCCAGAAGGTAGTCTCCAGTGGTTGTCAAGAGGATTATGGAGAAGGTCTCTGGCATTATTCCTTCCTGGGACTGGCCTTGTCAAAATCGTTCCGCTTCGAGGTTTTCCCGAAGCCACATGCCGCACATACCTTTTTGCGCAGGTGAAAGGATTTCTTTCCACAGCGACGGCATTTCCCGTGAGACTTTTGATTTCTCTTTCCCTTGTTCAGCCCCATTTAAACCACCTATTCCGGGCTTACCACTACAACGTTGTCTCCACGCACGAGCAGCTTCCCGTAATCTGTTCTGCCTTCCTCCGTTTCACGGGATGCGTCCTCCAGCCACATGTTGAGGTGGAGGTCGAACGCCTTCAGTTTTCCTGTAACCGTGGAGCCGTTTTTCAGTTTCGCTATTACTCTGTCTTCTTTCGCCCTGTCAAGAACGTCAAGTGGTCTTCTGCCGTCGTCGTTGTTTCCCATATCCTAGGACACCTACACGCCCAACTGCTTTGACAAGATATATAAACCTACTCAGGACAGGATCTGGCCCGATACTGCCTGAGTACCCTTTTAAAGTTTCTCTCGCAGTTTTACCGTATGGCTGTCTGGCACACCAGATCTGAAACAAAGAAGACGGGTGGTAGAACACGACCCTACAGAAAGTCCCGGAAGCACGATCTCGGTTCCCAGTTTTCCGAAACCGAGGTCGGTGAGAGCAGGGTCAGGACTGTAGAGACTAGGGGAGGCAACCAGAAGTCAGTGGTCAGAAGATCAGAGACTGTTAACCTTGCGGTTGATGGCGAGGTCAAAAAAGTTGAGATAGAATCGGTAGAAGATAATCCCGCGAACCCCAATTTTGTCAGGCGTTCGCTGCTCACGAAGGGAACCGTGATAGATACTCCTAAGGGGGAGGCGAGGATAACTTCACGGCCCGGCCAGGACGGCGTAATCAACGCGGAACTCCTGGAATAGATAAATTTTCCAGTATGGACCGGCAGTTTTTTCTTTGAGAGCATCCATATGTATGTTTATGGGTGAAGCCAGTTACAGGGTGTTTGAAGGAGATCTTGAAGAGCTCGCCGATAAGATCACAGGTTTCTGCAGGGGAGAATACGGCGACCGCTGCGAGTTCTACCAAGTCTCGATCGAGAGAGTCCGTGATGGCGGCTCGTGGAAGGTTCACGAGTTCCAGAACTTCGAGGACAGGACGGCGAGAGCGGTAAGAAATCATCTTTCGGCGGGAGACGTGATCCGCGTAAGGTTTGGAGGAGAAGATCCAGAGGTCGAGCTTGTCATATGCCCGGGAGACGATACAGCACCGGTTTCCAGGTTTCTTGGAAAAGCTGAACTAGAGGGTCTAGAAGATAATTACATAGTGGTCTCGACTGGTGAAAGCGCCGCTGGCGGGAAGATGCTGGAAGGGCTGTAAAAATAAATAGGGAGAAAAAGTTACTGGATCTACCTTGTCACTGACACTACCTTCTTGAAGAGCCTTACCGGGAGACTCTCAGGTTGGAACTCCACCGGGATCTGGTGACCGGCGTCGTCCGCGAACTCGGTGTCCATCAAGTCCGTTTTCCTCCCGAATGTTTATAAACCCTTGCCGGTGAAACGGGTGCTAATCGTTCAAAATCGTTCAGGAAGGTTTTTAAGCGGTTTTTGTGTCTTTTTCCTGGATCCGGTATTTCCGCCATCTTCCCTCGCCTTCTGTCTCGATCAGCCTGTAATGATCCATCTTGTTCAGGTACTTTCTCAGGGTTCTCTTGACCTTTGGATCCTCGACCTCTTCTTCGTATCTCTCGTACAGTTCACTTGACGATACCTCATCCTCCTCTTTTATAACCTGGTAGAGAGCCTTCTGGTGCCTGTTCAGTTTTTCAACCGATTTTGACTTGTTCTCTTCTTCAGCCTCTGGAAGTGCTTCTTCTACTGTTTCCTGGGTAATCTTCTCTGCGCTTTCAGCCTCGGCATCCTCTGCAGCTATCCTGAGTGCGTTGATTGCCACGCGCGCATCTCCATCGGCCCTGTTGGCGATCCGGTGGAGCATCGATTCCTCTATTGCTCCAGGTCTTAAACCCCATTTTTTCCGGTCTTGAAGTATGTCCACGAGTTCTTCTGTAGAGTAGGCGGGAAAGTGTACTTCCCTTGTTCCCTCGAGTGATGACCGGATACGGTCGTCAACGTTGTAGAGAGCTGTCTCCTTGTTGGCTATCATGATGAGACCTATGCTGTTTTCACGGGCGAAGTCGTACAGTATTCTCTCCTCCTCGATCTGGTCAACCTCATCCAGGACTATCACAGTCTTCCGTTTCTCGACCTTGTCCCGGAACCTGTCGACAAGTTCATCGGTGGGAGTTCCCGTGCGGTGGATAAGGTTGACCCCTAAATCCTGCAGGAGGTTGTAGTAGACCTTGAAACGTGAGGGATAGCGCCAGCAGTTGACGGTGCCCGAGACCACTTCGGATGAATGCTTCTGCATCTCGTCGATCACGTACTCCGCCATGGTAGTCTTCCCCGTTCCGGGAGGCCCGTAGAGCAGCATGTTGCGTGGCGAGTTTGACTCCAGCAGCGGTTCCAGGTTGCGTTTTATCTCCTGTATCTGCGAGTCGCGGTGAACCATCCGGTTCGGCAGGAAGTCGGCGGTCAGGACCCGTGCGTCCTCGATAATAGTGTTTTCCCGTCTCACGGAACAATAATATTTCCGCTAGTTTAAAAGATCGGAGCCTGCAATTCCGCGAGTTCCGTTAGAAATGTAATACAAAAATCTATATTTTTGGCTATATTCTGTAATTTGTAATACTTATTGATTATTTGTAATACATATATTGATTTACTTGGATTTTAAAGTATTTTTGTATTACAATTTTGGAATTGGAAGCGGCCTGAAGCATAGAAATTGTATTACAAAATTGTGGTATAAGGCTTATTTCCGGAATTATGTATTACATATCTATATGTGTCTTAGGTTCAGTTCCAGTACGTCCTCGTCCTCCAGTTGATGCTGGGTTCCAACTTTCTGTCGCGGAAAATCTGCGCTTGGTCCTGTTACCCGGGCGTGCTTGAACCGATCCCTCATATCGCCTGAAAGAGATTCGAGAGCATCCTCTACTGTCGCGTCTTCCCTAAGGATTAGAGGTTCGTTCCTGTCAGGCTCCTCCCCTTTCTTCTTCATATATATCCTTATGAGTTCCAGGTCGTTGAATATGGCATCCTTTAGGTCTTCCAGGTTCTCTCCTGTCTCAGCGGAAACCACGAGATCGTATTTTTGCTCTAGCTCCCGGCGTTTTTCCGCACTCACCGTATCGATCTTGTTGACGACAGTTACGGCGGGAACGTACTTCCGGTTCTCCATAAGCGCATCTATGAAACGGTCTATCCCCAGTTCTTCACGTATCACCACGTTGGCGTTGGTATATCCCTTTTCCTTCATTAGCTGCCGGATCGTTTCCTCTTCTATCTCGAGTTCAACGGTAGATGAGATCTCTATCCCTCCCCGACCTTTTCTCTCCACCTTTACATCGGGTGCGGTGGTGTTGATCCTGATCCCGGCGTTGTAGAGCTCCTGCTTGATATCTTTCTCACGCATCTCTTCCGGTTCCAGGAGTATGAGCACGAGATCGGCGTTTCTGACGACTGATAGAACCTGTTTTCCGTCCCCCCTTCCCTCTGCTGCACCGCCTATGAGGCCGGGAACATCAAGTATCTGTATGTTTGCACCCCTGTACTTCAGCATGCCGGGTTCGACATCGAGCGTGGTAAACTCGTACTCCCCTGTTTCGGATTCTGCATTTGTCAACTGGTTGAGAAGCGTGGACTTGCCCACGGAGGGAAAGCCTACAAGTGCGACCGTCGCGTCACCTCTCTTCTCAACTGCGTAACCAGAGGTGTCGCCTGTCCCCTTCTGCCTCTGCTGCTTCTCCTGCTTGAGCTCGGCTATACGTGACTTCAAACGGGCGCGTTCCTTCTCTGTCGCCTTGTTGACAGGTGTCTCCTCCAGCTTCTCCTCAATTTCCTGGATGCGTTCTTCTATAGCCATCTACAGAATTCTGGAGGCGAGAGAATTAAAAGCGGTGTTACTCAACCTGTTCGATACTTCCTTCCCGGGAGATGTTCAGCTGGATGTCATCTCCCCATTCACGGACGTATGCGCCCTCGATCCTTACATCGGCTCCTTCCTCGATCGCGTCGATTTCTTCCTCCCAGAGGGTCAGGTCGATTTCTCCCGTGTCATCCTCAAAGGTAACAGTGGTGATCCTTTTCTGACCGTACTGTGTAGAAACGGCCCTTGGAGTTGGTAGTTCGGTTACAGTTCCGGTGATTTCCACATCGTCATCTTCCGGTGTGAGATCCTCAATATTCTTCTCGACCATAGCAGTCACTATTCCCCCAATCAAGCTCTGAAGTTTAAAAGATTTCCGATAGAAAGGGGGCGAGAGAATTTTCCGGTCTGGAAAGTCGTTTTAACTGTCTCTAGTGAAGTACTGGACATGAGGCTACCCTGGGGTAAAGCGCGTGAGAGGATAGAGGATCTGGAGGATCGGATTGAAGAACTGGAGGAGGAACGCGACTCCCTCAGGAAAAGGTTTGAGGCGGAGAAAGATCGTCGGTCGGAACTTTCGAGGAAAAAACAGGAGGCCGAGGAGCAACTCAACCGGATGAAGGACAGACTGGAATCACTGAAGGCTGAATCAGAGGAGGAGGAACCTACGGATACAGCTGTTTTCTCCTCTGTGGAGTTCGACAAAGTTCTAGGAATGCTGGATAAACTGGAGTCGGTTGAGTCAGGCGAGAAGGATATGTTGACAGTTTTTTCTCCTGGTGAAGTGGGAGAGGTCGAAGACTTCAAGGGCCTAAAGAATGCTGTCGACCAGGAACAGATGGAGCTACTTCAGAGACAGGCTTCTTTCGTTGCATTCCTTGACTCCAGCCTTTTCAACCTGGTTCTCCGGACTCGGCCCTTTTTCGAGCCCGGTTGGGTTCTCGATACAGGGTTTTCTGTTGAGCCAATCCTGGACTTTATCCATAGAGAGAAGACCTGGGTTCTCGTGTCGGCGGGCGAGACCAGAATATTCCGGGAATCGGCCGGAGAGACTGAGGAGCTGGAAGCCATTAGAAACCGGGTTGACCATGGCCACTCGAAGGGAGGCTACTCCCAGGGACGTTTTGAACGCAAGCGTGAGGAACAGGTTGAAGAGCATCTCCAGGAGGTCGGGGAATTGCTGCGGGAGTACGATAACGTGTATTTGCTGGGCGAAGAAAGGCTTTGCAAGGAACTGCCGGGTGAAAGACTGGGAGGCTTTGATCCGAATCTGGAGGCGCCGGACGTGTTTTATAATTTTAGAGGAAATCTCTGAATCAATGGAAATCGAAGAAATCCATGAATGGCTTCTTGACAGGTACGGCGAGCCGCCCGAGCCCGAGCGACAGTCTGGCATAGACTACCTGATAGAGACTATCCTTTCCCAGAACACCAATGATACCAACCGCGACAGGGCAATGGAACGTTTAAAACAGGAGTATGGCAAAGATTATGAGGTGGTGGAGAAGGCTCCCAGAGAGGAACTGGTAGACACCATCAGGGTTGCGGGACTTGGACCTACAAAGGCGGAGAGGATCCAGGAGGCACTGAGAATAGTCCGGGAGGAAGCGAGAGAGTACAGCATAGAGTTCCTTGACGGCCTCGGGCTTGAAGAGGCTAAGGACTGGCTCACCTCGATTCCGGGAATAGGGCCCAAGACTGCGGCGGTAATCCTGTGCTTCCATTTCGACAAGCCCACCATTCCTGTGGATACGCACGTTCAAAGGCTGTCGAAACGGCTGGGACTGGTGCCGGAAAATTCTTCACGTAAGAAAACCCATGAGATACTGGAGGAGAAGGTTCCTGACGGCATCAAGTACTCGTTCCACAGATTGCTGATCAAACATGGTAGGGAAGAGTGCACCGCGAGAGATCCGGGATGTGAACTGTGTAAAGATTGAAGATGTAGATATCGGGCGCTAGAGGTCCGAAAGTTCAGATAAAGACTGCCGCATTTGTCTTCTTTTCCATATAGAAGAAAAGAATCGGGATATGTGGAAGCTTACTCGAGCTCGTCTTCTAGATCGTCTGGAACTCCGCCTTGACCCTGCTGTTCCTGCATCTCTTCGACGATCTCCTGCGCCTTCTCGTTGATAACGTCCTGGTCGACAACGTCGTTCTCCTCAAGTACCGAGAGAAGGGCGTGGACCGTGAGTTCAAGGTTTCCAAGCTTCTGCTGCATTATCTGCATGAACTGCTGCTGGTTCATTTCTGGTTGATCGTTCATTGACAAAACACCTGTGAATGAGGAAACAGGTAGTTAGCCCGTCGCCTCTACACCTACGACAGGATTGACACGTAACCTTTAAAAAGCCCCTGAATCTCGGGGCTGAAACGGCTGATTAGACTTATTCCAGAAGTTCCTCCCAGTTGTTGAAGCCGTACCTGACTGCGTTCGCACCTATTGCGTGTGGGTTG
>CAZKLW010000026.1:0-6557 GCA_964553995.1 uncultured archaeon
ATCCGTTTCGAAGCCTCAGATGTTGTGCTTTACACCGATAGCGAGGAATTCCTCAACGATAATGCAGGGACTGTGAAGAAAATAGTCAATGAGATCAAGAAAAGGGTTGAGGTAAGGCCTTCCCCCAAACTGTTCAAGGACCCGGAGGTCGCGGAGGAACGCGTAAACGAGATAGTTGATGAAGAGGCTGGACTCGACGACATAATCTTCCAGCCCTCGCTCGGAAAGATGATAATCCGTGCCCAAACTCCTGGAGCCGTAATAGGACACCAGGGCAAGGGCCTTGATGAAATACGGGAGAAGACGCTCTGGGCGCCACAGGTGGAGCGTGTTCCCGCGATAAAGTCCAAGATTGTCGACAGGGCCCGTGAACTCACTGTGGAGGATCCAGAGTTCAGGAAGGACTTCCTCCACGAGGTCGGGAAGAAGATCAGGCTTGAGAAGTCGGTGGGTGACGAATGGATCCGGGTCTCTTCCCTCGGAGGCTTCCGGCAGGTCGGACGCTCCTGTATACTTGTACAGACCGAGGAGTCGAACGTCCTCATGGATGCGGGTATCAACCCGAGCGCGGAGCCGGGAAGTCAGGACAACTTCCCGTATCTCAACGCTCCAGAGCTCGATCTCCAGGACCTTGACGCGGTCGTGCTCTCACACGCCCACATGGATCACTGCGGGATGATCCCTTACCTCTACAAGATGGGGTACGATGGGCCTCTCTACTGTACACAGCCCTCGAGAGATCTCATGATAATGCTTACACTTGACTATATAGGGATTGCTCACCAGGAGAATCAGGATGCTCCCTACGACTCATCTGCTATTAAAAAGGCGGTCAAGAGGACCATAACACCTGATTACGGCGAGGTAACGGATATCACACCAGATATGAGGTTGACGCTAAAGAACTCGGGGCATATCCTGGGATCAAGCCTTGTGCACCTACACGTAGGTGAAGGCCTCCACAACATACTTTACACCGGCGACTACAATTACGACGAATCGGAGATGCTGAGGCCAGCCGATACTAACTTCAAGCGGGTGGAAACAATGATAACCGAATCAACCTACGGTGGAAAGAGTGATCGCCAGCAGTCCCGTGAAGACGCCCAGAAAAAGTTCCTTTCCCGGGTCAAGCAGACCCTGAAGAAGGGAGGAAACGACGTCCTCCAGATTCTCTCGTCCGAGGCCGCACAGGAGATACTGGGAACGCTTGCCGGTGAACTTGACAGGGAGCATTTCGAGTATACGGTATACCTTGACGGCATGATCAATGACGCCAACGCCCTTCACACCGCGTATCCCGACTTTCTTTCCAAGAAGGTCCAGAGAAAGGTCTTCAAGGAGGATGATTCGCCGTTCCTGAAGGATCAACTCTACCCTATAGGATCGAACTCGGAACGCGAGAAGGTCTACGAGGACTCGCCATGCATAATACTCGCGACCTCGGGAATGCTAACAGGAGGACCGGTGCTTTCCTACCTGGAGCAAATGGCCGAGAACCCTGACAATACCATGATATTCGTCGGCTACCAGGCATCGGGCACGCTCGGCAACAAGATACAGCAGGGTCGATCAAACGTCAAGATTAACGGTAAAAGGGTCGACATAAATCTTAACGTTGAGACGGTATCAGGGTTTTCCGCACACAGCGACAGGCAACAGATAATCAACTTCTCAAAGAACCTGCGCTCGACGCCAAACAAGGTACTTACCAACCATGGCGAAGAGTCCAAGTGTTTCTCCCTCGCCTCTACGCTTCACAAGGTGCTCCACATAGACACCGAGGCACCACAGAACCTTGACGTCACACGATTGAACTAGAACAATGTTTTTCCGCCACAAGGGATGGAGATAAAAGATTTGTCGTCCATGGCAGCTTAACTCTTGGGGGGGAAGAATGTCTATCGAAAAAGCGGTTCTTGAAGGTGGAGTTGAAGCAGCTGCTTTTAGGCTGACGAACGGAGTATCGGTCCCAGACATTGAGCGTATCTTGTCATCCTACAACTCACCTGTGGTGGAGCAGAATGAAGAAGAGAGGGCTTTTGCAGTGAATTATGATTGCAGGGGACGGGCTGTCCAGATACTGGAAGATGAGAGTATGGATTACGAATCTATACCTGCTAAGGCGGCCAAGGAAATTTTCTGAAATAATTTAAGTCGGGTCGAGTAATCTCTATCATGGTCTACGAGAAGAAGTGCGTGGAATGCGGCAAGATAATTGATTTCGGCGGCGAAGATCCCGGTGAGCTTCCCGGGAACGCGATTGAGTTCAACGGTGATCTCTACTGCCGTGAATGCGTGCAGAAATTCATAGAGTTCGGTGCGGGAGACGTAGTGGAAAGACTTGACGAGCTTGAAGACCAGATGAAGAAGGTGCGGGAAGAGCTCGGGTTCGAGAAGAGCCTTTAGTTATTCCTTGTCTTCCACGTGTTCGCTGGTCCTGGCAATGGTTGCGTATTCGGGACATACTACTATCCAATCGCCGTCAACGCCTGCCATGTCGCCGTCAACAGCCTTTACGGTCTTCTTCAGTCTCTTCACCGCCCGCTTGAGATCTGTCATGTCCTTGTTCTTCAGGGGAGCGATGTTTACCCAGACAATGTGATCGTTCCTGAGATGTTCCTGGACTTTTTCCACGTCGCCGAACTCCTTGAGAGTCGCGGCACGTATAACTACTTTTTCCTCACCTTCGGACATCTGGGCGTCAAGTTCTACAAAATCGTCTTCGACTAGGTTGTTGCTTCCGGATGAACTTTTTCCCTTCAGAAAATCGAGCGGCATAGTTTGTTTACCTCTTGGTTAGGACTGGGCTACTAGTTTTTATATAAAATTGGGTGCCAGGCTAGTCTTCCAGCTTTTCTACCTTGGACGCCAGGTTCCATATCCGGGTCCTTGTGTGCTGCTTGATGTTGGGATCGTTGGAGATCCTGTCAAGGATCGAGGCCGCGGTATTGACCCTTACAGACAGTTCTTCCTCTCCGTCTTCCAGTTTATCTGCTGCTTCCCCCAGCATCTCGGATACGTTCGAGGGGATGGAGGAGTTGTCCGCCATATCTCTCATCCTGGAAGTTACTGCCTCGATCGCCGCCACTGTTATCCACCCTGCTGGAACTGTGAGAACTGTTCACGCGCGTCTTCCACTTTCTTTTGAAGTCTCTCCTGTTTCTTCTCTAGGCTTTGCTTCCTGACTTCGAGGTCTTCAATCTTCTCCTCCAGTTCGTTTTTCAGTTCTTCTCTGTCCTTCTCGACCATCAGGTTGCCGATGGATTCGTAGACTTTTCCTGAGTCTTCCTTCTCCAGCTCCTCAAGGGCTCTCTCTGCTTCATCCAGATCGGTCTCGGTCTCCTCTTTCTGTACCATTACCTGCTGCATCTGCTGCTGGTTTTTCTGCATCTCCATGATCTGCTGCTGCATTTCCTCTTGATCGTTCATATTATCGTCCTCTAGTATAGTTTTAGCGCGAGCGAGGCGAGCCGGAAAGTGTTGTCCGTGACGCCTCTCAATGTTCCGAATCCCTCTGTTTCAGACTGGATTACCAGTTTCCCGGTTTCCTGGTTCAGACGGTAACTCACCTTTTCATCGGAGTCAAGGCTGGGCTCTAGTATCTCCTTGAGTTCATAGGGTCTTCCGGTGTCGATCTCTACGGTTGACTTCATCAGACCGCGTCAACAGTGTCCGGATCCTCTGGCCGTTTCTTCAGCAGCACTCGGTGGGAGCAGTTCGGGCAGATGATCTTGTCGTTGACCGGATCGATATCCACTTCCTCCTCGCAGTCAACGCATACGTATCCTGCCATTACTCAAAACGCCCCCTGTAAGTTTTTGCGAAGTCATTTCTTCCGGAAATCACTCGAAACTCGTCAGAGTTTCTGCGAGATCCAGAAATTTCTCCGAAATTTCGAATCACTATTCTTCATCCTCCACGATCTCTTTCGCGGCTTCCAGTTCCTCGGTTTCGACCTGGAGGGCCTTCTTCATGGTTTCTCTGGCTCCAGTGTCCATCCGGTATGCTCCTCCTGCGATCTTGGTACCGCATTTTTGGCACTGCCATACGCCCGCGGAGTTCCTGTCGACGTTTCCTGAGCATTCCGGGCATTCTTCTTCCCTGTCTTCAGCTACGTCAACGTTTCTCCGTATCTTGCTCCCGTACCGGGATCCGAATCTTTTCGAACTCTTGTTTTTGCGCGGCATGTTATCACAATGAGGGAAAGGAAGGGAAGCTTTTTTAGTTGACGGCTTCTTCGATCTTCTCTCGAAGCATCCGGGTTTTTTCCTCGGCTTCCGTAACGGTGGTCATGATATCTTCCTGGCTGTAGGGTTCTATCTCTCCCTTCTGCATCGCAACTATGTTGCCGGCCTCGTTTATGGAGACCGTCAAACGGGCGTCCTGAGCCTCTTCTTCCTCTTTTGTGGTGTCCCAGAGGATAGTGTCCCCGATCTTGTGGCCGGTAACGGTTACCGGTTCCTCGTTTAGAGGTATGTCCCGGCCTTCCGTGTCCCGGTCAAGCACGCCTTCTTCTTCATCGTACTCCGGTATGTAACCTGTCTTGAGAGCTGTCAATGCTCCAAGTGCCGAGGCATCTATCAGGCTGCCGTCATCGTTGAGAACGTGGATGTCAACGAATACTGCTAGGACGGTCTCGCCAGGCTCGATAACCAGATCGGCGAGGTCTATAGCGCCGCTTTCTCTTATGCCCCTGTCGACTACTCTCGCGAGTTCGACGCCGGGTTCCTGTGGTGGCCCTGACTCGTACTCTCTCGCGGCCATGGGTGCGAGTTCTGCGTTTGTGACGATCTTTCCTTCTTCAGGACGATCCGGGAATGGCTCTTCGGCTGCAAGTTTCACGCCCACAAGCACCTGCGTGTCTCCTATAGTGACCTTGGCGGATCCTTCCGCGGTCTCGTGGATGTACCCGGGCTCGATCTCGATGTCCCGGTATTCTCCGGTGCTTCTACCGTCGAGTCTTTCACCGTCCCCGATCATCTTCCTGATTGTCTTCCTGTTTAGTTCCATTATTCGAAATCACCTTCATTGATTTCTGCACAGCCAGAACCCCCGGTTCTCACTGTGAATCACCTCTGATTTCCTGGTATCTTTCAAGTAACGCCTCGCGCTGCTGCTCGTAGAGCTGGTTGCAGCCGTCTTTTGCGAGTTCAATCGAGTCTTCAAGAGTCTGCTTTGAAATGTCGCCGTCCATCTGGAGAAGCGTTATCTCGTCGCCTCCGTTGATGACCGCGATCGGTATATCTGCGTTCCCGAACTTGTCTTCCTTTCCGTTGACGTCCAGCACGACCTGGTCCTCGACAACTCCTGCGGCACACGCGGAAACAAGCCCTCTCATAGGGATTCCTGCGTCCGCAAGCGCAAGAGCCGCGGCGTTAATCCCTGTTACACGGGTTCCTCCGTCGGACTCCACGACTTCCATGGAGATGTCGATCCCTGCTTTCGGAAACTTTTCAAGTTCGAGCGCGGGCTCCAGTGCCTTCTTGGCGACGAGCCCTATCTCTTTCGCTCTCCTGTTTGGACCGGGTCTCATCCTGTCGTCAACGGAGAACGGTGCCATGTTGTACCTCATCTTTATGACTGCACGGTCCGATTCCTGTAAATGCTTTGGATGCAGCTCCTGTGGCCCGAAAACCGAGGCGATGACCCGGGTGTTGCCGGTCTCGACCATCGCCGATCCGTCGGCCTCTTCAAGGACCCCGACCTCCATACTGGTCTCTCTTAGGTCGTTTGGTTCTCGTCCGTCGACACGTTTTCCGTCTTCATCTATGAACTCTATGTCTTTCTCGCTCATCTTTATCACCTCTGCTCCTCCAGCCAGTCGGCTATCTTGTCGGTGAGTCCGGAGGTGTGTGCCTCTTCCTCGACCTTCCTGACAGCTCTCGCGGCAAGGTTCTCGTTCTCGCCGCGGATCCATACCAGGCCGTTCTGGCCGACTATCATCTTGGTACCTGTTTTATCCTTGATCTGCTTGATCATGGTTCCCTTCTTTCCGATTACGCGGGGAACCTTTGAGGGCGCGATCTCTATGATGCGTCCTCCCTTGAGTTTCCTGCATCTCCTGTCCTCCATGGAGACGTTTACATCCATGCTTTCCGTAACTGAAGTTATCTCGGTCACGACCGCGTCGCCAACGTCAAAGTAATCGGTCAGGTCGTCTTCCTCTAGATCGATGTACTCGTCTACAGCCACGTCGATCTTTAGCCGTCCTTCATAGGCCGAGTTAACATCGACCATCCATGCATTGTAGGTTACATGGGTGATCTCGCCGATAACGATATCGCCCTCTTGCGGTACGTATCTACCACCCATCGGAACTACACGGATACTTGAATCGCCGTACTGGACGGTACCAAGGTATTTTGAGTGGAGTTTGCCGTTGTCTTCGTACACGCCGGAGTTCGGGTAGAGCTCGTCGCCCTCGAAAATGACGTCTCCAGGTGTAACTAGGTCATGTTCATCTTTTACACGTGTCATAAGTTTTGCCTCAGTTCTTCTCACACAGAAAAGATCTGCTTTATAATTCAACGGTGAACAGGAAACTTTTTATAAGC
>CAZKLW010000026.1:6657-9012 GCA_964553995.1 uncultured archaeon
CCTATCTCCTGTACCTCTGCCTTCCCGCTCGCTATCTCCTGTATATCATCCATTAGTTCGGTAAGTATTCCCGCTGGAATTGTGATGCGGCACATGAAGTACTCGTTTCCCCATTCCTCTTCCTCCATTTCGGCCACGTTCTGGACCTTGTCGTAGGCCTTCCCTGCAACGTCGACAGGGATCCTTATGGCGACCTCTTTTTCATCGAGCGAGATCGGAATGATCGGACGTATCTCGTCCACTGCTTCCTGGAACTTTTCCTCCACGTCTGAATCCCATTCAACGTGGAAACCTGCCTCTTCAAGGGCGTTTTCAACTCTCTGTGGCGGGTGAGGGTTCCCGGTCCTGGGATCCTGTGCGCGCCTGGCTATCATATCTATAACCTGTCTTCGCTTGTCCTCCCGTATTTCTGCTTTCTGGTCGGTTGTGAGCTGCATGTCGCCTTTCTTGAAGATCTTTTCTGCGGCCTCCATTACCTGGCGGGTCCCGAACTCGTCCTCAAGTTCTTCGGCGGATGCACGGTCTCCCTTGTCAGCATCTGTAAAGATTTCCTGTACAAAAAGAAGTCTCTGGATCTCGTGGTCCTGTCCTTCCAGCCTGGCCTCTTTTGCAGCATCAGGTTCTACAAGTATCTCAAAGTCCTTGTCGCCCGAGTACCTGACCCTGATCGCATCTGAAGTATCCATGATCGGTTAGATGGGATAGAATGTTTTTACCTTTTCGATTCAGGCACGCGCCTTGTATTGGTTCATGAAAGGAGCCTCTCCAGGACTGTAGATCTCTTCGTCCGGATTCAGGGCCTCTAGAAGGTGTTCTCTTCCCGAGAAATCTATTTCTCCCGTAAGATCTCTGCCTTCCTGTAGGGCTGCGTAGATATGCCGGTCTATATCGCTCCATTCCTCCCCCCAGATTTCTTCCCCGTACCTTCTCGTCCATTCTTCGTATGTCTCCCTTGTCGGAGCGTAGTCTCCATGCGCACCGTATATTTCCGAGGCCTCGATGTTTATCTCGTCTCCCGGCTCTATTCCCTCTTCTCCTATATGGTTCTCTGCCAGTTCGCCGTTGATCCTGTACTCGACTATGTCGATGTCAAAGCCTTCAAGATCGACTATCTGGGGGTGGGTGTTCCAGCCTTTGTCGAAGTTCTCTCCACTGTTCTCTGAGTAGTAGGGCGTCTCCATTACCGCTCCCTGTATCTCGCCTGTCTCGATAAGGTACTCTATCGCTTCCTTTAGAGTCCCCTCTTCGAGCATCTCTTCCGTTACCTGTGCCTTGAAGTTACGGGAGTCTGTTTCTTCCTCGGGATACTCCACCTCTTCAAACGTGTACCCCTTTTCAGGTTGCTTTTCCAGAATTAGTTTGGATTCGATACTGTTAACTACTCGGGGCAGGGAATAGTCCATTGAAGGAAAGATTTCTGGAGTGGAGAGCTCTGGATAGTAATCATTGTTCCCGCTGTCGTATCTCCCGGTCCGGGATTCCGGCTCCTCTAGTTCCGGTATTCTGCCTGAATCTTCCCCGGGCTCAAGAAGATCTATTTCAGGCGCTGAGGGCCCGTTATCTGAATCAAAGGCGTCTCTCATGGGTACGAGTTCGCCGACTTCTGCCTGAATCTCTATCCTTGGCCGGACAAAGATATAGCCGCTGAAGGCGGGATACACATCTACCTCTGTGGCTTCTGCTGTTTCCAGAGGTTCCAGAATAGCTTCCGGTCTGTCCTCAGGACTCGAGTAACGTTGCTTTACAGAGGGATAGGAGATTTTCCTAGAATTTTTCCGGTCGTCAACCTCAATCTTCTTCCCGTCGGGCTCCTCGGAAATCTTCCGGGTTACCTCGGTCTCCGTTATTTCAACGGTTACCCGGTCGCCTGTATCCAGAGGTGTGACGTCGTAGAAGACCTGGCTCTCGACTTGCTGTTCTCCCTGTTTTCCACGCTGTCTGAGAGCAGTTTCCGGCATTATCTGTTTTCCCTCTGGTATCTTGAACAGTCAACTCAGGCGCCGTGTCCTCGTTCCTCGAGTTCGTCGGGCGTGATACGGCGGAACTGGTCTTCCGTGTCCACAGTTGCGAGCTCGATATTGTCCGTGTTGATATCTTCTTCCCCGGCCTTGAGAGCTTCCACTGCGAGACCTACGGCTGCGTCTTCGTCCATGTCCTCTTCCCAGTGCTCTTCAAGGTGTCCAGTTGCATCCTCTCCTCCTTTACCAATCGCGACGGATGTCCACTGGCTCAATGTTCCCGAGGGATCTGTCTGGTAAACCTTTCCTTCACCGTTCTTTATGCCTCCAGATATCGTGGATACGCCGTAAGGTCTTACGCCCCCGTACTGTGTGAACTGCTGGCATCTATCCGCCA
>CAZKLW010000027.1:0-8728 GCA_964553995.1 uncultured archaeon
TGATACAGGCATCGCTGGATTCACTTCTGTTCTTCCTGGGTACAAACCTGGTGCTGTTCCTTTTCTCACTCAACCTCCTTTCAGGTTTCTCCAACCTACAGGTTCTTACATCCGCAAGTTTCCTGTTTTTCGCGGGCGATCTCTACTACAGGACAAGGAACTACAGCCTTGAGATCTACGAGGAGAAAAATCCTGAACTCAAGGAAATCCTTAGAACCGCCAGGGACAACCTGGACAGGCAGAACATTGCATCTCAGGCGCTCTTCGACGAGGTTCTCGACCGCGCGAGAACGGTAACCTCGGAGAGCATAATCCCTTCAAGGACGATAATCCAGAAAATTGTGGCGGTGGGAATACTGTCTTTCCTGACAGTTATTTCCGGACTCGCGGACTTCCAGCTCCAGGACGAGGGAGGAGACCTTCTTCCCGGGGGCGACCAGCTCAAGCAGCTTATACAGGAGGAGAAGGATGAAGGCTTCAAACTACAGAACTCCACCGAGATCTACGGGGATGAAGAAGAGATAGATGCGAGCGAGCTTGACCTCAAGTTCAATATCACCGGTTCCGGGAAATCTGAAGACACAGGTTTCGAATCTTCCGGGAACTCTGGAGAGCTGCTGCTTGACGTATCCGGGAAATCTCTATCCGAAGATCTTGAACTCGCGAAGAAGTACAGTCTCGCGATCAAGAACCTAGAAAGTTAAAACCGTTGAAAAAGAAGTGATTCACATGAAGATGGAAGGCATGGACGAGGCTGGGAAGTACGAAAAAGCCCACGGAAAACTGAACGAGGTTCTTGAAGAGGTATCAAAGGTTATAGTTGGTCAGGAAGAAGTACTTGAACGTCTCCTGATCGCGATACTCTGTGACGGGAACGTAGTTGTTGAGTCGTATCCCGGTCTTGGAAAGACCAAGATGATACACACTCTTTCAGAAGTACTCGGTCTCGACTTTTCCAGGATACAGAATACACCCGACCTCATGCCTTCAGACATCACAGGCACACATATAATCAACGAGGCGGGAGACGAAACGGAGTTCGTCTTCCAGAAAGGTCCTATATTTGCCAACATGATACTGGCAGACGAGATTAACCGTGCTACGCCCAAGACCCAGGCCGCACTACTTGAAGCCATGCAGGAGAAGCAGGTGACAGCGGGCAACAGGACCTATGAGCTTGAGAAACCGTTCTTCCTTATGGCGACACAGAACCCTATCGACCAGGAGGGGACTTACCCGCTTCCCGAGGCTCAGAGCGACCGTTTCATGATGAAGCTGAAGGTGGATTATCCTGGAGACGATGAAGAAAACGAGATCGTCACCCGGTTCACCGAGGAGCTTGACTTCTCGCCGGAACTTGACCAGGTTCTCTCGAAAGCCTCCGTCAGGAAGCTACAGGAGTTCACCCGGCAGGTTCCCATAGCCGACGACATCCGTGAAAGAGCCGTAAAGATAGTCTCCGCCACCCGGGAACACGAGGAACTCGACTTCGGTGCCTCCCCGCGGGGATCGCTTTCACTGGTGCTCGCGGGAAAGGCCCGTGCCCTTGTTGAGGGAAGAAACCACGTTTCCGAGGAAGACCTGGAGAAGATGGCGGCGCCCGTGCTCCGGCACCGTATAGGCGTATCCTGGAAGGCGGAGAAACAGGGTAAAACACCTGACGATGTCGTAGAGGAAATACTGGAAGAGAACTAACATGATAGAGGTCGATTTTCTGGACGAGCTGGATCGTTTCAATCTTGCGCTGAAGAAGAACTCCGTCGAGCTGCGGGAGGGAGAACAGGCTTCCCCGGAAACCGGCCAGGGGATGATCTTCGAGGACCACAAGAAGTATATTCCCGGGGACGACATAAGGAGGATTGACTGGAAAGCTTACGCCCGAACAAGAGAACTCTTTGTAAAGCGTTTCGAGGAGGAACGCTCTATAACTGTACATATACTGGTTGACCGTTCAAGCTCGATGGACTACGGGGAAAACAACAAGTACGACTACGCAGCCAAGATCGGGCTCGCCCTAGCCTACATGGTATCCAACACGAACGATCGGTTCCGTTTCTCGGTCTTCTCTGAAACCGTGACCGACGTCTCGAGCGCCCGGCGAAACCCGAACCTCGGGGAAATTGTGGATACGCTCAACGATCTCAGGAAGACCCCAGAGTCCCGGTTTGAACGCTGCCTTTCGCAGTACGCCTCCAGGATAGAGAACAAGTCCGCGGTCATCATCATATCGGACTTTCTCTCGGACCTTGAGGATATCGAGGCCGGGCTTGAACGGCTAAGCGGGGTGGATACAGTTCTCGTCAACACGCTGGATCTCACCGAGCTAAATCCGCAGTTGAGCGGCGACAAGAGGCTCGTGGACCCTGAAAGTGATTTCTCGATGCGCACCTATCTTTCAAGGCGTGTGAAGAACCGCTACCAGGACCAGCTCCAGCAACACGTTTCCGGTATCAGAGAGGCAGCGGACAAGAACAGGGCCTCGTATTTGCAGGTCTCGACCGCGGAAGATGTCTTCGACTCGTTTCTAAGGGTCTGGAGGCTGCTGAACCGTGAGAACTAGTTCCAGAACTCATTCTACTAAAGGTTTAAACCTCAATAATTCCTCATGGAGATTTTCGATTTCGAAACCGTTGACTCGCTGCCGGTACTCTACCGTCCGGAGACGGATTTGCTCGTGGTATCCGACCTCCATCTCGGGCTGGAGGGAACTCTTACTTCGAGAGGTAGCTACGTTCCCAGGTTCCAGCTGGATGATCTAAAGCAAGATATTGAAACAGCTGTGGGGAAGACAGGATCCACAAGAATCCTCATAAACGGCGACCTGAAACAGGAGTTCTCCACTACAGAGTACAGCGAGAGGGAGGAGATCCGTGAACTCATGGAGTTCCTTGACGAAAGGTTTGAAGAGATAATCATCGTCAAGGGAAACCACGACACCTTCATCGCGACCCTGGTTGAAGAGTTCGGGATCGAGCTTGAGGAGACATACATGGAATCAGGCGTACTCTTCGCCCACGGCGACTCCATCCCGCCCTGGGAGTTCGAGACGCTGGTGATCGGGCACGAGCATCCCGCCCTTAAACTGGAGGACGAGATCGGCGTAACCGAAAAGATCGACTGTTTTCTTTACGGGGAGATGCATGGAGGGAAGAGAATAATCGTCATGCCGGCATTCTCATCTATCTCGGAGGGTTCAACTGTCAACCAGGTACCACAGAAAGATCTTCTATCGCCGGTGCTCCGTGAAAAAGTTGATCCAGATTCCCTGAAAGCCCTGGGAGTCTCCAGGGAAGCAGGTATGTTCAAGTTCCCGGAAATCGGGAAGATCTAGGCCCGGAGATTGTATACCGCGACCAGAAGTATCAGGACCGCCACGCCTGATGCCGCGAGGAACGAGGCCTGAAGCGACCAGATAGAGGCAATAGTTCCCGCCAGGATCGGTCCAAGGGTCTGTCCTGAATGCTTGAACAGTTCAAGGAAACCTGTCAGCTCGCTTTCCACCTCTTCAGGGCAGCACTGGTCGAAAAGAGCATGCAGTGGAGGTGAGAGACCTGAGGTGAAGAGCCGGGAGATGAAGAAAAGCAGGCCTACCCACAGTATGCCTGTAACAAAGTTCATCGCGGCGAGGAACGGCACCAGGAAAAGGCTGAACAGCGCAACGGATTCAAGTTTCCCTATCCTGTCCGCGATATCTCCAAACACGAACTGGAACGCCTTGGGAAGGGCTGCAAAACCAAATATAAGGCCCATCATCTCGAATCCCGCACCTATCTCATCAAGCAGTAGAGGTACGGCAAGCCAGTAGAAGGAGAATATAGCCGAATAAAGGAAGATTAACATGTAGGGTAGCCTCAGCTCGCTCCAGTTCTCCTTCAGGTGCCTCCAGTCGTTGCTGTAGGTGTTGCGGTGGAAAAGTTCCTCCAGGGAATCCACGAAGCCGCGCTTGCCTTCAAGCCCGATATAACTCATGAATACCAGGAGCGCCAGTACCGACGTGAATATCCAGAGACCGAAAGTTACGGGAAATCCCCGGGACGCTATGAGGTAGCCTCCTATAATCGGCCCTACTATGATCGCGAGGTTCGTGCCGAGAAGGAAAACCGATATCGACTCTGCCTCGACATCTTCGTCCGCGCTCTTGAGGGAGAGGCTCCAGCTGCCGTTCCATACCAGTGCCTTGGCAACTCCTTCCACTGCCTTCCCCACAACTATAAACACTGGCAGGGCAGTAAAGTAGAGGGCCGGTGGAAATACTGCCGCCACAAGACCCAGGAATATCACGATTTTCTCTCCAGCTCTCTGGACAAGGTTGCCTACCGGAATATCCAGGATTATAGGTATAGCCGCCGGGAGAGATGTGATCACGCCCACGAGAAAGACCGAGGCTATATGGTTCTCGATAAATATCGGAAGAAAGTTCCAGACCGTTGAACGGCCCAGCCAGGCCAGGAAGAAGGTTAGCGAAAGATACTTCGCAATCCTGGGAACTCTGTCAAACTCCATTGGAATCCTAGTAGGTTACAAACTTCTGTTCTTCCTCTTCTTCCTCGTTTTCCTGTTCTCTACGCCTCTGGCGCTCCAGGAACTCTTTCTTCGCCTCTTCCTTGAGCTCCTGGTAACGGTTCTTAACAGGATCGCCCGAATTGACCTGGGCCTCCTCTTTCTTGAGCTGGTTGTACCTGTCCTCGCTGGATTCCTCGAATACATCATTCATCGTTGCCACCTCTTCCGATGAATGGAAGGAAACGGGATACTGTAAGCATTTTGCCGACTTTCTCCGAGGTCCTCTCTATGGACTCCGCCGACCTCTCGACAGATTTAACAGTCTTATCAAGGTTCCTCAATATGAAGACAAGGTATACAAGTGCTGCCAGTAGGAGCGTCTTTAGAACCAAATTAAGTGCTAGATCAACAGTTGCAAGTTCAATGGCCATGGTTGAATGTTCTCGCTGGCGGGTTTTATAGCTAGGGGCTTGGATAAGCTTAAAAGCGTCTGAACCGAATTTTCAGGTGTGATAAGATGGTAGAAGTTCCAGAAGATACCGAGATTGCCGACCTTCCGTTTACACACGCCAGGATCAAGAGAATGGTGAGAGACGAGGCCTCGGAGGGGCAGTACGTCCGTTCAAATGTTTACTACGGTCTCAACCTGCTGCTCGGCGAAATCGCCCAGGAGATAATCGACAGGATGATGGATACCGAGGCGGCCTATGTCGAGAAACACGATCTTGACAGGGCGGCTAGAAAGTACGAGAAGGTCGAGAACATCATAAAGGAGAAGGAACGCGTTTCTCGGAAACTTGACGCTCTCGCGGCCGATGTCGAAAGGCTTGGTAGAGAAGTCCAGCAGGCGGATCAATAGTCAAAAAGGTGTTAGAATCTCTCCATTATCTACCTTTCTACACTGGGAAGTTCATACTGAGGGTAGACGTATCCAACAAATGCCGATCGGACTTCTTCCTCTGGACGAGACTCCAGCAAATCATCGACGATCCTTTCCTCGTCAGTTTCGGAAGGGAAAAACGCCTCCACCGCAGCAGCCACCTCGCCATTTACAATCACGAACTGGTGGCCTACAAAATTCTTGATCAAGCTTTCCCTTGGTTCCTCCTCACTCACATACTGTCTATTGTCTAGGTAGTCGCCTCCCTGCTTGCGACCGATCCTACGGTCTATCTCGTCGTATATCTCGGACCTCTCAAGCTCTCTTACATCCACACCCTTCCCGGTACGAATGCCTCTAGCCATTTTTATTGCCATCAGAGAAGAATATTGTTCCGGTTATTTAAGTATTTCAAGGATTACCGGCACCCAACATCTTTTGAATCTTATAACACCGCTATAGCCCATGCGTTTTGAATCCGAGGTTATAGCCGACGAGGTACTTCCCGCGATCCGGAGTATCCTGGCGGAAGAACTGCACCGCGAGTACGGTTTGACCCAGGAAGAGATAGCCTCCCGTCTAAAGGTCACCCAGCCCGCTGTTTCACAGTACCTGAACGAGGCGCGAGCCGATCCAGAGATCGTGGAGGCGTTTAGAGACGACCCACAGGTGCAGGTGCTCCTGGAGGACGCGGCTTCCAACGCAGCCCGGGACATGGAATTCCTGGAAGAGATACGCCAGGCTGTCCACACCATCAGGGACAAGGGAGTTCTAAAGGAAGATTTCGAGGACACCGAGAGACTCTAACTACTCGAACCCGTCCCACTCAAACTCTTCTGCCTCTTCCTTGCTTGAGAATACCGACTTTATCCTTCTAGGGATATCCCTGACCGAGTCAATACTCAGATCCGAGTCGTACACTCTTTCAAGATGGAGATCGTACTCCTCGCTCGTGTAGAAGAATACTCCGCCCGCCACCAGGAGAAGGAAAACCACTCCTCCACCGATCATCAGGTTCCTGTAGAACACGTTTTTCTGGTGCTTCTTCCTGGTCTCTTCAAGTGCACTCATCGCCGCCGAACCTGTGGAATCCATCTTCTTGAACGCTTCCTCTGCACTGAAGTAGTCTCCAGATTCGGAAGCATTCCCCGCCTCTTTTACCAGTTTCTCAAACTTGTTGATCTCTGACTCAAGGTTATTGACCAGCTCCTGCCTGGCTCCCTTCTCCTTCAGCCGGGTCAGGTTGTCCTTCAGGAGCTGAAGCCTTGACTCCTGCTTACTTAGAACCGAATCAAGTTCTTCCTTCCTGTCATCAGGCGCCATAACATGTAGCTCGGCTTCCACGGTCTTCTCAAGCGACACGGAGTTGAGCTTGAGATCTACAGTATAGGTCCCGAAACTCTCGTCTGATGATACTTCGAACGTAACCTCCTTCGAGGATTCGCCCGCAACCTCGAAACTGTCGGAACTTCCTGAAGCCTTGCCGGAGACGTTAAGCGTGGCGGAAGTTAAAGGAACCTTTGCAGTATTGTTGACAGTTACACTGTAATCAGTGGAACTCCCTGACTCCAGCTCTATCGGTCCGTAAACTAACTCCGCGGAAGGATTCGCGTCAGGATCGTAGGTGAAGTCCGCCGTAGCCAGATCAGAGTACTTGCCGGAACCGTCTTCAACCCTGAGGTTCAGGGTATGATCGCCGTCATCGAGGTCGTCCAGGGAGGGCTCAAAAGTGAAGCTGACATCATCTCCATTCTCGATGCTTACAGTGGTTCCCTCCCCACCGTCAAAATCCTCAAAATCATACTCTGCACCCGTTACCCCGGTTCCATCGTCCGAGGCCTCGACAGTCACCTCGGGATCCGTATTGGTGTACTCCGGGTTGATCTCCACAGAGTCAATCTCGGGGTCCTCGGTGTCGAAGACATACTCTCCCGCTTCTTTGGAATTGCAGTTCCCGGCCTTGTCACATATCTCGCCGTAGATGCTATGGGAGCCCTCGCTGTAATCCGCCGGGTCAAGATCGCCACAAGAGTAGTCATCACTGTCGTCCGGACTACTGGAGGACCCGAACTGTGATCCATCACTACTTGGATCGCCCACGTAACACCTGACCTCGTCCACGTCACTGGTCGAACTGAGACTTATCTCCACCGTTGTCTCCGAAACCAGATTGTCCTGGTCAGGTTTAAGCGAGACCGAGGGATCCGGGGCGGACGTATCGACCGTGAAGTTCCAGGAAGTTTCTAGGGTGTTACCCGCCTTGTCAGTCAGGTTCGCCTCCACCGTGTACTCGGTTTCAGAGTTAAGCCCGGAAGCCGAGATACTGGCGCTTGAGTTGCCCGTGGCCCAGTCGCCCTCAAAGGCTATAGTAACGTTATCCATGCCGGACAGATCGTCGCTTCCCTCGGCCTTCACCTCCGGATCAGTCTTGGAAACAAATGCATCCTTCCCCGGACTCCGGGAAGAAACCGAGGGTTTGACGCCGTCCTCTACATCTAGTTCAAGAGTATCGGAGGAGTTAACCGAGTGACCTGCCTTATCAGACCCTCCTATCCGGTAGACATAGTTTGTATATGATGTAGAGCTGTCATTATACTGAGTGGTTGTAGGCGAGAAAGTGTTGAGTTTCTCCCAGTCTCCTCCGGAAGTATCGTTTCTCCAGAGAACCCATTGATCGGGATTATCTTCAGTAAAATCCCAGTCAATGAAAATATTTCCATCTTCAAAAGTGGTGTTATCCACCAGACTAATGGAGGGTTTTACACTGTCTATTGTAAAGGTAATTTTATCCGATATTATACTGTTATCCGACATATTGGTAGCATTCGCATAGAGATGGTAAAATCCATCTCCATCAGGATGACTGCTGGCATTCCAGCTTACCTCAAAATTATTAGAAAAATCAGAAGAGTTTCCAGGATCATTAGTATATCCTGAGGATGTATTTACCCAGTAGGTTACATTGCTTATAGTTGTAGAATTACTTACCGAGAAACTGACCGTATCGCTTGCGTATCCCGAGCCAGAACCCGGATCACTTAAATCTGCATCAAGCGCAGCTCCAGAGACTGTGAAGCCGGTAAGTATCAGTACGAGACCAAGTATTCTGGATAATTTATTCAAGGGTGTATCTCACTATAATGTTTTTCTGCGGACAGGTTTAAGTAAATTTGAAGGGTTGAGGTCAGATATCTCAAGATTTTTCCCTGCGGATGGATTTATTCAATTTCCGTTTCAGTCTGCGCGTTCCATACTGCAGCACCCGGAGCTCCAGGTAGAGCCTTCCGTACTTCTTGAATTTCCTCCAGATTCCGCGCCGGATCTTTCTCCTGATCTTTGACGTGA
>CAZKLW010000028.1:0-8707 GCA_964553995.1 uncultured archaeon
ATGAACTAGTTTTTAATATGTAACCGGTACCGCACGTTTTTCATGCTTTGACCTTATTTTCAGTATTTATGGATACAGTCATCGACTCGAACGTTTTGATCCATGGGAAAGGATCTGTGCCCGGTTCTCTTTACACAGTTCCTTCGGTAATTGAGGAACTGGAAAGTTCCGGTTCAAGACTGAAGTTTGACTCGATGGACATAGAGGTAATGAAGCCTTCCGATGATTCAGTAGAAGCTGTGAGGAAGAAAGCCAAGGAGATAAACGCTCCCACTTCAAATGTGGATGAGAAGCTTGTTGCGTTGACCATGGATCTGGACGGAGAGCTACTCACGGACGATAGGGCCGCCCAGAATCTCGCCCTTCATCTTGATCTCGATTTCTCCGGATATCTTGATCCCCCGGTTGAGAATAAAAGATGCTGGAAAAAAGTATGTGGGAACTGTGGAGCCGAGGTGACGGAGGAGTGTTCCTTCTGTGGTTCCTCCTCTATTCGACTGAAACCAGGTCCGTGTAGCTGAGTATGAACTCCTTCGTAAGTATGAGGATAAGCGGACCCAGGACTATTCCTTTCAGCCCCAGTGTAAGCGGGCCGGCTATGAAACCTGTGAAAATAATGAGAGGATGTTCGTCCATCTGTCTCGACCCCACGTAAGGCCTTATAAGCGTCTCCGACAGGATATTTAGCACCAGTATACCAAAACCAATAATCAGTATACCTTTGATCGGCTCTCCCGCTATCAGGTAGTAGAGACCTATTGGGCTGTAAAACATGAATGCGGCAACTATAGGAAGGAGAGCTGCCAATCCTATGAGAAGCGCCCATAGCGGTATAAGGGGCATCGGTGATGTAACCTGAGCTATGAGGTAGAAGCCTATTCCGCTGATAGCACCTATTATGGCCGCCACCAGTAGCTGTGTGACGAACACTCCTTTGAAGATGGAGTCGATCGAACGGATGAGAGATCTCAGTATTTTCTCTTCCTCGTCAGGCAGATCCTTGATAATACCGGTAAGTTCTTTTTCGATCCTTGGACCATCTTTATAGAGATATATGGATGTCACGAGATAGATGCCGATATCTATCACCATCGAGGGTATTCCTGCGAAGATGCTGATCAGCTCTGAGTTTATCCGGTCGGAGAGACTGTTAATAAGTTCCAGAACGTTCTGTTCGAAGCTTGCAGAGAGGTTTATAACCTCCAGTACGTTCAGTATTCCTTCCCGGAAGGAGCCTATCATGGCGTTCATACCCTGGACGATTTCGAAGAAATTATTGATGAACATGTAGATGCCCAGAGATAGTGCGGCCAGTACACCTGAAACAACTATTATGCTTGAGAGAAGATCGTTTTTTATCCGGGAGTTCAGTTTTTTGTGGGCGAAGCGGAGAAGGTAAGATGTCGCGACCGCCAGGATGATCGCATCCATGAACGGCAAGAGGATAAAGAGGCTTCCCAGGAGCAGGATGCCGGCTACAGCCAGAATCTCTCTCTTGAATCTGAGTTCTTCATCCGCCATAGAATGATGTTATCTGTGCGCGTTCTTATTAACTGTGATACGGTGTGTTGTTACTTGGTAATCAGTTATGCCGGGAAAAAGTATTTAAAATTAGGGGTAAAAAAGGTTTCCTGCACTCTATTAAGGGGGAGGGCTTCTATGTCAGAAAACGATACTATGGCAGATCAGGCGCACGATCACGTCCCTAGGCGTGATTTCGACGAATATCAGGTTCCCGAGGAATGGGAAGAGGACTCTGAATCGGGAGAAAATGACGAAGAATCCAAAACCATTGAAGGAGAAGGCTATGAAGTAGTCCAGGAGAAGGCTGAAGAAGGCGACCTGGTTCTTACATGTCCTGAATGTGAATCCCAGCGGTTTGAAGAGGACTCTGCAGAGGGACAGCTTGTCTGTGTCGACTGCGGTCTCGTGGTTGACGAAAACAGGATCGACGAGAGTGCGGAATGGCGGGCATTCAATGAGCAGGAACGTGAAAAGAAAGCCAGGGCCGGACAGCCGCTCACCTACACCAAGCACGATATGGGTGTCTCCACGGAAATCGGAAAGGGTTCGGGAGAACTCTACAAGGTTTCCGGCAACAAGAGGGCGCAGTACTACAGGCTGAGAAAGTGGCACAAGAGGCTCACCAAGTCCAAGGACCGCAACCTTGGGTTCGCGCTGAGCGAACTCAATTCGATGATCTCTAACCTGAACCTTCCTGAATCTGTACACGAGGAGGTCGCCAGGCTTTACGAGAAGGCGGTCGACCAGGGACTGGTACGTGGACGTTCCATGGAGTCAATTATCTCGGCTCTTCTCTACATTGTCGCCCGCAAGCAGGGCACGCCCAGGACTCTCGACGAGATTTCTGATGCTTCCGGTATCGAGAAACGAGAGATCGGACGCGCTTACCGTTACGTTGCGAGAGAACTCGGGCTGAGAATTCTTCCGGCGAAGCCCCAGGACTATGTACCACGTTTCGCAGGAAAGCTACAGCTCTCTGGAGAAGTCCAGGCTCGTGCGCGACAGATCCTCAAGGAAGCGCGGGAGAAAGACCTGCTCTCCGGCAAAGGACCTACAGGTCTCGCAGCCGCGGCCCTCTACATCGCCGCCGTACTGGAAGGCGAAAAGAGGACACAGCGAGAAGTCGCCGATGTCGTCGGCGTAACCGAGGTCACTATCAGGAACCGCTACAAGGAGCTAGCGGAAAAACTTGGCCTCGAGGACGAGCTGGAAGAGAAGAGCAACTAGAGCTCTCCACATTTTCCTTTCTCTATTATTCTTCAAGAATCAATCTTTCTTCTCTCCTATAATCTTTGTGATATCTTCCAGCGGGGCATCGGTCCGGAAGCCCGTTGGAGAAAAATGTGTCCTTGAGACAGGGTATCCTTTCTCATGTATGGCCTCGATAACCTTATCTCTTCTCGGCGAGGAAATCTCCATGTTCGAGGCAAGTTCATGTAGATCGTAGAAAGGAGTTATTATCTCCGCCTCTTTATGGAGCAGCTCCAGCATCTCTCGTGATTCCTTATATTCTTCCGGCATCCGCTCAAGCATATCCTCTGTGAAGCGCTGGTCGACAAACTTGCCGGTCCAGAGAGGACCGGCGTAAAGTAACCCGGTTTTTCCGCAGTTCGAACACTCATTCTTCCTCTCCAGTTCTCTCCATCGACAGTTGGGGCAGAAACTCAGTTCCCCTATATTTTCCAGATTACTGTTTGTCCGCTGCCTCGATTCAGTTACCTGTCCGGTGATCCTTGTGTAGTGTCTCTCATGCCAGCAGATCTTCGGGTCGAAGTTCTTATCGTAACGTGCAAAGTTTTCAAACGCGACCCTGAGATATATCCGCAGACCGGTTTCATGCATGAAGCTGTTCTTCAGCGGACTTGAACCGTAACGCCGCCTGGAAACCTGGGGGTATGATCCCGCCGGAGCCGCGTTATCAGTGGCTGTCAGTCCCACGAGCGAGGAATGGTTTGCGGCTCTGGCCGCCGAGTCAAGGTAGGGTGTGAAAGGTCCAAAAGGGTCGATATCGATTACGTGGAAGACGTTTCTCATCTCCGAGAGCAAAACGTTTGCATCTTTCTGGTATACCTTTGCGTTAATCCCGTTGGCTTCCAGTCCTTTCTCAATGCTTTCAACCGCTGAAGGGTTTACGTCATTCAAATGGACTTCGCCCATACCGGAGTAACGGAATCCTCGTATGCCCGAGGCAGCGAGAGCATCACATAACCTTGGTTCTTCTATATTGCTGTTCGACAGAAATGTCTCCGCCGCGGTCACGGAAAGATCCCGGTTCGTCAACATCTCCCTGTTGTAAAATACCTCTGAGTCCCTGTCCGGCTCTTCTTCATCGGTTGCAAAGATTCTGTATCCTCTCTCTTCCATGCCAGAACCTGTGAGACGAAATGTTTTTAAACCAGCTCTGAATCCTGAACTGGACAGGGTTTATAAACTTAGTCTTAACCCTCTTAAACAGGTGTAGAGACAGTGACGGACGTTGTTCAGGAGGTAAAGAAGGCTGAGAAGGATGCCGATTCTATTATTGAAGAGGCCCATGAAGAGGCCGAAGAAATTCTTGCGGATGCGCGCCGAGAGGCCGATGATATAGTTTCCGAGGCTGAGAAAGATGCCGCGGAGAATAGGGAGAAAGTCCTGGAACGTTTCCTCGAGAAAATTGAAGAAGAGAAAGAAAGTATTGTTGAAAAAGGCGAGGAAGAGGCAGAGGAGATTGACAGGAAGGCAGGTGAAAACCTGGAAGAAGCTGTAGATTTACTGTCCAGAAAATTTGAGGAAGAATTTCTTGGGTGATCGAAGATCAAGCCCGCCCAGATGAAGAAAGTATCTGTAACGGGGCCCAGGAATCACCTGCAGGATGTTATAGAAACGCTCCACGATCTGGAACTTCTCCATATAGAGGACTATGAAGGCGAGCTGGATACCGGCGAACCGTTTGAAGAAGCCGAGAAACTTTCACAGACTTTGGTCGATGTGAGATCTATACTCTCGAAACTGCCGGAGACCGAGGTTAAAGAGGAAGATTTTGATCTTGCCGAAGTACAAAAAGAGCTGGAAAATGTGAGGGAAAAGGTTTCAGAACTTGAAGACCGCAGGGAGAGTTTCGAAAAGGAACTCAGTTCACTGGAGGAAGAGGAAGGTTTTCTCCGGAAGATCGCGGGATCCGGTATCGATTACGAAGATCTTCAGGGAACTGAATCACTAGATGTCTTTGTAGGGGAATTGGATTCACAGAAGTTCAAGCGAGAGGTCGATACAGATAATTACGAACTGGTTGAAGGCGAGGAAGCCTCTATTGTTTTCTACTACGTTGAGGATAGCGATGAAGTTGAAAGAACTCTCTCGGAGATAGGTGCCTCCGAGATAGAAATAGTTGAAGCAGATCGTTCAGGTAGTATAGATGGTCTGCTTTCGGATATAGAGCAAGAGAGATCTGAAATACAGGAAGAACTGGATTCCGTAGAGGGAGAGATGGAAGATTTTTCCAGGGAATGGAGGGGAAAGCTTGAGGCTGCGGAGAAATTCATGACGGAAAAAGTCGAGAAGGCGGAAGCACCTCTTCGTTTCGCCACTACGGAAAGCACGTTTATCGCAGAGGGTTATGTCCCGGCCAGCAAGTTTGAGATTATGGAAGAAGAACTAATTGATGTAACCAACGGGTCTATCCATGTCCAGGAGGAGGAAAAGGGACAGCCGCCTGTAAAGCACGAGAACAATGCTCTTGTGAGACCTTTTGAATCACTTACGGATCTCGTGGCGGTTCCAAGATACAATGAGCTTGACCCGTCATTCATGATCTTCCTGACCTTCCCTGTAATGTTCGGCTTCATGATCGGTGATGCTGGTTACGGACTTACCTCTGGTATAGTATTCTACGCCGCCTACAGGATGTACCCGGAGGCGAGAGAGATTTTCAAGTCGCTTATGTATGCCTCGGTTGCAACTTTAATCTTCGGTCTCGCCTTTGGAGACGCATTCGGCTACGTAATATTCGGTCACCATTCGGAGCTGGCCGCGGTCACGGGGATACATCTATTCGAAAAGATCCCGATACTTTTCCACCGCGCCGAGCATCTCGGCCAGGTATTCAAGATCGCCGCGGCTTTTGGAGTCTTCCATGTCAATCTCGGCTACCTCCTGGGAGCTTACAACGAATACGTAAGACATGGCGTTAAAGAAGCATTCCTTGAGAATGGAAGCTGGATAGTTCTCGAGATAGGCGCCGGGCTCTGGTACTTCATGGGGGCGGCAGTAGGAGCACCTGTGGTGGCTCTGTCCGTGATCCTGCTTTACCTCGGTGAAGGTATAGAGGGGGTGGTGGAGATTCCCTCCCTGCTTTCCAACATACTATCGTACCTCCGGATATTCGGTGTGTCGGTCGCGGCGGTTGCTCTCGCGGGCGTTGTGAACTCCATGGCCCAGCCACTGTTCGCGATGCAGTCGATGGCAGGATTCATCGGAGGCGTGGCTGTTTTAATGATTGGTCATACTTTCAATACATTCATCAAGATCATGGAGGGATTCCTCCAGGGAATAAGGCTCCACTATGTCGAGCTTTTCACAAAGTTCTTCGAGGGTGGAGGAAAAATCTACATGCCTTTCGGTAAAAGATACTTCAGGTGAAAATCCAGAAATGACACGAAAAATCAACAAAGGTGATCTCTGAATGGCAGGAGAACCACTTGCAATGATCGGCGCCGGTGTCGCTATAGGTTTATCGGCGATAGCAACGGGTTACGCACAGGGAAAGATCGGAGCCGCAGGAGTGGGTGCGATAGCCGAGGACGAATCTCTCTTCGGACAGGCACTGATCCTGACGGTTATTCCCGAGACAGCAGTAATTTTCGGGCTCGTAGTGGCGCTGATCGCAGCAGGCTTCATATAGAAGCCTTCCAGGGAGGGCGACCTCCCATTTCCATTAATTTATGGTGACGAACAATGGGACTTGAACAGGTCAAATCTGAAATACTCGAAGAAGCACGTGAAAAAGCAGACCGGATAGTCGAGGAAGCTGAGGAAGAGGCAGAGGAAATCCTTGGGGAGGCAGAGCTTGAGGCGGAGAAGATCGAGGAACAGGTCGAGGAGGAGATAGAACAGAAGAAGGACTCGATCCGAAGAAAGCAGCTGTCCAATGCGCGAATGAGATCTAAAAGCCGGAAACTTGAGGCAAAGCAGAGAAACCTTGACAGGGTATTTGAAAACTTCCGTTCCGAGCTCGACGGGATGAAGGAAGAAGAGAGACAGGAGTTTGTAGCGAACTGTGTTGAAGAGGCAGGTTTCGAGATAGGAAGTATCGAGGCAGGCGAGGACTTTGTTGACGCGGTCGAGGAAGAAGGATTTGACGTGGAGGAGTCGGATATCGATGGTATAATTCTCGTGTCTAAAGACGGCGAGCGCCGGATAAGCTTCACTTTTGACAAAATCATCGAAGACCTGAGGCAGGGGTACCGCCAGGAGGTATCGGAGCAACTGTTCCAATGATCATGGATCAGGAGTATCCCTACATGTATGCAAGGGTAAGCGCCAAACGGGCCAAACTGCTTGACAGATCCGATTACGAGAAGCTGCTGAAGATGAAGCCGAACGAGATAGCCCGTTACCTGGGCGAGAGAGATTACCGTGAAGAGATCGATGAGCTTGGTGATCGGCATGATGGCGTTGCGCTTGTGGAGCTTGCGCTCAACAGGAACCTTTCCAGGATGTTTTCCCACCTGTGTTCCATATCGCCTCCATCGCTTGAAAGGGTGCTGAATACCTACCTCCGGAAATACGATATTGTGAGCCTGAAGAGGCTTCTAAGATGGAAAAAGGGGGGTGAAAGGGAAAATGTTGAAGATCTCATGGTCCCGGTAGGTAGCTTGAGCTTTGGAGAACTGGAGGAGCTATCAGAGAAAAGCTTTGAGGAAATCGTTGAGAGCATTTCCTTCCCGGATTCAGGCATTGACTACTGTGGTTCGCTTGACGCCGGGCGCGAGCTCTCGGAGATCGAAAGGATACTTGACAGATGTTACCACGAGGAGCTGAAGGAGCTGGCCACGGATGTAAACAGCACACACTTCAGTCGCTTCATAAAGGCCGAACTGGAGTACGAGAACCTGAGAACAGCTTTGAGACTCAAGAAATACGGCTTTGAAGCGGGCGAGATAAGGAAACATTTCGCAACCGAAAAAGAATCCTCACTTCTCGACGAAGTGCTCGATGCCAGCGATCTTGAAGAGGCTATTGAAGCTGTAAAGAGTTCCGGCAGAGTTGAGGGTCTTGAAACCGGGCGCCTGGAAGATCTTGAACATGCGCTTGAAATTGAGAGGCTGGAGGACGCTTTCCAGATGCTGCACGTTGAACCCCTCGGTACTACTTCGATACTTGGATATATGATTGCGAAGATGATTGAGGTCAAAAACCTGAGAATGCTTATACGGGCGAAAGAGACCGGTATACAGAACCAGGAGACTATCAGGAGAAATCTGGTTCTGCCCAGAAGGTGAAATAATGGTTGAAACAGAACAAAAGAAAAGTATAGCCGCGATAGGGAATGACGAGTTCACCCTGGGATTCCAGCTTGCTGGAGTGAACAAGATCTACAACCCGGATAATTATGGTGAGAGGATACAGGAACTTATCGATAGAGATGACCTGGGTATAGTAATCGCCAGGAAAGAGGAGCTGGATGAACTCCCGGAGAAGGTACGGAGAGAGGTCGACCAGTCAGTTGATCCTGTAGTCGTGGCGCTCTCTGAAAAGGCGGAATCCGAGCGACTGAATGATAAAATCAGGAGAGTTATAGGAGCAGACATAACCTAAAAAATACTATCAAGGTGAAACGCAAACATGACAGAATCAGATTCCCAAGACGGTGAGATTTACAGGATAACAGGTCCTGTGGTAGTAGCCACAGGCATGAATCCCCAGATGAACGATGTTGTCCGCGTGGGCGACGAGGGACTGATGGGTGAAGTTATCCAGATAGAAGGTGAAAAATCATATATCCAGGTCTACGAGGAGACCACAGGAGTCAAGCCAGGAGAGCCTGTAGAGAACACGGGCCAGCCTCTCTCGGTCGAGCTTGGTCCAGGGCTACTTGGATCTATATACGATGGCCTCCAGAGACCTCTCGAGATACTGGAGGAGAAGACAGGAGCCTTTATCGCGAGAGGAGAGGACGCACCAGGTATCGACCCTGATGAGAAGT
>CAZKLW010000029.1:0-6376 GCA_964553995.1 uncultured archaeon
AGATCTTGTGGTCTCTCAATAGCCAACTTGGAGTTTTCTTGTTGACACCCACTATCTGTGCGAGCGCCTCTTCACCAGAGTAAGACACTAAACTGTAGTTTGAACCATCTTCAGCTTCTTCCAATCGAAGAAGTTGATAAAAACCGTCATCACTTTCGACATCCTTCATTAGATTTTCGTAGAAAGTACTGGTTTCCTCTACACCTGAACCTGAAACGACAACACCAGTTTCGGAAACGTCTTGATAATGATCAATCATCTTCTGGATGTCATCGTCCCGGAAATCCATATATGCGGCTTCCTCACTTGCTGAAACTAATTCAGGGCCCCAAAAGTCTCCTGAATCTCCATCTAGGAAGCGCCACTTGTCAAGTTCCTCGTTGACCTCCTTCAGCTCAGGTCTTTTATTGAGCAAGTAGTCCGCTGTAAGAATTGAACCTAACGCGGCACCTGCAGTGGTTGCACCCCAAACCAAAGCTCCAGTATCAGCTGGCACCTGTCCGAGAATGGTCCAAGCTCCCAACCCGTAAATTGAACCAGCCATTCCGATGCCACCGCCTATTACAGGACCAATACGACCCCGATTCTGGGAAACGTTCAGGTCGTCCCTTTCCTCCAAAAGGTCACCCAGTTCCGAGAGCCTGTCAGTGTTTTCCGGTTGGGGATCAAAATCTGATTGTGGATCAAAAGAATCATTATCCAGTATATCGAAGGCATCTGCAGTAGCCATGCCAAACTGTTACTCCTTAAATCTAATAAAAACTCTGTTGCCTCTTCCACTCCTGTTTATAAAGTTTTGATACACGCGCTGTAACATGGCAAAGGCAGTTATACAGAAAAACTGGTACGAAATCCAGGCCCCAGAGATATTCTCGGAAGAAGTTATAGGCGAGACGCCAGCGGAGAAGGACTCACAAGTCACTGGACGCACAATAAGAGAGGATCTCACAGAAGTCCTTGAAGGCGCCGACAAGTACTACGTAGACGTAGAGTTCAGAATCACCGATGTAGAAGGCAACAAGGCCTTCACAGAGATCGCCGGCATGGAGTGCAGCAGCGAGTTTGTCTCCAGAATGGTGCGTAAACGCTCCGATAGGATCGACCTGGTTCACGATACACGGACAGAAGACGATCGCAAGGTACGCGTGAAGGTGGTGGGCGCCACCATCCAGAACACCTCCTCGAAGACCCTGACAAAGGTCAGGAACCGGATCAAAAAAGTTATAGACGAGGCGGCATCCAGACAGGATTACGGTAGCTTCATGGAATCCATCTTCAGGGATGAGCTGCAGACGGAAATGCGTGACCAGGCAGAAGACATATATCCCTTCAGAGAACTTGAGGTCCGGAAGACAGAGCTTCTGGAATAGATTTAATTAAATATTCTTCTAGAGAACTGCGTCAAGCGCGTACTTCCCGGCGCCGTTAAGGTAGTACATGAAGGAAGCACCCAAGAGTAGCAGGTCAACCTCGTATCCACCTGCAAACTCCTTTCCTATCCTCTCCACTGACATGTAAGTCGCGACCAGCATGAAAAGTGTGAGTGCCAGTGCGGCTAACTGAGTGTAGAGACCGATGGCCAGAAGTGTTCCAGCGATAACTTCGGTGGCAAGCGCCAAGTATACCAGATGAATTGAATCCGGCAGACCAATGCTTGCAAAGAATTCTCTGGTAGAATGCGGATCCTCAAGCTTGGGTACTGCATGCGAGACAAAAACTCCTCCCACTATTATGCGGAAAACTGCCAGACCGAGAGGTGCGAACACTGTGGTATCAAAAACCATTGGTACCTCAAACACAAATTATGGACACCTGTTTAAAAATACCTCGAATATCCTTCCACAGTCCTCGAAACCTTGCCGGGGTAGCCAAGTCAGGCCAAAGGCGATGGATTCAAGACCCATTCCCGTAGAGGTTCCGGAGTTCAAATCTCCGCCCCGGCAATACCCTTTCTACCTATTCCAGGCGGAGATTTAACCTCGGCGCATAAACTCTATGAGTTTAGAGCGGTTCAAATCCGGTCCCCGGCACTCATTCTATTTATAAAGTTTAACTCCGTTTCCATGGTTACAAACCGTCAGTGGCACCGCAGATCTGTGATCTGCGGAAGCAGGGCTTCTCAAATGAGGCTCCAGGCCGCGAGGTGTTTTCAACAATGGACAAGAAAGCCGACCCTACCAATCCCGTTCTGATCGAGACCCTTGAACTTCTGCAGGAAGAGGACGCTCCTGTATGGAAAGCAGTTGAAGAGGATCTCGGGAAAGTCAACAGGAAAAGACCAGAAGTCAACATCTCTGATATAGAGAGAAACGCTGAAGACGGGGAAACCGTAGTTGTACCCGGAAAAGTTCTGGGTTCGGGAAGGCTAACGAAAGATATTACAGTAGCAGCCTTCAACGCATCCAGAGGCGCCCGTTCCAAGATCGAGGAGAAAGGAGAGTTCGTATTCATCCAGGAGCTGGTGGATGGAAATCCTGAAGGAGAAGGTGTGAGGATCATCAAATGACCGACGTAATAAATGCTGAAAACAGGGTGCTTGGTCGCCTGGCATCCAGGATCGCCAGGGAAGTAAAGGAAGGAGAAGAAGTAAAGGTCGTCAATTCAGAGAAAGCCGTTATATCCGGAAACGAGGAAGAAGTCAAGCAGGAATACAAGCAGAAAGTTGACAGAGGATCCCGCTATACAGGCCCTCATTACCCTAAATCCCCGGAAAGAATACTGAAGAGAACTGTAAGAGGTATGCTACCTTCAAAGGAGGAAGCTTCGAACGTGAAGACCTACATCGGTGTACCTGAAGGAATGGAGCCTGAGGAAGTAAAAGTGAAGGAGGGAGATGATCTCCGATACCGCAACTATGTAAAGCTTGGCGAAGTCTCAAGACATGTAGGCTGGACACCACGGGGCGATATAAATGACTGAAAACACTTTTGCAACCGGAAAAAGGAAGACAGCGAAGGCCAGAGCCACTATAAAGGAAGGAGAGGGAACTCTCAGAATCAATTCCCGGCCTCTACATACGTGGCCCGAGATGAGCCAGCAGCGCATAAAAGAGCCTCTGACCATCGCTGGAGAAGAGATTATTGGAGATATACATATCGATGTCAACTCCAACGGCGGAGGAGTACAGGGACAGGCAGAGGCTATAAGGATGGCCATAGCCCGTGCCCTGGTAGAGTATACAGGAGACGATGACCTGGAACGCGATTTCCGGGAGTACGACCGCAACATGCTGGTTGAGGACCCAAGGAGAACCGAGACCAGGAAACCTTCACAGTCTAGCAAGGGAGCTAGACACAAACAGCAGAAATCCTACAGGTAAGAGGTGTAATCAATAATGCAGATACCCGTCAGATGTATGTCATGCGGCAAGGTAATCGGTGATCGATGGGAAGAGTTCCAGGAACGCGTGGAAGAGGGGGAGGATGCGAAAGAAGTCCTCGACGATCTGGGACTGGAAAAATACTGTTGCAGGACAGTCTTCCTGACACACGTTGACACCATCGGCGAAGTCGCAGAACACAAGGTTGCGTGATCTTAAGGTTCGTACGCCGAAAGCTCCAAGGTGAGCCAAATGCCCGGCGGCGGAAAATAGTACATACTGTCATTAGCATCTCATATCCTCCTCAGCGCAGGTAGCACCATCCTCAGGTTTGGCGCAAGTTCTATTTCATCCAGTTCAGAACCCTCAAACCACTCCATTTTCGAGAATTTGCCTTCATTAAGTTCTGGATTACTTTTCAGCTCGGTCATGTAAGCGTGCCAAAGAAAGATCTCGCCCGAATAATGGAACTCTCCCGAAAAAAACGGCTTTTCAAGCTCGACTTCAGCACCAATCTCTTCCCGGGCCTCACGTTTCGCCGCTTCCGTAGGAGATTCGTCCTCTTTAACCTTTCCTCCAGGAACTTCCCAGTGCTGCTCGTCTTTCCGGTATAGAAGCAGTATTTTCCCCTCCCTGATTACCACGTTTCCAGCGAGTTCTACAGGCATTACAGGAACACCAGTAGAGGCGCCATTATCAACAACCCGGACAGGACTCCTATAACGAATGAGAGACGCCAGTCGTCAAGGTTTTCACCTTGTTCCCGGGCTTCCTCTACGAACTCTGTCGCCACTAGATAAATCATTGCTCCTGCCGCGAATCCGAAACCTACCGGCATGAACATCCGGGCCTCACGGACGAAAACAAACGCTATAACGGCGCCAATAGGCTGTGGAAGACTGGAGAAGATAGTGGCTCCCAGCATCCTCCACCGGTTCATACCCATGGCCTTGAAGGGGATGGAAATGGCGATACCTTCCGGGATATTGTGGATCGAGATCGCCACCGTCATCACTATCGCGAGTGGAGGAATCAGGAAACCCAGGAAAGGTATGCCGGATGAAAAACCAAGTTCTGCAAAGGCTACACCTATTGATACCCCTTCCGGGAAGCTGTGAACCGTTAGAATTCCAAGTATGAGTATCATTTTCTTGAAATCAGCCTCCTCAAAAGTCCCTGGATCAAGTTCATGCCCGTCCAGGAACCGGGATGCCGCCTCCACTAACACTATACCAACAAAGAGACCTATTCCTACAGAAAGATACTCTGAACCCAGAAAAGGGAATCTTGCCGCCGCCTTGAGACCTTCAGGAATAAGGCCGAAAACGGAGGCGAAAAACATTATACCGGAGGCGAGACCCCATAGAGCCACGAGCCAGCGATCACTGAACTCGTGCCTGAAAAAGAAAGGTAGAGCGCCAAGACCGGTTGCGAGATCAGTTATCAATCCTGCGGCAAAGACCAGCAAAAGGTTTTCCAACATTGCCATGTTGGATGAATTGGGCCCTCTGTCTTAAGTTAACTGGGCCGCGATCTCCTCCGCTATCTCGTCGCCGTTCTCCAGCTCTGAACGGTTGTAAATTATCTCCAGCTCGTCCCCGGTGTAACGAGGAGTGACATGGAAATGCATGTGGAAAACTTCCTGCCCTGCCGCTTCCCCGTTGTTCTGGTCGATATTGATTCCTTGAGGATCAAAAGCCGCTTCTATGGCGCGGGCGATCTTTACAAGAGGCTCCCAGATATACTCCATGCCCGAGGCATTATGTATTGTCTCGACGTGTTCCTTCGGAACTATGAGAGTGTGGCCCCTGGAAACCGGATTGGTATCCAGAAACGCCACCACATTTTCATCCTCGTAAACGGTGTGAGACGGAATTTCACCTTCCACAATCCTGCAGAATATACATTTCTCTGTCATGAATACTCTTCTAACACCAATTCTCAAGTTTTCTTCGGTCAACTTTTTATTCCGGTACTGCAAAATTCAACCGTGGCTTTCAAAGATCTGTTCTCGGGGGAGGAACACGACACTGAAGACTTCGAGGAGAAGATTGAGGAACTACAGGAAGAAGAATCCAACCAGGTAAGAAAGAGGATCGATGACGCCATAGGCAAGTCCCTTGAAGAACTTGAAAAAGAGTGGAGAGAGACGTTTGAGAGCTATAAAGAGCGGGATCAAGAAAGATTTCTGAAAGCCTTGGGCAAGATCGAAGGCCACATAGTTGAAGATGTCTCATCAAGCATAGAAGAAGTAACAAAGAAGGAACACCAGGATCTGGCAGATCAGCTTAACCAGAGAATGAACGCTCTCAGGCAGGACGAAGAAGATTTCAGGGAACAGGTAAGAGGGCAGATTCAGGAAAGGCTGGAATCTTTTACGGAGGAAATAGAAAACCGCCAGCAGGAGCTGGAGGATGAACATGAGAACCTTGAAGGAAAACTTGACAAGGAATTTGAGCTCACAAAGGAGCTGGAAAGCCAGCTGGACAGTGAATCACAGCGCATAGAAGATCTGGAGGACACTCTAGAAAACACCTCCCAAAAGCTTGAATCCAGGTTTAAAGACACTTTAAATGAAACCCGAGAGGAGCTGGATGAAAGCCTCGAAGAACTCAGGGCCGAAACCTCCAGAATCGAAAAGGAAAAGGCAGAGAAAGAAGAAGTGGATGAAGCAGTCCAGAACGTCAGAGAAGAGTCCAAAGAGGAAAAAGAATCCATCAAAGGCACACTATCCCAGCTGGAAGGTAAACTAGGGTCCGTCAAAAAACAGGTCAACTACGTCAAGGACCGGAAAGCCGACGAGGGAGAAATCCAAGACATAAAAAAGGAGTTGGAAGCACGTCTCGATGAACTGGGTAACGAAAAAGCTTCCCTGGAGCATCTGGAGACTATTAAAGAGGAGAAGGCTGATAGTTCAGAACTCAAACAGCTGGAGTCCAAGCTCCAGAATCTAGGTCAGAAACTATCCGGCAAGGCCGAGAGAGAAAAGATGGAAAGCCGGATCGATGAACTGGGTAACGAAAAAGCTTCCCTGGAGCATCTGGAGACTATTAAAGA
>CAZKLW010000029.1:6476-8354 GCA_964553995.1 uncultured archaeon
TCAGAAACTATCCGGCAAGGCCGAGAGAGAAAAGATGGAAAGCCGGATCGATGAAACTGAGTCGAAAATAGAGGAACTGGAACCCCACCTAGATTCAATCGACGAAAAGATAGAAGGACAGGGAGAAAAACTCAGGGAAGAACTAGCCTCAAAGCAAGAAACAGAGAAACTTGAGGAAACCGTTGAAGAAATAGAGGAGAAACTGGCCCGGATCACAGGTTCGGAGGCAAACAAGGACGACCTTGAGGAGTTAAGACAGAACATCCAGAATTTCGAGGAAAAACTGGGCGGCATTACAACGGAAGTCGGAAAACTGGACAATAGATTTTCCAGCGAAATCGAGAGCCTGGAGAACCGGCTCCAGGAGGAAACTGAAAACATCGGGTCGATACGCCAGGAGGAAATCCAGACCGCAAAAGAAGAATTTTCTGAAAGACTTGAACAGCTCAAACAGAAGACGGTCGAAAGAGAAAAGATCGATGAACGGTTCGACAACGAGAGAGAGGATATCGAAGATACATTGAATCAGCTGGAAGGAAAGGTTGGCTCAGCCAGACAGCAGATCAACAGGATAGAGGAGGAGAAAATCGGAGAGGACGAAGTGGAAAAACGGATCAACAAGCTGGAAGAGGATAATCCTGATAAAGAAAACCTTGAACACCTGAGAACCGAGCTTTCCAGCAAAATAGGAGATATAGAGAGCAGGATAGACGAAGAAACCGTGAAGCACGGAGAGTTAGATGAGGTTCGATCCGGACTGGAAGAGGATTTCAAAGGCCTGGAGAACCGGCTCCAGGAAATAACCGGAGATGTTGAAAATATTGTTGAAGATCTCAAAGATCAACTGGATTCAACCGGACAGGAAATCGATCAGCTGAAGCAGGAAAAAGTCGGTTACGAAGAAATCGAAACCACAAAAGAAGAAATAACAGGGAGAATAGAAGAACTCGAGGACAGGATCGAAACCGAAGATACCGAGCTACAGGAGATACGTGGAGAGCTAGAGGGCCGATTCAAGGGCGCCCTGGAGCAGATTGAACAGCTGGACGAAAATACAGCTAACCAGGAAGATATAGATCAGATAAAGTCCGACCTGAAACAGGAACTCTCGGAGACCACCGAAGAACTCAGGCAGCAGTTCGAAAACCAGAAAGAAGAGATCGACAGCCGGCTCGGCAACCTGGAAGAGATGGAGGAGGAACTCAACCAGAAGATGGAGAAACTGGACGCAAGGACAGAGGAGGTAAGATCCGACCTCGAAAAGCAAATCGAGAACGCCCTACAGGAGATATCAGAGAAAGCACCCGTAAACGAGGGAGAAATGGAGGCAATAAAGGAGGAAATAGAGGACAGGGCAGAGAAAGACATAGAGGAAGATCTGGAAAACCAGAGCTCCCGGGAAAAAAGCGGTAGTTCACAGGAGGTGCTTTCACCCTCACAGGTGGATAGAACCATGAAAGGTATGAGGAAGAGTGTCACAGGCAGCCTCCAGTTCAGGAAGATGGTATCCGATGACTACCTCTACACCCTTTCCGGGCCAAAGGACAGTGTTATTGTACGTTCAAACTCAAAACTGGAGGAGGGTTCCACCACTCTCAGCGGTCGGATAAAGGAGATGGAAGATATTCTCTACCTCCAGCCTGACCAGCCTTAAAAGTATTAACTGCTTCTTTTTCTCGTATACATGCGGCTGTAGTGTAGCCTGGCCAATCATCTCGGCCTTTCGCAACTCCCATCGCAGTTGGCAGGACGGTCGCCTTCTACAGAAGGCTCCTCCGCCAGCAGCGGATCAGTTGAAGACAGCCGAAGACCCGGGTTCAAATCCCGGCAGCCGCACTTCATCAACGGTTCAATGCGGAGGCAAGTGAACCCGGGTGG
>CAZKLW010000030.1:0-8342 GCA_964553995.1 uncultured archaeon
GAAGAAGAGGCAGAATCGGCCGATGAAGAAGTAGATGAAGAGGAGGATTCAACCCAGGAAGAAGTAGAGAAAGAAACCGAAGAGGAACTTTTCTCAGGCGGAGATCCTGATGAGGATGAAACAGTTACTGAAAGTGTAGAAGAAAGCGATGGAAACAATACAGAAGAGCTTGAGGAGCGTCTTGAAAGGATAGAGCAGAAGTTCTCGGGACTTGATCACGCAGATATTGAGGCAACAGTCCAGGAGGTCGAAGATATGGATGTGGGCCCGATACGTGAACAGGTCGAGTCTCTCGAAGAACAGCTGGAACAGCTTGAAGATCTTGAATCAGAAGATGTCGATCCCGGCATAGAGCAGCGCCTGGAGGATCTCGAGGAGAACTTTGAGGAAAGCCTCCAGGAAGTTCGTGGAAAGATCGAGACACTGGAATTCCAGGAAGATATTGATTCCCTTGAAGCCGAGGTCGCGGAAGTGAAGCAACGATTGGCCGAGAAATCCGATCTCGTGAAGGATGTAAGGGAAAACCTGGATGAAAGAATAGATGATATTGAATCCCGGGAGGAGACAGACGTATCCGATCTGCGTGAAGAAGTCGAAGAACTGAAGGCCATAGTGTCAGATTTCAAGTGGCTTTTCAACGACTTTGACGACCTCGCCAACCTCAAACTTCTCTCCGAGGAAGAGTACCGCGAACTCCAGGACAGTAGCGAGATGGAGAAGCTCAACCAGAACCTGGAAAGGCTTACAAGGTCAGGCAACGATGAAAGACTTGAGAGGATAGAGCAGAGAATAGAGGAACTTGAATCACCTGATCTCGAACCCGTTATCGACGAGATCGAGAGACAGCAGGAAGAGATCGAGGATATACGTGAGGGCTACCAGGAACTCGGTGAGATGATGCAGGTCATACTCAAGATGTTCCGGGAACAGAGATCTACGTGAAGCTCCCCAGGCCCGATTGTCGGGACTCGAGTGCTTTTTCCAGTTTCTCGAGACCGGAGTCTATCCGGTTTTCGGAAAAATCGTGTTCCTTGACAAGCAGCTCCCTTATTCTGTCGTGGTCAGGCTCCCCGAAGCTGTAATCAACGTCATCGACAGGAGGATCCATGAAGAACTCCTTTATGGTCTCGGGATCTTTTTCTGACTCCCACTCGATCTTTTCATCATCCATCAACGAGTCGAAGTCGTCGTACTTTTTCACGAGCTTGAGAGCTGTCTTGGGGCCTATGCCTTCTACTCCCGAGGGATTGAAGTCTGTACCCATTAATAAACCCATCCAGACCAGCTTCTCCTGTGTAACCCCAAGCTGATCCAGGACTTTTTCCAGTTCTATCTTCTCGACCGACACCTTTTTCCTTCCCCCGCTGGACGTTTTTCGCGTCTTCCTGCTGGTAAGGTTTCTCACCATTCTGTTCGCGCCGAAAAGCAGGCAGTCCCAGTCCTGGGAACCCACGGCGTAGAGGTCACGGGTCATGTAAGCTGCCTGGGCCTCGCCTTCACTCGGGGCCTGGACGTAGGGTATACCCATCGCGTCGAGAAGTTTCTTGGCTTCGACCAGCATCTCCTCATCGAGTTTCGAAGACTGCGTTGCCTTTGAGAACGCCTCCTCTATCTTGCCCTCTTCCTTCAGCTGCTTCCACTTCTCCCTGGCCTCCTCCCTTTTCTTTCTCCGCCTTGAAGACTCCTTCTCCTTGAGGTCCGGAGTTTCGCCGTCAAATACGTAAACGGGGCGTATATTTTTTTCAAGCAGGTTGATGTTCCTGTAGAAGAGTCCCGAGAGATGGGATGTTACGCGTCCCTGCGAATCCTTCAGGGGTGTCCCGTCACGCTGCCTTATGATCGAAAGAAACTGGTAGAGCGTGTTCATTGCATCTACAGCGATCTCTTTATCGTTGAGATCAGGAAAATCAATTTCCTCCGGTTCCACCAGTTCGCCCAGGTCGACCCCCATGGAAACAAACTTGAGGCGCGAAGACTTAAACAGTCTTATGGAACTAGAGAAACCGTGCGACTACTGCCAGGAGAAGACGGCTGTTACAGCCTGTGAAGTATGTGGCTCACAGGTCTGTAGAGAAGACAAGCTGGAACACGGTTGTCGGGTATGTGAAGGCGGGGTACAGAAGTTCTAGTAAGGGCATCGAATCTATTGTTTTTCTATCTTCTCAAGTTTTGATTCTAGCGTTTCTAATGCGTCCAAGGCTTCCTCTATATCGTCAAAACTATCTATTATTTCAAACGCCTGATTCACTTCTCCTCCCCGTTCCAAAAGATACCGGGTTTCCTCCAGATGTTTCTGAAAATCTCTGGTATCCTGTGCAAGTTCCTCTAGTTTCTGAATCTCCTCTTGCGTTATTTCGCCTTTACTTTTTATACTCCCGAATATGTTCTGCACTTCTACCCCTATTTTATCGATGTCGTGCTCTTCCTGATCGATCGCATCTGCCAGCATTCTTAACCCGTCGGCCGCATCAGGATACCTGAATACGTAAAGACCTCCCAGTATCTTTTTGATTTCTTCCAGAACCTCCTTCTCTTCTTTCGACAGGGACATAATGAAGAACTTCTGAGCTACCTTTTAATTTTTCCCTTAGAGTGCTAAAACGATTGTTCTGTAAAATCTGGCGGTCTAAAGCTTGTCGAAATGCTCGAGTTCTACTGACTGAACGTTTTCCAGCTGTTCAAGTTTCTCCTCTACCGCGTCGGTTCCTCCCTCTTCATCAGTCGTGACGGTGGAAACCTTTACAGCTTTCAGCCCGAAGGCCACTTCTTCCTCTCCGATATCACTTACGTCAATAAGCTCATGCAGCTGTTCCTTTATAGCCTCGAGATCGGTCTCTGCATCCTCCGGCATGATCCGGTAGAGGCAGGAGATCTTTCCCATTTTTACGGCCCCGTAAACCCGCATTCCGGGCATCCGTATTCCCTTGCGAGTTTTTTGCATCTGCCGCAGCGAGCGATAACTTCATCGCATTCAGGACATTCAAACTCCACGAAAGTATCCGCGGCTTCAAGGTTCTTACCGCACGAGGTGCATTCCTCTTTCTCCATATCTCTCCTCGGGTAGCCAAGAATTAAAAACCCGTCGAGCAGCTTCTACCGGTTTTTAATAGTTGCGTACTGCTTTTACAACTGACAGGCCCCCTTGGTCTAGTGGAAAGACGGCACCTTGCGGACCGACGATCCTCGCAAGAGGTCGGAGGATGAGAAAATCTCCGATTTTCGATCAGGCTTCTCCCCGAGAAGCCGGAGCAACTAGGTGCAGATCCAGGGTTCAAATCCCTGAGGGGGCGTTAAGCATTTCCCGTGGCCTGCTGTCCCACCGTCAGGATTATTTCCCCGGGGAGGCGTGCAAGCTGTGCTACGAGTTTTGTAAGTGATTCGTCCTTCTCGGGCGGTTCTGAGAGCCTGGTTGCGTTCCCGAAAAGTCGGGCCGCGTTGCCGTGTGCATACTTGGCCCGGTATTTTTCGGGCAGAGAAGCCACGAGATCGTTTGAAAAGTTAATCATCCGGCTGTAGACTTCGGGTTCGACCGACCATGCGTGTCCGCCTATATCGGTCCCCCACATCACCCTGTCCGGCGAGGCGTTCATCAAACTGACGACTCGCCTCCTACCGCTCTCCAGGCGTTCCTCCCTGTTTTTCTCGTACCAGTTTACGAACTCTTCGGGGCTGTCCTGCCTCAGTGGCCTGCCGGAGAAGATTGTGGCGACGTCCACCTGCCAGTACATATTGTCGTACTCTCGAAGTAGCTCTGGTACCCGACCGGTATTGGAGAGTTCTCCTCCATGCAGGACTACGGTGGTGTTGGGATAACGGGACAGCATTGTCTCCACCTGGTCAACTTGGGACTCCACAGGGTGAAGCATAAGAGGCAGGTCGTTTTCCGCGGCGTGCTCGAACATTGACGGCCAGGGCTCTGACGTTAGGGATGTCCCCTGCATAGGACCATCGTAGAAAACTACTTCTCCTATACCGCCTACGTGCTGCTGATTCCCCTTATACACACGGTTCATCCAGCTCTCAGTTAGGAATTCTCTGTCCGGTGTCATTATGAAAAGTACGAATCCGCCTTCGCCTGATAGCTCTCTCCGGACATAATCCGGCCTCTCGTATAGATCGTCCATAGGTGTGAAAAGCACAGTACAGCTGACGTTGTGTTCATCCATACGGGCCGCGAACTTTTGACCTGCAGCGTCGTTTTCCCAGTGAGCGTGGGTGTCGTAAAGACCTCTGTCACAGGACACTGGCGAGCCTTCAAGCTGTCCTGTCGGTTCCTGATTTCCTGAGGCAAGAAGTACGCTGAATCCGAGGAAAACTATTACAGCACTTCCAAGCTTCCATTTCACATTTATCCCGTCCTTTAGACATTTTAACTCCTAATTTAAGTCATTTCCAGCTCTATAGGAAAAATCCCTGTTTGCCTGTACTTTCTGGTCGTAGTCCTGAGGGGGTGCTGGAACGTTTGTTTCTCCATCTTTTCTGGAAACCAATTTTTTCCTAGATCGCTGTTCAGAATATGGAGAAGAAATAAAGAAAGGCTCTCTTATGGGGGGCATAAGAGCAGAGAATCACACGCATAAGCAGGGCATAATAGAATCCAGAAGAAACAACCTTACAGACCAAGAAGCCCTCAGTATTCGATGCGATCAATAGTATTTATATTTGTTACTAATTAATAGTTATGCATGACAGATGAAGTTTTACTTTTGGAAAATAATCAAGACGCAAGAGAACTATGCGAACAATTACTTGAAATGAAAGCCGATGTAGAAGTAGAAGCCAGAGAACAAATACCTGAACAAGCAGACGGGTACGACACTGTGATCACAGATTACGCAGGATTCGATGTAGATCAAATTCATGACAGATTCGATGCCGACTTAATTGTACATACAGGTTATCCAGAGGATCAAGTTGAGCTTCCTAAAGACGCAGAATATTTTGCGAAAGGAAAAAGTTACGACAAATTAGTGGATACTATCACCTTCAGACCGGCAGAACAATAGATATGCATCTATTACATGTCCTGTTTTTTCTATGGAAGAAGCTATAGAAAACCTGAAACAGCACCAAGGAGACTCCGTAATCAGCCAGTACTAGGAGGGAAAAGCAGGATAATTCTTGAAGGAAACTACTCACAGACAGATGTAGATATTTCAAACTTTTGACAGCTGAAACAGGACATGAACTTTCAAATCGATGAGGCGAAGCTTCTATACGGGCCAGGTGCCTTTCTGGGTGTTGCTGCAATAATTTATTTCGGGTAGGAGCTGATAATTGATCTTTCACCTGTTAACAAGTCTCTGATCCTGTTTTCGGGCACTGCGTTTTTCCTGACAGCTGCAGAATACGTGATACCGGACCTTTTAAGGTCTGCTCTTTATTTGTTCTCGGCTTTCTCGTATCTCAGCTTTTTGGGTTACACCTTGGCGAGGTTCGATTTCGGCAGCGGTGAAGTTTTCCTGGTTCTGGCGGCTTATTCGACCGTTTTCCCGGGATAACGGTGTTGAATACTCGAGTGCGGGCTGGTTGGCAGGTGCTATAGTTTCCGTTATAGGAGCCCTGGTCTTTAATTTCATTTTACTGCTGATCTTACCCGTCACTGCTTTTGTTGGAGCCGTTGCAGGAGGGCCTATTTATGCGGAACTGCAGAGTTAGTAGCTGATTTTATTCTCAGGAACCATGCCCGTCACGTTCTGTCAGGCTATTGCTCTGGTTCCGATGTTGGAAACTATTCAATTCACTTCCGGCACGCTAATCTCTCTATTGTAATCGGTCTGTACACTATCTGCCATAATACTTGCGATTCTCGTATAGGTCCCTTCTTCAGGAAATGCTTCATTTACTCCGGATAACGGGCTTTTCACATTTCCGTCTATAGACATCGCGGATATAAAGCCCTCTTCACTATCAATACAGATATTGAATCTGGCAGGTCCTTCTAAACGTTCTTTTGCGGGCGTTTTATTTGTTTCTGCATTAAACCTGAAGCTGTGGCATGGACGCCCCAAAATCCTGTGTGTCCCATTGTACTCAGGATCTTTTTTAGCAGCGTTCCTTCCAAATTCCTGGAAAAATGCGAAATTTGTCTCCCCGGTTTTACAGGTCGAAGTATTAACACCTTCAGAATCAGGCGAACCCCAGCAAACTACTGTTCTATTATCTTTGTGATACGATACACGACGCTTCCTGCCTTCATCGAAGACTCCTCCGGTCCAGACTACTTCTTGCTTGACAACATCCCCTGATCTGTACACTTCAAAATCTTCATAATTAATTACTCCGCTTCCAGGTGTACCGGATAATTTAACATTATAACTGACATGGTATGAAGCATCCTCTGCTTTCTTATTCACTTTTTCGTATTCCGGATTTCCTGAGAGGGAAATATGGATAAGGCCGGTCAAGAGAGCCAGAGTAAACAGAAAAGCAGCAATATGAATACGCTTCATGAAAAAATATTTTCTAGCTGCTTTTAATAAAAGAAGAGGTCTACTGTAAGTGAATCGCTCCTCTTAAAATTCGTCTTATACCTCTGAGGAGGCGACCAAACTATTTCAAGAAATGTTTCTAAATCTCTTTTAATGGAGCTGTCTGGTTTAAATGAGGATATTGGAAATTCCTGGAAGAGGTTCATAAAGGACAAACCGATAAAAATGGGCAACGAGACCGCCCTGAATGTTTTCGGTACGCCTTGAAAGTGGTAGATTTAAGCGTTAAAGGCAAAAGTTTTGAGGCAGAGCTTGCAGATTCTGCGGTTAAAAAGTTCCTGGGGATGCGTTTCCGTAGCTCGGGAAAGATGCTGTTCGTTTTTGGCAGCGATACAAGGGCGATTATCGACATGTTCTTCGTTCCTGTACCTCTCCAACTTTACTTTCTCAACGGCGAAAAACAGGTGGTGGAGGTGCATGAGGCGAAGCCCTGGAGTTTTTACCGGCCTGAAACGGATTACCGTTACCTGCTTGAGTCAACAGAAAACCTGGATTTAGAGGAGGGAGACCGGCTGGAATTCCAGATTTAAAGTTTTCCACCGGAAACAGGGGTATGGAGCTTACAAAGTTCTGTCCGCGCTGCGGTGAAGAAGCCGATGAACTTCATGGAGAGCGGAAGAAGTACTGCTCCAGCTGTTATCCCGACGTAAACCGACTTCTCGAGATACCTGAAACTGTGGAGATAGTTGTCTGTCCTACCTGCGGGAGGATGCGCCAGTCCGGTGAATGGATAGAAGAGTACTCTGTCCAGGAACAGCTTGGAACAAGGTTCTTCGAGTTTGCAGTTCCCGAGGTAGAGATGGAGCTCCAGTTCTGGGAGGAGGACGACAGGATGTTTGTCAGGGTGCATGCCTCCAGAGGCGATATGAAGGATAAATACGATACAGAAGTACGTTTCACACAGGACCAGTGCCCCGAGTGCTCGAAGTTCCATGGAGGCTTCTACAAGGTCAAGCTACAGTTAAGGGGTGAGAAGGACCTGGAAAAGATCTCCAACTCCATAGCCGACAGAGCTGCAGAGATAACCAATGAAAGCAGGAAGAACTTTCTCGCGAACATAGAGGAGAGCGAGCACGGCTTCGACTTCTACATTTCAACGGAAGACATGGCGAAGAAGATCCTGGATATGCTTAGATCGAGGCATGATCCCGAGATCAAGCGCTCCTACGAGTTGCTGGGTGAGGAGGACGGCCAGGAAGTCTACAGGAACGTTATTTCTGTCAGAGTCTAGCCCTAGTTTAAAAATCTCTTCCCTCAAATGCAGGATATGCCAGAAGAAGAGGAAGGAGTTGGAAGGGTGCGTGAACCCGAAGGTGACGAGGTACTCGGTATCGTGCTCCGGAAAGAAGGAGGCGGCAAGTACCGTGTCTACTGTACCGACGGCAACGAACGCATCTGTAGAATTCCAGGCTCCAAGAAACGGGGAATCTGGGTCAAGAGAGACTCCGTCGTACTTGTAGATCCGTGGAAGATTCAGGGCGACGAAAAAGGAGATATTGTCCAGTCCTACTCCCAGGCAGAGAACGAGTGGCTGGAGGACCAAGGCTACCTTGAAGAGATCAGCGAGTTCCTCTAGGCTTAAGACCGTTTTTCCCAAATTATTCTACATGAGAGACGAAGACCTTGACTTCCGGGAACGATGGAAGGAGAAAGGCAGGAGAATGTTTGACTCCTCGGAAGCCCGGAAGGCGTTCGAGAACGTTTTTGATCACGACACACAGGGAGCGCTCCTGAAGCTCGCTGATAGAGGAGTGCTGAAGAAGCTTTACGGAACAATCGAGTCCGGAAAGGAATCACTGGTTTTTCTCGCTGATACGCCTGAAGAAGAGCGAGTGCTGGTGAAGATATACA
>CAZKLW010000031.1:0-8084 GCA_964553995.1 uncultured archaeon
GCTCAAGGCTCCGGTAGGTGCCGATGCGATCTTTTCCCGTGGGGAATGGAATAAGGTCTGCTGGTAAAATTTTAAACTTGACTGGCTCTTCATCTCATTCTAAAACCGTGGCTAGAGCCTCTAGTATTTATAAAGATTCATTCTAAAGGAGTTGCTATTGGCGGATAACATTGTCTACGACCAGAGGAGAGACTAGGAAGGATTTTTTCTACGAGAATCCTAAAGAGGTCAATTCAATCGTTATGAATGTTAGCGGTAGAAGGAACCTTGGCGAGATTACCAGGGAATATATGAGTATATTTAATGACAGGGGTCAGATTTCTCTCCATGAAATACTGGACGTGGTGCAAGAATGCACTGGAATGGACGACAGAGAGATTCTGGAGAACTTCGGCAAGTATGTGGAGAAAAGGACAAGTATTAGTGCAGAACATTTCGAGGCCCTGTTGGATGAGGACATAGATAGGCTGAGGGATGGTCGTAGGGGTGAAAAAGACAGTAGAGATGTTATAAGGGTTGAATCCGAGGTATCCGATGTTCCAGCTGAAGACCCATGGAGTTGGGGCGTTCAAGAATATCCCCCGGAGGAATCCCGTAAGCGGGATGGACAGGAGGAGCTACCTGAAGAGTCTTGGACCTGGGGAATTCCGGAAGACGGTTACAGTAACGTGTTGGATATTGAGGATGTAAAAAAGGAAGACCTCGAGTATATCAGGGAACGCGGCGAAGACATACAGCTGGCTAGAAAGGTGCTTGAGACCGAGTGGAAGATGGATAACGTCGAGGATTATCTCAACTGGGAGCACTTCTCGGAGGGTTCACTCTCCGGGGAAGCTGAGCTTCTGCTCTCCGGTATGGATAGGGATGAGAGAACCGAGACCATCCGCAGGATGGGTGAGCAGGGAGAACTTCCGGACAGGGAAGATCAACTGAGTCTCACCTCTGTCTGGGAGGATAGATGGGGCAATCTAATGGGCTACGATGAGAGTAGAGGGAAACAGGTTAAACTCGTTGACTCCTACAATGAACTGGAGGAAAGGCTTCAGAAGATGGAGGAGAACGGCGAGAGCCTAGAACACATGATTGAGGGAGCCAGGGAGAAAATAGATGACTACAACAGTTCCGTGCTGAAATCGCTTATCAGAGAGGATGGGGGCTACCTGACAAGTGGAGACGTGAAGGAAGAAAAGTTGCTGGAATACGTCGACGAGGAAAATACCTGGTTCTGTAGAAACAGTTTTTAAACAACAGAAACCTCTCTTTCTTTCCATGCGCACCCTCTACATCTGTACCGGCAACTCTTTTCGTTCTCCCGTTGCGGAAGCACTGACCAGGAAGTATCATCCTGAGTTCGAGGTCGAGTCCGCGGGGACCGATCCTGCCCGAGAGGTTGCAGGAAACGCCAGGAAGCTGCTGGAGCAGGAAGACGCTTTGAAGTATGTCAAGCCTTCACCTGAGCCCGTCTCACAGAGAGCTATCAACGAGGCTGACAGGGTAGTCGTGATGATGCCCCACCACCGCGACTATCTCAAGGAAAACTTTGATGTCGAAAACGGTAGTATCGAGGTCTGGGAGGTGGAGGACCCGGTTGAACCGGGGGTTGAACCCCGTGAAGCCTTCGAGAACCTGAAGAAACTGGTCACAAAGTTATAAATTCAGGTTTCCCAGCTGCCAGCTTCTGTAGAGATCCGAGGCTATATGGATGGAGAACATGGAAAATAATAGTAGAGAGAAACGAGGATACCAGGGATAGATAGTGAGTGAGAGCACGGTAATTACGGTATGATAGATAAATTTTTCAGGCGCTCCCAAATTACCACCCATATTTTCTCCCCAGTTTTCATCTTCGTCCGTAAACGTGGTCAAAGGGTTACTCAGAGCTATCTTCAGATGTCTCCAGTTACCTGTTTTAGCCCTGACGACCGGGAAATGGTCGAGGTCGATGAGAACTCCTGCAGAGATACCTAAAAGCGTCATGGAGAAAAAAGTTCCGGTGTTTGCCGTTCCGTAGATCAGGTAGACAACGATGGGAGCCGTCAATACAGATATCTTGAAGTGTTCCACCGATCTCATTTATTTCACCTCCGATTTTCCCGGCGGCAACGCCCTGATTATGTAGTCGAGATCGAGCTCGTAGCCCTGTTCCTGGAAACGGGAACGTATTTTCTTCGCCACTTTTGATTTCTTTTCTCTGCCGGGCTCAAGTTTTATCGATGTCGGGCAGTTTTCCTTTACCGCGTCTTCAGACCCGCACATCGGAACGTAAACTTTATCTTCTATCTCGTAGGAACCTATCGCTGCATCCACGGAAACGTTTCTCATGTAATCCCGGTCGCCACGAACAACAAACGCTCCTTTTTCCAGGTACTCCCCGGATTCAGGAGTCCTGGTTACCTGGCTGGGCTCCACGTAGTACACATCGTCTGCCCCTATACCAGCCTTCCAGGTCTTTGAAAACGTTATTGAGGCCTTCGCAGCCTCGCTTAGAGTAGCCTCCCCTGCTTCCTGACCATCCCTGACGACGACAGAGGGTGCACCGTCAAAATCGGCGTGAAAGTACAGGTCGCCCGATTCCATATGTTTATTCACGAGCATTTCGTTGGTCTGGGCGTCCCTGCCTGCGAGCACCAGGTGACCTTCGGAGGAGAAGAACCATCGGTACTTCTCGAACCATTTCTTGTCCCGCTTCTCGGTCCTGTCTTCCATTACTTCATCGACCTCAACGTCCTCCTTCTCCAGTTCTTCGAGTTCTGACCGGGTCTCTTCAAGCGCCTCCTGGACGGACTCCAGTTTTTCTTCCGACTCCTTGGCTTTGTCGTAGTAGCTGGAGGCGATTGCTTCAAGGTCGTCGTCAAGTGTCAGCTTGAGGCTGTAACCCTCGAATGAAACTGATACAAACTCTTCTCTCTCGTTGAGAGAGTTGATCCTCTCTGCGATTTCAGTATCGGATTCCCTGATCTTTTCTTCCGCCATTTTCCACCCCATTTCTTCTACTGCTTCCCTAACTTCTTCCTGAATCCTCTCCAGCTCCTGGTACCGCTGGTAGATCAGCTCAGCCTTCTCACGGTTCTCCTCGCTCGACTTTTTAAGTCCTTCAAGCTTCCTCTCCTGCTGTTCCAGCTGTCTTTCGAGCCCTTCCTTCCGGCTCTGGTAGGCCTCCTTCTTCTTTCTCTCCTCTTCACGCTGTTCGCGCCTGTAGAAGTACTCGTCAAGCGCCTCTGAGAACTTTTCGAACTCCTCGGTATCTAGATCAGAGTAATTCTGTAGCCGAAATGGTGCGGCTCTCTCCGGGAACTCGTCTGTGTAAAGCACAGGTTTTGGGTTCCGGGCCTGTTCGAACAGCCTGTCGAGCTCTTCTACTATCGAATCCTTCTGTTCTTCCGTCAATTGGGATATCTCCGTATCCTTCTCTATGTTTGCACGGGTGCAGACTTCTTCGGCATAAGTTCCTCCCAGCGAGAGGTCGGATGCCAGCCTCCTCACGAGTTCTCCCTCATCCATGACGGAGAAGTAGTCTTCGTCACGTGGATCGGTCGCGGGCTCGGGATAAACGTACTCCTCGCCTACATGCACCGAGCGGTCAGCCCATTCCTCCTGGCGTAGCGCACCTATAATCTTTCCCTGCTTCACAAGTATGAAGTTACCCTTCCCGAATATCTCGCACACGAGTTTAACGTCACCACTTTCCAGCTCAAGTATCCTGTCGAAACCTTTCTGTCTCAACGAGTCCACAGATCCCAGCTGTTTCCGGAGCTCCATGCAGAAACCCGGAGGCTTCTCGGGGTTCTCGCGCTTGTATTTCGATAGGAAGCAGTAGCTTGGCCCTATCACCAGGCGTTTCTTCTCGTCGCCCGGAACGTAGATTTCCAGCGTTAACTCGTCTTTACGCTGGTAGACTTTCTGGACGTGCCCGTCCTCGAGCGGCTTCAATTCCTCCTTAATTACGGAAAGGTCGAGCGAGGTTATCTCCATAGGAAACCGTTTGTAGCCGGGAAAGTTAAAACATCTCGACTCCCTGTTCTTCTCCGCTCTCCTCGTTCTCGTATTCCTGTTTGAACTCATCGACCGAGTCTAGGTTGAAGTATTCCAGGAAGTGGTCGGTAACGTCCAGGATCGCAGTCCTTCCATCCTTCTCTTTGTCGATGAATCCCCGCGACACCAGTTCCTTTATGTGCTGGTAGGCCCGGTTTCCCCTGATCTCAACGATTTCCGCCTGTTCGACAGGAGAGTTGTAGGCGATGAGCGAGAGAGTCCTCAGCTGACCCTCATTGAGATCCTGGTGCGGCGCAAGGTGGGAAACGTGCTCTATATGGTCGTTTTTCACCTTCAATTCATAGCCTTCAGGGGTTTCCACGAGTTCCAGTCCCCGATTCTCTTCTTCCAGATCTTCTTGGAGCTCCTCGACTAGCGTACTGATGTATCCCATGGAGCCGAGGTCAAGTATATCCGCGATCTCTTCCTTGTCCACAGGTTCGTTGGATAGAAAAAGTGCGGCTTCAAGCCTTGCTTTCTTGTCTTCCATGTACGATTTTAGAACCTTCTTATTGAAAAACCTAGTTGGCCACGCCTTCCGGTTTCTCCTCCGGCTTCACGTAGAGGTCCCCGAGAAACTCTTCCTGTTTGCACGTGACCTTCTGGTCGTTCTCAAGGTGGAGGACGTGCAGGAACTTCTCTATCTTCTCCTCGTTTGTGTTCTCGTCAAGCAGCCTGTTGAACCTGATCTCGTCGCCACCTGATACCAGGCTTGTAAGCCGGGAGAAAAGGGAGTTTATCCTCTCGTTTATGGTCTGTTCCTGGGTCTGGAACTGCTGGTCGATCTCTATCCTTTCCTCCTGGCGCTGTTCACGTCGCTCCTTGACCTCCATGGCGTCCCTAAGCGCGGTCTTTAACTCGTCCATCTGCATCCTTCGTTTGGGCCGGGGCTTGACAGGTATCTCGAGTTCCGGTCCTTCTTCAAGTACAGGTCCTTCGTCGGCTTCTTCCAGCATCTCAAGGTCACCCTCGAAGTCCATGGGATTCTCCCTCTGTGGTTCATCCTCCTCGTAGTTGAGCGCCATGGTCTTCATCTTGAGTAAAGCGGCACAGATTCTTACGGCGCGTGCTGATACAGAAAGATCCAGCTGCTGCATTTCCCTTATATACTGGCGGTAGCGGTCAGCCAGGACTGCAACATCTATACTTCCGGGTTCCATGTCCGCGGTCAGGAACTCAAGGGTCTCTTCCCAGGGCTGTCCTGACAGCATCTCAAGGTTGTGTTCTTTCATCTTTGGGTCGCCTTTCGACCCTTCCCCCTGCACTCTTCCCGCTAGGGATGTGCCAAAAGAAGCATCCAATATCCGATGCTTCGTACTTGTGTACAGGTATTTAGTGGTCTTGTTTTTAATTGATGGGGGCAGAAATTCACTCGGCTTCGAGCTCTATACTCCTTACCTTGGAAACTCCGTCCCGCATGGAGACTCCGTAGGCCCTCTCGGCGTGCCTGACTGTAATGTCGTTGTGTGATATCACTATAAACTGGTTGTCGTCCGCATAATCTTTCAGGAGCTCTGAGAGCTTCTTTGAGTTGGTCTTGTCGAGCGCAGCGTCGATCTCGTCCATGAGATAGAATGGCGCATCCCTGTATTCGAGAATGGAGAAAATAAATGCGATAGCGGTCATTGTCTTTTCTCCACCCGAGAGTGCATTTATGATATGAGGTTCCTTGTTTGGGGGCTGCGCCCTTATCTCTAGGCCCTTCTCTATGTCATCGTCCTCAAGTATCAGTTCACCGTTTCCTCCGCCGAAAAGCCTGGTGAAGATTTCGCTGAATGAGTCCTGCAGAGCCTCCAGTGTCTCCATGAAGCAGTCCCGTTTCTCCTTCTCGATCTCTTCGATAAGTTCCTCGACCTCCAGTTTTTCCTGTCTTATCTCGGAGACCTTTTCCTGGAGTTCATCGAACTCTTCTTTCTTCTCTTTGTACTGTTCGATCGCCCGCATGTTGACGGGCTGGAGCTGGTTCATCTTCCTGAGGACGCCTTTCTTCTTGTCCTTGAGATCCTCGGGTGAGGAGTCAAGGCCTATCAGTTCGTCCTCGTCGAAGTCGTATTCCTCCAGTTCTTCCTTCGCGTTTTCGAGTTCGGCCTTAAGGTTCGCCTTCTTGGAACCCGTGCCCTCGATCTTGGTCTCGAGTCTCTGTTGCTCGCTGTAGGTCTCCTGGCGTTCATCCCTCAACTCCTTGAGTTCTTCTCTTAGCTCTTTTTTCTCCTCCTGGAGCTCCTGGTCGCTTCCCTCGTCTTCCTCCTTCTTCTCCTTCATGTCCTTGAGCTCGGCTATATCCTTCTGTAGCGACTCTATGTCGTCCTCGAGTTCTTCTATCTCCTCCCTCTTCTTCTCCGGATCCAGGTTAGATGACAGTGAACGGTTTTTCTTCTTTCTCTTCTTTTTACCGCCACTCATGGCGCCTCCACGGGACATAACGTCGCCGTCGAGGGTGACGACCCTGACCCCGTCGATATCCTTCACTGAGTCCAGGTCCTCCGCTACCAGTGTATCGGAGAAGACGTGCCTGACCGCCTTCCCGAACCGGTCATCATAGTTCACCAGTTCCGAGGCGTAGTCGATGACGCCCTTGCGTTTCTTCGCCATTTTTGATTTCGCGGACTTGTCACGATCCTTTATCTTTTCCAGCGGCAGCATCCGGGCCCGGCCGATGTTCTCCCGCTTCAGGTAGTTGATCGCCTCCATGGCGGTATCCGGGTCTTCTACAACTACGTCGTTCATGTGGCCCCCGGCCGCCGTGTCTATAGCTACGGAGAAACGGCCCTCTGTCGATATCAGGTCTTCGAATGCGCCATGGATATCGTCGTTGTCGAGATCAAGGACTGCCTTTACCGCCTTTGAACTCCTTGATTTACGGGACTGCATCTTCTCGAGCTCCTCTATAGTATCCTCCAGGTCCTCTATCTTGTCCCTATTGTTCTCTATCTCTCCCCTTTTCTTTTCGATCCGGGTTTCCAGGTGTTCGACATCGCTCTTGCCACCCATCGAGTCTTCAATCTCTTCTATGCGTTCCTCTTTTTCCTCGATCTCCTGGTCTATCTCTTCAAGCTCTTCTCCAAGTTCTTCTATGCGTTCCTCTTTTTCTGCTACGTCAGTATTGATATTGGCTAGCTGGTTGGACAGCGCACGTTTCCTGACCTCAAGTATTGAGGCTTCCAGCTTCTCCTTCCTTTCCTCAAGTTCACGGTACTTGAGCGCGGTCTCCTTTTCCTGCTTCAGACTTTCCAGGTAGTCCTTCTTCTCGTCCAGGAGTATCTCCTGTTCCTGGAGCCTCTCCTCGACCTCCTCGAGTTCTTCTTCGGCCTCTTCCTTCTTCTCGTCGAACTCGGCAACTCCTGAGAGCTCGTCCACGACCTTCCGCCTCTCTTTATCGGACTGCTCGACTATCTCGGTTACTTTGCCCTGCCTCACGAAGTGGTAGCCATCGGGATCAATTTTTGCCTTCTCACATATCCTGTCTATCTTTCTTCTCTTGACGTTGCTTCCCTGGAACTTGTACATGGAGCTTCCTGCCCGCGTAACTTTCCTGCCTACCTTTACCTCGTCGGCTTCCTCGTCTTCGTCCATGAATTCGTCGAATATTCCTGAGGAGTTGTCCAGGTAGATGTCAACCTGGGCGTAATCCGCGGGCTTTCGCGACTCGCCGCCGTTGAATATAAGCTGCTCCAGTTTCTTGGCCCGCAACTTGGAGGAGCGGCGGCCGAAAACGAAGCTTACGGCGTCGATGATGTTGGACTTCCCGGATCCGTTTTCGCCGACAATAGCCGTCATACCCTCATAGAACGGTACTGCGGTCTTCTGCTGGAAGGACTTGAAGCCCTTGCAGGTAACTTTTTTGATCTTGGTGTCGCCCGTAACTTCCTCTTTCTGGACGGTTTCAGCCTCTGCCATACAGGAAAAATTGAATACTTCCAAATAAAAAGTGCCGGGAACCGGGAAATTGTAATACAAAAACTTGATATAAGGCCTAAATTTAGGCAAATGTATTATACTACTTCTTGATATCCTGCTTCTTCAGAACATACCTGACAAAGACGAACAGCAGG
>CAZKLW010000032.1:0-7863 GCA_964553995.1 uncultured archaeon
GCTACACGGAAGAAGAACTGAAGGGAGAGGGGAGACAGTCAGGGCTTGGCCAGTTCGGCTGAAAGTTTTTTTGTCTATTGACCCAACTAATCCTCATGGGAGAAGCATACGAGAAATTCAAGGCCGATGTAGCTGAATATATAGAAGCCAACTCAGGGAAAAGTTACACTCCAGAAGAAATCTGTACGGGACTGAACCTGACTCCGGTATACTTTCGTGATATAGCAATGGAGGCGATCATAGATCTAGTACGTGAGGATAGAGTGGCTCTAGGCGTAGAAAAACAGGGTGTTTTTAGAAGAGATACAGTAGTGGCCACCAAGGCTACCGGGGAGTTCGCAAGTCTATGGGACTGAAAGTACTTTTAATCTGAAGATAGAAAGTTCTTGTATATGGTTCTCGGCTTCACAGGTTTCGCCGCGAATGCACTGATAGGATTGCTATCTATAATCCTGCTGGTTTTTGGAGCAGATAGGGTGGTCCAGAAGATGGAGGGTGTGGCCAAGCATTTCGGGGTATCCGAGGTAGTCATCGCCATGACGATAGTGTCAATTGGGACCTCTCTGCCTGAACTGGCGCTTCACCTCGTTGGATCGATCAAAATTCTTCTGAGTTCCGGTGTATCTTTGAACCTCTTTGGCGTGGATCTCACCACCCTGCTGCTTGGAAGCCACGAAGGAGCGCTACAGGTGCTTTTGGAGCAGGGTAAGGTGTCGACAGCTGTCGCGTCAGAATCGACAAGGACCTACATGGAGACGTCAGGAACAGTTCTCGGCGCCAATATAGGCAGCGATGTGGTGCAGCAGACTCTGGTGCTCGGACTTGTAATAATCTCCTCGGCATTCCTGGCGAACAGGCATAGCTTCCGTTTCTCCCGGAAGTTCCTGATAAGGGATTACGCCCCCATGATGGGAACCACGCTCATGACCCTTATCCTGGCGCTGAACTGGAAAGGTGTGGTGAATTACCTGGCAGGAGGCGCACTAAAAGTATCCGGAACGCTCACAAGGATTGATGGTCTTATACTGGTCGGAAGCTTCGCCGCCTACATGTACTATTTATACACGACACGTAAAGAAGAGCTGGCCCAGCAGGGAGATGTCGAACCCTCCCGACGGCCGTATCTGGATCTTGTGATAGGGCTACTGGCTATGGGAATTGTAATAGGTTCGGCCGAGGTATTTCTCCGTGTGGTAGAGCTCGCAGTCGAGACCACGAATCTTTCCGGCTCCATGATCGGCGTGGCCTCGGTCGGGATAGTTTCAGCCTTCCCGGAGATGATAACCGCGATCTCAGGGCTCAGGCATGGAAGCGAGGGCGTTTCCTTGGGAACCTTGATAGGCAGCAACATTACAAACCCGCTGCTCGCTATCGGTTCAGGAGCCGTGATCTCGACCTACGCTGTTCCAAGACCCCTGGTGCTCTGGGATCTGCCGATGGAAACCATAACCGCGGGCGTGCTCCTGACCTACATGTTCTCGAAGGAAAGGGTGGGAGACATCCTGGCAATGCCTTTCAGGAGGATCGGGATGAACGGTGCAGCGGAAAGACTGGAATCAACAGAGAACAGGGTGATATCTATAGCCGGAGCCTTCCTGCTGGTGCTGCTCTACTTCTTCTACCTATACGTCAGGTTCACCTACTTCAAGTATGACTTTGCTTAAAAACAAAAAAGTAGCATGGAAAAGCTCAACCATGGCTGTAGAAGAAAAGCTCAGATACCTGCTGGTGCTGGAACTGTTTCTGCTGGCAGCCATCGCCGGAGGAGTGCTCCTGCTCCCGACCGAGCTCGCGGAAAGCTACCTGCTTTTCGAACTCATGGGTGCGCTACTTGCGGCCTCGATAACGACCTTCGGTCTCAGGCAGATGAAGAGCCGGACCTAGACTACTTGAATACCTCTCCGGTCTCCATCGACCAGAGTACAAGATCAAGCTCCTGGACAGGAATATCCAGCTCCCGGGAAAGATCCTGGAGCTTCTTTTCGGCCCTGAGATACTGTTCGCGGTTAGAAGGTCTCTCCTCTATTATCCCGGCTTCGGATAGCTGGCTGACTATGTGGCCCGATATTATCGCGAAAGAGTTGCCGTAACCTATATTCCTGAGAAAGTGTGAGGCTCCCTTCCATCCGATACCTTTCAGGTTCTCCACCAGCCATTCACGGGTCGAGTCCAGGTCTTCGGGATCAATCCTCTCCCTCAGTTTTAACGAACCGGAAGGGTCTTCAAGCGTTGGGTGTGAAAGTTTTTTCCTATTCTCGACTATGTAACTGGCTTTCCTTTCCTCGTACCGGATGCCATGGTCTTCAAGTACGGCAGCAATCTCTGATCTCTCAGGTTCCCGGAGGAGTTCGAGTTGATCCAGTTTTTCAGCTGCATCCCATGATGACCTGGCCGAGCTCTGGGATGTCAGGATCACGAAAACCAGCTCCCTGAAGAGCCTCTCCTCGGGCGCTTCACGCAGTTCCTGGAACTCCTTTATCCTGTCCTGGATCTCCTGGCTGTTATCTCTGTAATGTTCACTGATCTGCTGTTTCATGGAAGATTTCTGTCGATGGCTGCCTTTATGCTCGCGTAGTTGTTGCCGACGCTTTCGCCGTTGACGTATATGGTTGGAGTGGAAGTGACAGAGTTCTGTCGGGCAATACGTTTGTCGGTCGACACGGACTGCGAGGTATCCCGGGAAGATATGCACTGCCTTAGCTGTCCGTAATCCAGTCCCGATGTCGACTGGTTCGCGAGGTTCATGAAGCCTTCAACGTTATAATCGAAGTTTCTCTGGTTCTGGAAAAGCGCATCGTTGTAGTTCCAGAACTGTTTTTCGTCCTGCCTGTAGACGCATTCCGCTGCTCTCGCCGCGGATGATGCCTGAGGTTCATGGATGCTGAGAGGGAAGTCGATCCAGTAAAGCTTGGCTTCTCCTGTGTCTATATAGTTCTCCTCAAGCCGGGGCTTTACCTGGAAGTGCCAGTTCTGGCACGCCGGACAGTAGAAGTCCCCGAACTCGACCACGGTTACAGGAGCGGACTCGTTACCGAGCATCGGCTGTTTGTCCAGCTGGAAGTCGGCGGTCTGTGAACTTCCTCCCGAAAAAATCTGCATCCCGAGGAGGACGACGACCGCAAGCCCGGTAATTCCGGCTAGACCCCATCCAGCCATCTTCTTGCGCTTCCTCATCTTCGCTTCCTTTCTCTCCTTTTCCCGTCTCTCGGCCTTCTTCAACTTGTCGCGTTGATGAGAGTTCAGCTCTTCCTCGTGCTCGCGCCAGTGGAGATGGAGTTTCGTTTCCTCCTCGAACTCCTCGCCGCAGAAATCGCATTTCGGCATAGTTTATCCATCTACAGGCAAACTTATATTCAAACTGGTAGAGTTTTCCAGCCTAGTTCAGGTCGAGATGGGTAGAATACATGAATGCAACGTCTTCATCTATTTCTTCCAGTATTTCTATCACTTTTCCACGTATTTCACGGACCGTGAAGACGTTATCCTGGTGGTTATCCATCCAGGTCATTATCTTCCCCTTTGCCTCATCAGCCAGGTCAACCGCCCTCTCATCGCCGTAATGACATTCTCTCGCAGGATAGTAGATAGAGTTCCACAGCTTCCCCTCTTCAAAGGCTTCCTTCTGGCCTGATTTCTTGACGACCCTGTACATTCTAGCCGAACCTCACGACTCCCGTGGCGAGGAGCAGGAGCACCCAGCCAAGGAATACCATAAGGATTCCGGCTGCCATCCTCATCCTCGCCTTGTTCATGTGTTTCCATTTTTTCATCTCCTGGACCTTGTAGGTCCCGAGGTAGGAAAGTACGACGATAGCTATCAGGGGTGCGACAAATATCAGGTTGTAGAGCGCCATCAGGAGTAGCGCCACCAGGGGGAAACCTGCCGAGGTCGACACCAGTGTCTGGTGGATTACAGTAAGGATAGCCAGGTATGGGCCCCCCGTGCATGGAAGTTCCACCGCGGCAACAAATATACCCAGTACTACTGCGGCAGGAGTTGTCAGATCCTCCATCTTCCCGGCGATCTTCTCGGCGTACTGCTCCGGTATCATCAGCGAGGTTCCCTTGCCGTACCAGAAAAAGTCCTTTATCTCGAGTATGCCGCCCGATATAACTATAAGAGACACAAATACAGTTACGTAGTTGGCCAGCTGGGTAGAAACCGATGCCAGCGCGTAGATTATGCCGAGCCCTGCCAGGAAGTAGGTTATGTAGACTGCCGTAACGTAAATTATACCGACCTTGAGTATGTCGCGTCTCCTGTCCTGCTTCACCAGTGTCGCCACCAGGAGCAGCGCTACGCCTATCGCGCACGGGTTTATAGAGTCGACGGCAGCGGTTACCAGTACGGCGCCGAGCGTCGGTAAAGCAGCTTCAACAGCCACTTTTTCCACCTCCTACGATGCTGCTTGCAGAAGATCTCTGATCTTCGAACGCAGCTTCAACGGCCATTATATATCAGCCTCCATAACCGCTCCCCTCCTTTGTTAGACTGTTTCCCCGATACTTTCCGTCCTGGCGGACATCCTGGAGCGCCTCCTCAATTCCCCGGGAGTCGTAGACTATGAATATATCGTCGAGGTTGGGCCCCCGTGAATAGGGGGAGATAACGTATTCAGATGTCGATGAAGACTTCTTTCCGGTATGCTGGTTTATACACAGGTCTTGCTCTTCAGCATCCCTGTCGATCACACACCAGTGCCTGTTGCCTGCGACTCCACGCCTCACCAGGATCTTGATTCTTCCTCCGTCCTCCGTCCTTGTCACGGTTCCATCATTTGTCGGGAAGACCAGACGCCTGTCCGTGAGCTCTCCTCCAAACTGTTCGAAGAAGGCCGCCAGCGATGCCTCCTCCATCGTCTTGAACGTTCCCTCGAGGTGGATGCGGTCATCGTTGTGTTCGTGGTACTCCTTCGAACCCGTCCTGTCGTTCAGCTTGCACATGATAGTTGACTCGTGGGACGTTTTCTCACAGAACTCTCCTGGATCGATAAGATCAAGTTCCCTCAGTTCGCCGTTCTCTTCCACCAGAACCTCGAAGTCGGCATGGTAATGAATCTCTCCTTTACTCCATGAAGTTTCGCTCTCATGGACGAAAGCCCCGGCAGCGTAGAAGGAAGGAACAAGTATGACAAGCAGGAAGGCCGTCATTATCCTGTTCTTGTCGTGCATGGTAAGATTTCCTTCCCGGTAAAAGGAAATCGTGGTAAGAACCAGTGTCAGCAGAACCCCTGCAGCTATGAACTCTGTCACGTAGCTGGAGAACCTGTAATCCGGGAACTGTGTTATAGCCACGGCTGTAAGAAGTGCTGCCATTAGTGCCGCGTATCCTATTCTCCTGACTACATTCATCCTGGATCAGCAGAACTTGCAGACTTCTTCCTTGTCCTGCTGCTCTTCTTCAAAATGTTCCTTGCATTTCTCGCAGCAGAACTTTTTCCCGTCCTCCTCGATGCAGTTTTCGGAATCTATCTCCTTTCCGCAGACGTAGCATTCATCTTCCCCGCCGAGTAGAGACATGACAAGGAATTCTCCAAGCCTGTTATTAAAGCTGTCGAGTTCAGAAAACTCGATCGAACACGTTCATCATCCCGTACGTCATTCCTGTGAAAGCTGCGATGGCAGCCACGATCCAGGTCCAGCCCTGCATCGCTATCGGATAGGTTCCAAAGTATTCCGTCAGAGGGGTGTAGAGTACTAAAAGCTGTAGTGCCATGGATGAACCTAGAGCCGCGATCAGCCACATGTTGGACCAGATTTTCTGGCCGTACCTGCTTCTTATAATCTGTATCCTCACCATCTCTACCGCGACCAGGAACGTGAAAAGCATTGTCTGAGCCTTTAGAAGCGTCATCTCCACGACTCCCTTGAAGAACAGGGGTAGCCCTGCCGCGGTCATTATTAAACCGATCCCCAGTATAGATGCCATTATCCTTCTGTTGATAACCGGTTCTTCCTGTCCACGTGGAGACCTGTTCATTATGCCCTCCGACTTTGGATCTGCTCCCAGTGCAAGAGCCGGCAATCCATCTGTAACAAGGTTTATCCATAGCAGCATTACAGGGGTCAATATTAGCGCCTTGGAACCTGAACTGAAGGTTTCCGGGAACAAGAAGCTGCCGATAAGGATTCCAAGGAATACTACAAGTACCTCGCCGGCGTTCGCACTCAGGAGATAGTTTACAAACTTCCGGATATTGTCGAATATGCCCCTTCCCTCGGCTATAGCATCTCTTATGGTGACAAAGTTGTCGTCCTGGAGAATCATGTCGCTCGACTGCTTGGCAACGTCAGTTCCCCGTTGACCCATGGCTATTCCAACGTCTGAGTTCTTCAGCGCGGGTGCATCGTTCACCCCGTCGCCGGTCATGGCCACGTTATGCCCATTATTCTTCAGTGCCTCGAGTATCTTCACCTTGTGTCCTGGCGAAACTCTCGCGAATATCTCTGTATCTTTTACCTTTTCCCCCAGTTCTTCCACGTCCATCTCTTCGATCTCGGCTCCAGTTATTGCACCTTCCGGGTCGAATCCTATCTGCTCTCCTATCGCCCTCGCAGTCTCAATATTATCACCGGTCGCCATCACGACTCTTATGCCCGCATCCCGGCAGTCCTCGACCGCCTGCTCGACCTCTTCCCTTGGAGGATCTATCATACCCTGCAAACCCAGGAACACCATGCCGCTCTCGAGCTCTTCAGGATCCGCGTCTGGGTTCTCCACTTTTTTCCTCGCGAATCCCAGGACCCTCAGAGCATCCCTGGCGAAATCCTGATTCTTCTGCTTCAGCTCCTCCCTTATCTCATCGGTCATCTCCTGTTCCTCGCCACCCATCAGTATACGGTCACATCTTTCCAGCACGGTCTCGGGAGCACCCTTCATGTAAGCCCTGTTTTCCGACGTCACAACGGTCATCCGCTTCCTATCCGAAGAGAAGGGAACACTGTTGATTCTTTCCACTTCAGGTTCGAGACCTGCCTTTTTTCCGGACACAAGCAGCGCGATCTCCGTTGGATCTCCGTAGAACTCTTTTTCCTCGTCTTCCGGTGCTTCCTCGGAGTTGTTGCATATCATACCACACTCCAGCAGCGGCCTCAGGTGTTTAGGATCGGTCTCATGCCCATCTTTCTTGAAAGCTCCTTCAGTCTCCAGTCCCCCTCCCGTCACTTCAAAGGTCTCTCCGGAGAAGTAGGTTTTCTTTACCGTCATGACTCCCTCTGTCAACGTACCGGTCTTGTCCGTCACTATGATATCCACGCTCCCCAGTGACTCGACAACAGGAAGTCTACGAACCAGGGCATTCTTCTTGACCATCTTCTTCGAGCCCAGAGCCAGTGTGAGGGTAACGACCGCCGGCAATCCTTCAGGTACCGCAGCCACAGCCAGCGTTATAGCCACCAGTAGAACCGATATAGTTGAGGCCGAGGTGAATAAGTACTGTATTATACCGACCAGCGCTATTATCCCGGCGATTCCGTAGCCTATTTTCCTCCCCAGTTCATCCACCTCCCGCTGGAAAGGTGTTTCCTTTTCTTCCGCCTCCTGGATCTCGGTCGCAATATCCCCTACCTGTGTATCCATGCCCGTGCCTACAACTACCGCCCTGGCCCTGCCCTTTACTACCGAGGTGTTCATGTACACCATGTTTGTTCTCTCTGCCAGCGGCGCGTCTTTATCGACAGTTCCCGTCTCTTTGGAGACCGTGGTACTTTCCCCTGTAAGTGAAGATTCATCGGTCTCCAGGTTCTGTTCCTCAAGTATTCGGGCGTCCGCGGGTACGGCATCTCCCTGCTCGAGATGTATGATGTCACCGGGAACCACCTCTGTCGCATCAACCTCACGTTTCCTGCCGTTTCTCTCGACCG
>CAZKLW010000033.1:0-7809 GCA_964553995.1 uncultured archaeon
CCAACACCGTTCGTTTCAACAGCAACGCCACCTACCAGCTTAACTCCATCGAGCTCGTGGCAGAAAAGGTGGAATGATTTGGCAAATCTGAAAGAACTGGCGAAGAAAGCTGCTCTCTACTTAACTGGTGTAGGTGAAAGTCTTTGGATTCTGCGGCACATACCCGTTATAGGAGATAAAATTCCTGGATCAGGACACAGGGAACTAGTCTTGAAGAATGAGTCTACAGGAGATATTGTTACCGTTGAAGTCAACCATGAGGGTGATTTGAGAGCTGAAGGCGGCGACCTCCAGCAGGGATCATATCTAATACAGGAAACGGGGGAGGATGTATGGATAACCGGTTCAAATGGTGATTTCGAGGTTAGCGACGCCAGCATGGATGTTGTCCAGAGAGCTCTGGGTGAACACGGTTCTGGGGGTGTCGCAGGCAAAATCGGAGGTTCTGGGCGCTCTGGAGGCTCAGGCGGAGGATCTGGATCATCGCTTCTGGGATTATTGCTTTGGCCAGTCACGTTCATTATAGGTGCCTTCGGCAACTGGAAAAGATTGGTTTTATTGGTTGTGATTGGAGCCCTAGTCTTTGGCGGGGTATTTACAGGTGTCGGAAGTGCTCTACCCGTGGTAGGAGACTACCTCAGCTACGGGGGAACTGCGGCGGCAGACAGGGCTGTGCCAGCCCTAAATAGTGGACCCTTGGAGGAGACCTATGGCCAGTTCCGTGAGGCGAGAGCCCGTGTCTTCTGTCTGCTTAAGGGGCCTGAATGCTTGCGGCAGTGGAGGTTGAACAATACTCAGAGGCCAGGAAGTGATGAGGTGGGACAGCAGTTCGGACTTGAGATACGCCGTTTCGAGGTAGGCCAGGGTTCCCAGATTGACGTGTCCCGGTATGCCGCGGATGATTCCATACCTGTATCTTACTCGATCTACAATACTAGACATGGCCTTAAAGGTATCAACGCCCGCAACGTATCGTTCCGGCTCAGCATGGTCGACTCCAGGAACAGTTACTGTGATACCGGATGGGTGCCTGTCAGAGGCTATACAATAGGGAAGGAAAGTTCAGGGGATTTCAGTGGAAACGATATCTTTCCCGGCACCACGGCGTTTGAAGGTTTCGCCACTCTGCCAGGTTTTAACCTGAAGGAATGCGGCGCTCTTCAGCCCGGTGCAGGGGAGTACAGAACCATAAACCTTGATGTGAAATACGACTACTTTTCCCAGGCATCGCTACAGTTCAGGGCGATGGATGTCCAGCACCTTCTCAGCAACCCGAACGTCAAAGGTCCTGATGGCGAACTCGACAACTCCCGGACCGCGGACACCCCTGTAAAGGCCGCGGTTGGCGTGGACTCACCTGTACTGTTCAACAGCGAGCAGGAAGAACCTAGGCCCTTCTCGATGGGCGCCACGGTCAATACTGATGAGCGCGGTCTAAAGTACAGAGTGAGGGGTCTAAGAGTCACGAAGTCAAGGAAGACTGAGATAGTTGAGGGGGGCGAAAGAAAATGTAGCTTCACAGCGAGTGGAAATACTATGGTTCTCCATTCGCCAGAAGACTTGCTTTCACCTGGTAGCGGGGAGTGGTTCACCAGCAACAATCAGCCTCCTATATTCGGCTGCAAGATGCAGCTCAAGAACCCGGGAACCATCTCACCCTCGGGAGAGACACTGAACATGAGGGTCGAGGCAAACTATACCGTGGCGATACAGGAACCGATCGACAGCTTCAAGATCTTTAACTCCCGATGCTCCCGGATCAACTGTCCTCTCCTCGTAACACAGCAGTTTGCGGAGTCCAATGGAGGCGCCAGAAGAGACGGCGGGACGTGGAAGAACCAATGTATGGGGGTTGATGCCAACAACGGATGCACCATAGTTGAAGGTCCTGAAGAAGACGAGAGCTGGAGCGACGTGGAACCGCTTACCGGGGCACAGGCATCTGACCCGATAGACGGTAAGGTAGAAGAAGGCGAGATAGCGGTCAACGCCTGGACGCTTGACCATAAAACGGAACAGTTCAGGAACAGGTTTGGATCCGGGGAGAAACCTGTTGCATTCGGTATCAAGGAAGAGAGGCTGAAGAATGCGAGGCAAAAGTTCGAGGGATACGCCGTGGTGAGCACAGGAAAGGAGACAGGAATAGTCAAGCTCGGCGACGATGACGCGTGCGAAGTATCAAACTGGGAAGACGCCGGAAATTACGAGCTAGTGGTGAGCTTCAAGCCCCACAGCAGCTGTTCGACCAGCTCAAGCAGTGGAGATACTGGTTCAGGAGGCAGTATTACCCCTGGCAGAGCAGGGAGTGGTTGAGCTAGGACAGAACCAGCGAAAGGATGTTTCTTGTACCAAGAGCTATACCTAGAAGAGCCACCAGGAAGAGGTAGTACCTTTTCTCCCGTCGCTCAATGTCGGCGTTGTAGATATAGTAGACCACGGGCACGATCACCAGGGTCTTCATCAGGAACATCCCTGTTGGCCCAAACATCTGAACAAATGAGTCTGCGAGCACGTGCTTTTCGCTCGCACCATTAGTTATCGCCACGAAGCTCGTGGCGGCGTCCCAGTAATGCGCCAGTATCGGAACCGTGAAAGAGTAGTTGAGCAGGGAAGGATAAAAGCTGTCGAGGAAGAAGTATCCCGCGACTGAGATGGCAGCGATAATTCCCACGGCTGTCAGCAGTGCTAGAGGAAGTACAAGACTGGTGGTCATGGCTAAATGGGCTCCAAGTATCACCAGTGAAGCAACACCTATCCCTCCAAGAATCCCGTGGTAACTGTGTTGGGTGTGTTCCTCCAGTTTTCTAGATGCCACCAGCGAGACCGCCGTAAAGCCGAATATCACGACGTAGATGAACGGGGTCACGAGCAGGAAGGAATCAACGAGCCCTAGATCTTCCAGAACCCTGACGGCGCCACCGAAGAAAATGAACGGGGTAATACCGATGAAGAAGTCCCTGTCAAGTTCGATTCCTAGCCTCTGGAGGAAGGGATAGCCGAGATATGCCGCTGCCAGCGCGAAACCGAGGGCGTAGACGGAGGTATTGAAAATATTATATCCCGGTGCCGCGCCGGTGGCTGGAGCCCAGAACTTTGCCAGTACAAAGCTTTTAACCTCGGAAAACAGACTCATACAACATGGAGACCCGCTCTGTAATTATAAGCCTGTTGCTCCTGACCGTACTTGCCTCCGGTTGCGCGGACTCGGAAGGCAACGAGACGGGATCCATAACAGTTACAGGTCTCCAGGTACAGCCCCAGAGCATCTATGAGGGAAACAGCATAACCGCATCTTTAGATATTGCAAACACTGGAAACCTCCCCGCAAGTATTGCGCTTGGAACTGATAAAGGCTCTATTAATGGCAGGAACATACTGAGAAACTATTGTCCTGACATCTTCAGTCCCAGCCAGTTCTCATTCCAGCCCTCCGAGTTAGCAGATGATGAGGGTGTGGTGAAACTTGATCCCGGCACCGAGCTAAGGATGCAGTGGAGGCTTGAACATACCGGTAATCCAAGACTAATAAACGAGAAATGCACTGTGGAATTCGACCTACCGTTTAACTACTCAGTCAGTTCCTACAGGCAGGTCCAGATAAAGCAGTCCAGCGATATTTCCGGATCCGAACTCCGCTGGGAGTCATCCTCGGGACCCCTGGTGTTTGCAGTGGAGACCATAGGAAGTACCGCGGAAGAGGGACAGACAACTTACATCACTCCTGGAACCGAGGAGGGGACACCCGAGGAAAACGTGCCGGACAGTATGACCGTGCTCCTCCAGCTACAGAACCCTTCCGGGGAGGGATATGATGCAGGAGTTATAGATGTAAATGAGGAATCCCTGGAGATAAGCGCCACGGAGCCACTGGAACTGGATGAGAGATTCTCGGACGGTTCCTGGGTTGTGGAAGGAGACTACAGTGAAAGCAGGTGCAGTATCGATGCAGACAACGATATCAGGATTTACGATGGAAAGTCGAGGGTCATGAGGTGCGAGGTACCTGTCCCTGAAACTATCGATTCTCCTGGAAGGGTATCCGAGATAAGAGCATCGATAAACTACACCTATCTCAAGAACGCAGGTTCCCGCGAGGTCGAGGTGAAGCCGCGTGGAAACTAGGGTTCTTTTACTGGTGGCGCTTGCTGTCATAGCTGCTGGTTGCGCTGAGACACCGCCTACAACCTCAAATGGAGGCTCGGGAACCCAGGGCCTGGTGGTCGAAGAGTTCTCGGTGGCGGATTCCTCTCTTACTCCGGGCCAGAGCACTTCGGTTTCCATAACGCTGCGAAACTACAACAGGGATTCTGTAAGCATCCAGGACGTATCACTTTACAATCTTGGCTTCCTCAGCCTGAATGAGCCGGAAAAAGGGTGGAAGGATCGATGTACGCCTGACAGGATCAAACAGGCAGGGGATGATTTCTATCCCAGCATGGAGTGCAGCTGGGTGGTACAGGCCCCCGATGACCTCAAAGATTTCAGTTCTAAATCGGTTAACGTAAAACTCAACCTGGAGTACAGGTCAAATATATCGAACAACAGGGATCCCTTCCAGATAAATTTCATGCCTCTTGGGGAGATAGAGCAGCGTGAGGAGATAAGGAAGACGTTTTCAAACGGGGAAGTTGTTATGGAACTGACAACGGAGAATCCTGCACCCGTTTCTGGTGCATTGCTACAGTTCAGTATCAGGGATGCCAATAAAGGAGATAGCAGAAAGGTTGCCTCTAACTACAGGTTGTTTTATACGCCAGAGAAGGTTTTCCGTCCGGGCGAGGAAAATGGCTGCCCGCGTCAGGTCGAGCCGCCGATCGGCACCGATGCGGAATTTTCATGCCAGCTCCAGTCCTCGTCTCAGGGCACCAGAAACCTGTTTATCTCCACATCTTATAAATACGTGAAATCACCAAACCTCGATATAGAGGTAAAAAGACCGTGAAACAACTGCCGGACAGCAAAGCAGTAATTGTCCTCCTGGCGCTTGCAGTGATAGCATCAGGGTGCGCTGATTCTTCGGGTGAAGAAGCCTCTAAAACCGCGCCTGTCCAGGTAGTAGATTTCTCCGCAACACCTGATCCTGCTCCCGCGGACAGGATCGTGAGGCTGCAAACAGAGGTACAGAACACCGGAGATACTGATGCCAGCAACGTTGTGGCAAGGATAGGAGGTCCAACATTCGCGACGGAGAGTGGACAGTCACTCACCTGGAGATCTGATGATGGAGGGCCGATGGCTTCCAGGTCGAGACGTTCCAAAAGGGTGGGGAACGGAGAGCTACCAGCGCCCGCAGAGGACCAGCCAGCCCTCCCCAGAACTACCACTTTCACGCTGAAAGCTCCTGCATACGGCCAGGGAAGGGAGTCAACCGACAGGTTCAGGCTTGAAGTATTCTACGAATACAACACTTCGGCCTCAACAGAACTTACTATAATGACGGATGAACGTTACAGGGAAAACGGGGCTACAAAAACACCTCTCTCATTTGACAACTCCGCGGGACCGGTCCAGCTTGACATCAGGGGATCTTCGCCCAAGGTCCATTACGGCGATTCACAGTCACAGCAGATATGTGTGGTCGTGAGAAACTCTGGAGTGGGAACAGCGTTTCTGAGGGAGGAGGGGAACTATGGAGAGGATGATGGTTACTATAATGTAAACAGCGAGAACAGGGATCAGGTCGAGGTAACTCTCAGTGACGTGGGCAACGTCAACTTTGAACCGCTTGAAAGCGATTCGGAAGGTGACGAGCACGAAACTATTACCAGTACGGTCCAGCTGATAAACGGGGAGGAAGGAAGCCAGTGCTACAGCTGGGAGGTCGACAACCTCCAGCAGGAAGAACAGACAATCCCTCTACAGGTTACCGCCAGCTACGGTTACGTGAAGGAGACTTCAACAAGCGTAACTGTAGAAGGCAGGAGAGGGGTAGATACCGATTCTACTGGAGATAGCGGGGATGAAACTGAGTACTCGTGGGAAGGAAGTAAGAGTACTGGCTGGAATACAGCACAGGAAGAACTCGGCGGTGATGCCTCTGAACACGAGGTATGTGTCTGGCTTGATGATAACGGTTGGGAAGAAATATTCCAGGATAAGTGCGTTTGATGTTTTTAGTACCCAAACACTATAAATAAGTCTCTGGAACTAATTTCCATGGTCTGGGGTTTCAGGATATTGGTAATTGCTTTAACAGCGTTTCTACTAATCGGCGCTGCAGCCACCCAGTCAGAAGAGGCATTGGACGGCCTGGAAGTCGATTCCGGTCTGGTTCTTGGTATCTTTACGCAGGCAAAGTATCACAGTCCGTCTTTCTCTTCCCAGGATGCTGATACGGTGCTGAGCGTTTTCACCTGCTTCAAGTACAGGCCGGAGGTGAGCACCCTGGGAGAATGCAAGAGTTCCAGTGCATGGAAGGCTAGTTCGACTCATATATACGGGCTAGTAAAGTCGGCTGCTGGAAACGGAATCGGAAACATGAAATCTCGGCTTGAGAATCTGGATAAACTTGGCGAGAGAACCAGACCTTCCAGCATCCGGGACAAACCAGGGCCATGGTACCATTCGCTTGACAGCGAACGCTGCGGAAGCCAGAATAGAGGCTCCTTCGTGAAGGCTACGGGTTTCAGCACGGACAGATACTACTACTGCGAGGATACTTCTGAACCTCACGCCTGGTGGAAGGAATGTGAGACAGGCCTCGCCGATAGAGAAGGTTACTGCCAGGAAGAACATATCTTCGAGCTTGAGCGACAGGAAGACGGCAGCTACAGGATAGTTCCTGATGCAGGTTATACTGTTTCAGGGGTTGATGCTTCGCTCAGGAATGTTGAGGATAGAAAAGACGGTTTCTATCTCATGGAGCCTTCGTCGGGCAGAAAGTACCGCTTTATACTCAAACAGGAGGACGGATCGGGCTCTGAGGAGGTCTTGCTCCAGGCGCCGGTAGTTGAGCTCGGGAAGAGCCATGAAATCTTCGGCGTGGATAGTGGAAGCTTCTCGGTTGATGCCTCGGTGAACGGCGGGACTGACAGCAGGGACAGTTACACGGGGATCGTGGAAACCCGGTTCGAGAGGCCGGGGGGAGACGGCAGTACTTCCGGTGGAGCCTATCCCATAAGCCTTCAAGTCTCCAGCCCGTCAATTGAGGGGCTGTACGAGGTGGTGTTTACCGTGGAGGATAATACTCCTGGAGACGGCCTCGAGGTTTCCGATACGGCAAGGATCTGGGTTGGTGACGGTTTCGTGAAGAACTTCAGGAGAGGTGACCGCTTCTTCCAGGGGATCGCATCTAAGATCACTTCTCAGGGCTGGAACAGATTTGCCCTGACCGGGAAAACCACAGATCTTGAAGAATCCAACTGGTGGAACGGCGACGGGTTTGAGAGCGTCACCCATCATGATGACGTGGAGAGTCCGTGGTTGGTAGAGGAAGCATTTGTAATCAGGTCTGATTTCGAGGACGTGATAGGCAACGAGATGACAGTCGATCCTGAAGGTTCGGGCACATGGGTAGGTCCCGGTGTCGAAGTAGAATCCGTTGATAGCAACAGCAAGAAAAAGGATGTGAAAGTGAACAGGGGAGTATATGTCAGGAGAAAGGTTGAGACGGAAGGAAGTTTTGGCGCACTGCTCACTCGCGTCAGACAGGTAGGTGATGAAGGAATGCTGATGTTCTGGAGCCAGGGAGAAAGCGTACTGAACGTTACTGATATAGCAGGTAGCTACTCGTACTACCTAGGTAGAATGGATGACACGGATGAGGATGGCAGCCCAGATACATTGAAGGTTTACAGGTCAGTGAGCATT
>CAZKLW010000034.1:0-7773 GCA_964553995.1 uncultured archaeon
ACTGGTTGCCTTCAACCCTATAACCTGGTTTCTCAGCGAGAGAATACTTATAGGCGGGACTTTTTCGGCAGTCTACTCGGCGGCAGTACTCGCGCTATACGTAGGGCTCTCGGACAAAAGTTACTCGCGTTACGGGCTCTATGCCCTTGGACCTCTCCTGGCGCTAAACATAATGACTAAACAGCCAGCATACACTCTAGGTATACTAGTGCCGGTATACTTCATCTACCGGAAGCGGGAAGATTTCAGGCAGCTACTCAAGAGAGAGGAAAGTTTCAAGGAGTCCAGTCTATACAGGGAAGTTATCCTTGACCGGGGCTACCAGATCGGGGCCGGTCTCGGAATCCTGACCCTGTTACCGTGGGGTCTGAGAAACATCGCGGTATGTGGAGTTCCTCTATGCGGTCTTTCACGCGCCCTTGAATTCGCCTCGGGAAACCCGGATCCAACAATTACTTCCGTCCAGTCCACTTTTTACTATATCTTCCAGTCCCCCGCGGTCGTTACTCTTCCAGTAGCTCTGCTGGTACTTGTGAGAACGGTTCAGTACCTCTTCGAGAACTGGAACAGTGATCCAGATATGCTTGTGAAGAAGCTAGCGTTCGTGATAATATTCCCTGCGGTCATCTTCTTCCTCAGGGAGAACCTGGCGCCGATGGCGTTGTTAACATCGATCGCGGTGCTGGCAAGGAATGACTCCGAGAAATTACTGTGGCTGTGGATCGGACTCGGGGCGGGCTTCATGTCCATACCCCAGATAAAGCTCCCGAGGTACGTGATCTTCATCGTGCCCGGGATCGCTGCGCTGGTCTCTATAACCATCCTGGATCTTTCCGAAAAGATATCCGGTGCACTAAAGCCGGAATCCGTTACCCCTATGCGTCTGGCTCTCCTAATACTCCTGCCCGTCATCTTCGTATCCTACAGCCAGGGCCTATCAATGGTCAACAACCCCAGAGGTTTCGCAACAGCAGAAACAGCAGGGGAATGGATAGATGACAATCTTCCCGAGGAAGCAGTGTTCGCAGGATCCTCGCCCACCATCCTGAGGTACTATATCTACCCACGTGAAAGCCATGGAGTTCCAAAAGAAAGATCAGAGTTCCCGCAGATCATACGTGAAAAAGGTATAACCCATGTAGAAGTCGATGTGTACGAGAGGGCGCAGGCAAGGTGGCTCCAGACACAGGTGCCTCCCTACAGGGTTCCGAACCAGTTGAGGGCAGAAGTCAGGCAGGGCAAGATCAGTCAGAGAGAGGCCGCACAGCGTTTCAACGCCACGCCCCCAGCCTACCTTGAACCCATCAACACTTTTGGATCAACGACAAATCCTCTGACGGGACAGGAGCAGCCTGAAATTATAATCTACAGGGTGAACAGGTCGAAACTTCCATGATAGCAGTCATAGTTCCGACACTGAACGAGGAAGAGGCAGTGGAATCAGTTATTGAAGGATTCCCTGAAGAATACAGAGATCACGACCTGGAGATTTACGTGGTCGATGGAGGATCAACCGACTCCACTGTCGAGAAGGCCAGGGATGCCGGAGCAGAAATCATTCACCAGACCAGGAAAGGTGGAAAGGGCAATGGTCTAAGCCAGGCTCTTGAAGAGATCGATGCAGATATCTATGTCACTATAGATGGGGACGGTACCTACGATCCCGATGAAATTGGAAGGGTTCTGGACCCGATACTGGAAGGAGAGGCAGAACACGTCATAGGAAGAAGGTCGAGAAGAGAGAAAGGTTCTATCCCGAGGTTGAACCTTGTTGGCAACCGAGTATTCAACCTTATAGCGCGTTTCACCACGGGAAAAAATATACATGACATGCTTTCCGGCTACAGGGCTTTTACAAGGGAATCACTTGAACACACCTATTTCACCAGTCCTGGATTTGGGATAGAGACCGAGATGACCTTCACCGCTATCGAGAATCACGTGCCCGTGAAAGAGGTCGAGATAAGTTACTACAACCGGAAGGGTGAAAGCGAACTCAACCCCGTGAAGGACGGATGGCGGATAGTCAAGACGATTGTGTGGAGCGTCCGGGACATGAACCCCCTGAAGTTCTTCTCAAGTATAGCACTGCTTTTCACGTTGATGGCTTCTTATCCTGCGTACCTCGCTATCAAGGAGAAGCTCACCACAGGATTTATTCAGAATCCTGGGACCGCCATTACCGCCGGCGTACTTGTGATACTTGCGGTCCAGTTCCTGATGACCGGTATGATCGCCGACCAGTTAAAGACGACCGAGAGAAGACTGAAGAAAAGGGTGTAGAGAATGGAGTGGAAAAAAGTCGCCAAGACAGGCTTCGGCCTGGTTCTGTTAACGGCGCTTTTCTGGGTATCCGACATAGGAGCTATTGTCTCAAGCCTCAGAAAAGTTGATCTCGAACTTTATACCGCGGGAGTAGGACTGTTCCTGACAACCTATGTAGCCGCTTCACTTAGATGGGAGACGCTTTCACAGACTATTGGCTACAATATCTCATTTAGCGATTCTTTCAGGATCATCGCGATCTCCTACAGTTTCAACAAACTGTTCCCCGGCAACTCCGGTGACCTGGTGCGTTCCAAGATCTTCGAACGCTACCGCGGCATTGACAGCCACGGCCGTATACTGGGGATTGTAGCTCTAGAACGATACTTTACTGTTGTCAGCCTGCTGTCGATCGTCGCTGTGTCGCTTTTCTTCTTCGATGTACCTCTCATCGGCAGGTTCCAGCCGCTCCTGGTAATATTTGCATTGGCAGGAGCAGGTTTCAGCCTGGTACTCGTGCTCAAAAAAACGCTGCTGGAAAGGATAGGGCTCCTGAGCCCCATCGGATCCAGCTTCCTTTCGGACGTGCTTGACGGCTACCGTTCCTCTAACCGCCGTGAAATCGGACTTAACATGTTCTACTCGCTCTACATACGTTCAGCGGAGGCAGTAGTTTTCTACCTTTTCGTACTGGCGCTTTCCTCGGGCATCGGGTTCTGGGAGGCTGCCTTCGTCACCTCTATGATGAGCCTGGTATCCGCGCTTCCGATCTCGCCGGGGGGTATAGGTGCGGTCGAGGCAGCCGGAACCGGGATGCTGGTCGCTCTGGGACTGGGTTACTCCTCGGCACTATCCCTGGTCATACTCCAGAGAAGCGTCGGGCTCGTACTTATGGCTCTCGTCGGTGTAACAGTTTACTGGGTGGAAGAGCTGGTGTAAAGAATTACTCCTGGCTATTATCTTTTTCCCTTCTCTCGCTGTAAGGATCCTCGATCCGGGTTATATCGTCGGGCCTGTAGGGGAAGGATATCTCCAGTATCCTGGCGACATCGCTCCCTATATTCTGGATCTGGTGTTTCTGGCCTGAACGTATTATCAAGGCGTTGCCCTCTTCCAGATCCTCCATATCTCCTTCCTTCCGTATCACCACGTTTCCCTCCTCCAGGTAAAGAATATCCGACTGTTCTTCGTGGTAGGAATAAGACGTCATCTCGTCGGCGTTGATAACCAGTCTTCTTATACCAAGCATTCCCGTCCTGTCGCCGATATCCACCTGGGTTATAAGGATCTGGTCCTCGTAGCCCCAGGGCTTCTCGATCTCACCCATGAAGAACCCCGTGAGTCCAAGACTCTTATAGATGATTCCTGTAGTACTCCACAGTCTTTCTGAGGCCTTCCTCAAAGCTGTGCCCGGCCTCCCATCCCAGGATTTCGCTGGCCCGGGAAATGTCTGCCCTGGTGGCCTGGACGTACTTGTCCCGGGGATTCTCTATTCTTTCCGGCTCTATATCTTTCCCCAGGACATCATTGAGAGTCTCAACCACCCTGTTGAAGCTCACGTCCTTCCCGGTTCCAACGTTGAAAACCTCGCCATCAAGTTCAGGATCATGCCTCGCAGCCTCTATTACCGCGTCGGCAACGTCCTTGACGTAGACGAAATCGCGGCTCTGGGTTCCATCACCCCATATAACAGGTTTCTCGCCATCCATCATCTTCCAGAGGAACTGGGTAACTACGTTCGCTATCTTCCCTTTTGCGCGTTCATGTGGACCGTAAACTGAGAAGAAACGCATCCCTGTTGTCTGGATCTGGTTCATGTAGCTGTAGCATTCAGCGTATCTCTCGCGGGAGAGTTTCGAAGCAGTGTAAAGATTTGGAGGTTTTACATCCATCTCCTCCGAATGCGGTGGATCAACGCTCCCGTACATCGAACTCGTGGAGGCGTAGACTATCTTATCAACACCGGCTTCTGTCGCGGCTTCGACTGTGTTCACGAAGCCCTCAACGTTTACTCTTGCTCCCCCTGAAGGATCATCCTCGTGGAGAGGTCTGGATGAACGTGCGGCCAGGTGGAAAACAGTGTCGCAGCCTTCAACAGCTTCTTCCACAGTTCCCGGTTCAACAACTGATCCCTCGAAAAATTCTATATCATCATTTACGCGGGAGAGATTATCTTCTGAACCGGTATACAGGTCGTCGAGAACCACTACTTCTACTCCTCGTTCCACCAGCTCCTCGACAACGTTTGAACCTATAAAACCTGCTCCACCTGTTACCAGCGCCTTTTCCATACCATTCTACCGTATATGTTCCTTGGATGCAAAATTAAAAATAAGAAGGGTAGGATGGATTGAGACAGCCTAGAGAAGATCCCAGTCTCTTGTCCCTGAAAGTCCTTCTCTCTCTAGCTCCCTTGCTAACTTCTCGCTACTTACATATCCCTGGTTGTCTTCAGATTCCTCATATTCCATGGTAAGCCTATTTTGGAAACACTCATTTAAAAAGTATTATGATATATTACGTTCTCCTTTTAAAGATTTCTAGAGAAGTGAGATTATAAACCGGGGATTCCAAAGTTTCAGATCCAGAGGTTCAGTCTTCCCCGGGATGTTTGAAGAACTCGGCTGCTTTCGCGAACCTTGGAGCGCGGCTGAAAAACCTTATAAACCTGCCAAAACGTGCAGATCGGGTCGCTTCCGCCGAACGAAAGAATTGTGTCAGACGTCCGGAACGGGCTCCCTCTGCCAGGTGAGCGGTTTCCTGGCCTATTTCAGCTGTACTGGCCACCCAAACCAGCTCAAAAACCCTGAAGACGTAGAAGAATGGTGTTATCGCAATTATCTCCAGCCAGTGTTTCCTGACGAATCCCTCCCACTCGGTAGCGCGCCTCCACTTGAAAGATAGATCGATGGCGAACACGGCGATCACGGCGGTATCAGCCATATTAATCCAGACATCATAATGGTGGGCGATCTCCGTGAAGAACAGTTCCACCACGACTATCACCAGAACTACCAGGAGCGCGGGAACAACGAGAAAGTCTGCCATTCTCTCGATTCTCCGGAGGTAAGGATTCATGGATTAGAATTTGGAGCTATCTTATACAAAAACTTTCCTAGGGAAGAGTTTATTAGATGGAATCCAGAATCCTGCTTCATGAGCCTTTCCTACCTCCGTTCCGTTATGGTCGGGGAGTCGAAAGCCTACGGTTTCACTATAGCATTCTGGGGGTCCGGAATAATCCTCGTGGATTCCCTAGGCATCCCGGATCTTTTCGGGGTTATGATGTACGGTTTCGGGGCTGTCGCAGGGTTCGGGCTGCTGGCTCTGTTCGCCTTCCAGGGGGAAAAGGGAACGGAGGATGAGAAAACTGATCTTCTGGTTTTCAGTACCGTACATTACCTGGCAGCGATGGCGCCTATAGCTGTTTCTTACCTGATCGCGGAAAGCATCGCGTCAAACTATGCCTTCTTCATCGCGGGAATGAACGTATCCATACTCTACAATCTGCTGATGGTTGTGGAGAAGAAGCTCGCAACCGAGGGAATGATGCTGGAGAAGAAAATAGAGAAGACTCTAGGCTATTCCCGGTCAATATCGACCCATTCGCCACCGTAGATATAACCTGAAAGTCGACGCTGATCCGCCAGATCCTTGAAAACCTCCTCCAGGGAATTGTGGTCGAGATGATCAAATATCTCCGGTTCAACTATGTAGGTGCCTGCATTGATAAGTCGTGAAGGTTCTTCGCCAGGCTCCGGTTTTTCCTCGAACCCGAGTATCCTGGAGCCCTTCATCTTCGCAACACCGTAACGCGAAGGATCTTCTACCGTGGTGAGAGCTATCGTGGCTATCGAGTCGCTGGATCTATGGACGCTGCACATCTCCTCTATATCGACATCGGTTATGACATGTCCATTAAGTACGGCAAACGAATCTTCCACATCCACCTTGCGGAGTGCTAATGCTGTCCCGCCCGGCGAATCTTCTTCAACGTAATCCAGTTTCATCGAATCGTAGAACTCGCCGAATCTTTGCTCTATCTCAGTATTATTTCCTACCAGCAATATAGTTCTCGTGAATCCTTCTCCTGATAGATGGTCGAGTATATGCTCCAGCACCGGCTTGCCTTTATAATCGTGGAGAGTCCGGGCCTCCGGATCGCCACACAGCACAACTGCGGTCCGGATTGAACGGGACCGGAAGTACTCCTCCAGTATCGACTCGATCGCACGGGACCTGTTCATGTCTTCTCTCTCGGATTCTTCATCCACTCTATCCACGAGTTCCTCTTCGAGCCCCCCGGACTCGGCCGGGAGGTCGTCGTCCATCTCGAGATCGTCGAACTCCGAGAGATCGGGACCGACGTCGTCGTCCCGCTACTATCGGCTCTAGTTCCACTAATCCAGGGATTGTCTCAATCTGACATTTCTACGGTTTCCTCCTCTCGTAAACCGGGTTTACGTTGGCGAAGAACCTTTCCCTACTGGAGGCAGGAACATAAACATTGTTTGAGTGGATCCTGGCCTCTAAACCTGCAATATCTAAAATTCGCTTTAGAAATACTTTTTCGTTCTCATCATATGAGCAGATTCTAGGGCCCGAATTGCTGAAATCTCCATCGGAGTCGTAAGCACCTTCAATATATTTCCAAATATCCCCTGACTGCTCCAGCCATTCAACTTTACTTTCGTAAGTGAAATCCATCAACCATTCAACGAACTTTTTAGAAGCCACCCATACGGTCTCTTTTCCCCTGCGTTCTCCTCTACCCGGATTCAACCCTATCGACTCCAGAGCTCCGGAGAATTTATCGGCAAACTTCTGCGACTTGGTTTCTAGACCGACGGAACCTTTCCTATCATGGAAACCGTCTCCATCTACAACACCTAGAACGTAGGATAAAGTCGGAGTATTCTCGAAATCTACATTCTTTTCTCTTTCCTTAGCATTTCGTTTAAGTCTTTCAATAACTTCATCGCTTTTATTGTGTTCTTCAAACGGTGTCGAAAGACCCATTTTTAGAGCTTTCAATTTGATACTCTCCCAGTTTCGATTCGGTAAAAAGGATAAAAGTTCCTCCTTCGGAGCAATCTTGTAGTTTTCCTCAAGAATTCTTTCCTCCTTCTCCGTCCAGAAACCGTTATAACTGGACTTTATTCCGTATTCTTTCATCTTTTTAGAAACCCAAGGTTGCGTGACATCAAATTTTTCTGCTATCTTCTTCTGGGTCCAATCTTTCTCGTGGTAGAGTAATTCCAGCACTTGCGCAGTAAGTTTTGACATATTTTAAAGTAGAAAATAAGATCTATAAAAACTATCCCGCATTATTCCATCATTTCCAGTAAAATAAGAAATAAAAAATGGTGAAAAGACTGTATAGCTAGATTTTAAGCCATTAGAAGCGCTAAAGACCCTATAACTATCATATAGCCTAAAGCGCGTAGGCGCGACATGATCTCCTTGTCGTCCTTGTTCTGGGCCCTGCCGGCACGTTCCTTCGTGTTC
>CAZKLW010000035.1:0-7435 GCA_964553995.1 uncultured archaeon
ACTAGCCCCGGTTTCTCGCCGAGAATGTCATGAAGCCGGTTTACAAGCTGTACGTTGGCGCGGCCGTTCTCCGGTTTCTCGGTTATATGGATGACAGGGATATCCTTCGGGTCGATATCAAATTCTTCTGCACCTGTCTCCACTTTTACATTTACGCGCGCCATTTTCCCCCTCGAAAACGAAAAGGATATGGCTGCCCCGTAACACAGCCGGTCATCAAGGGTCGCGGCCGCTGACCGAGGGCAGCAAACGGCTTTCTTATGCCGCATTAAAGGCTTGCCCGGAAACCTTTTTCTTAGTATCGGAACTGGTTACGCTCAGTTCACACGCATTAAGGGTTAAGGAGATCAATTCTGCCAATTTGAACCCTGAGATAACTGCGCCGCACTTGAGGCTAGAGCCGGATTCAAAGCCACCGAAGCGTGGCTTGCGTGATGAAACTTCGCAAAGTTTCACTGGAAAAAGATGCCTTCTTCGGGCAGAGGCGTAAACTGTGCCTCCCGGGACTTTGACTGTGAAGGTTCTTCTCCATGGTACTTCCTCAGGTACTGGAAGTATTCCCTGGTCTTTTCCAGGGCGAACTCGCCGTCCCTGTCGATCATTTCTTCCGCTATAAACCGCATGTAGGCCCACTTGAAGAACCTGTTCAGGGGTCTTGAAAGTATCCGCGGGAGGAACGTTATACCCTGCGGAGTATCGTACTTGAGTTCTGTGTCGACCCTGTACTGCACCATTGCAAAGTCGTTTTCCCCAGAAGGGGCAATCTTGGTTCTTATCTGCACCCTGATCCTGTACTCTCCTTGATCCCCGGGCAGATCCTCTCTCCAGTCGAGGTAGGCCCTGAAATCCCCGGAGTCAACGTTTTCTTTGTAGTAACGCTCTTCAGGTCTACCCATTTCCATATTCTGGCCTATAACCTTGTGGTCAACATATATCCGGGGAACGTTAGGGCTTTCATACCATTCCAGCCGGGACTGGATCTCCACCCATTCATTATCGAAGAGATGGAAATCTCTCCATACATTGTCGGCTTCATTGTTTTCAGGGTCTGGCAGCTCGAACCAGTAGAGAATACGTTCGCCGAGCGATTTGCTTTCTTCACTCATAATTCGATCTTAACAGCGTTTGAATTTAACTTTACCTCCATGGCGGCTGGTACTGGCTGGAACCCGTCCTCCAGATAGCTTCTTCGACCCCGAACCGCTCACGGAGCAGGTTTACAGCCCGAAGAGTTATTTCCTCAGCTTCTTCCTCGTATCTGGCTATCTCCTTTGAGTAGAACTTCCTGTACCATATACCGGCCAGTATCTTGTAGAGTTTGGAGCGCTGGAACGCCGTTTTCTTTTCAGCCTCGAGTCCGGTAATATCGGTGCCGTGCCTGTTCTCCGGCCACTCGGACTCGGTCTTCGGAAGCCAGGATACCGGGTTTCCTCCAGGGTAAACTGTAAGTACGTTTGAAGATGCCTTTATCCGGACCTTCATTATATTCTCCGGCCGATCCTTCTGGTACAGAACCCGGGGATCCTTGGCCCTCATTGAAAACCTGAATTGAAGCACGGTATGGGGGCTTTTCTCCTTGTACGCGTTGATCCGGATGGTGTCCTTGGGGCGGGAGACATTGAACTCCATGTGGCCTTCCTCTATCCTGTCGATATCAAACTCGTCGACCATCATGTCCTTGAAGCCTCGGTATACCCTGGCCGGATCCTCCTTGACGAACATTACATCAAACTTGCCGGGGACGACTTCTTCGGTGAACTTAACCATGGTGAGCCTCCACGTTTTCACGCACCCTGTGCAGCATCTCCGAGACTTTTTCTTCCACCGCGGGCTCATAGCCGTGGCGCACCTGGCCGTAAAGAAACTTGTCGTAAAGGGATCTGTAGGCGTAGTAGAATAGATTGTTCTTCCAGCCTGTCTCGACCTCGTAGGTCGTCACAAGTTTCCCCTTGACCTGGATATCTAGCTCCCTGCTGGGCTTGGATATGTAGAGATAGATCTCTATCTTTTCCTTGGTTACATTGTCGTACCATTCAACCGCGGCTATCTTGGATCTTATAGTGCCTTCATCAACGTCGTTGAAGTACTGTTCTTCTGATACATGGTCAAAACTCATTCTCCGCTCCAGGAGGTCCCGCAGCTCGGAATAAGCTCTCTCCGGTTCCTCGAGCGCGAAAGTTCTGCGTTGGCGAACCACTTCTTCGACTATATCCATGCTTACAGTCCAAATTTCCCGGGGGCTGGATAAAAAGATAGGAGGTTAACTAGTGTCCCGGGAGGCCCGGCACTCGCTGCAGAGCAGTCTCCCGCCGGTTTCTATCAGTTCTTCAGAATAGTTCTCGCATTCTTCACATACGCCGGATTGCGTGGTCTCCCTGGGCATCGCCGCGGCATCGAGCTCCTGTTCTTCCTCCATGATCTCCGCGAACCCTGGCCAGGCTCTCAGAATGTCGCTCTGGGTCATTATACCTACGAGCATATCGTCCCTGACTACAGGTACGCGGGAAACACCGTTCCGGATCATCGCCATAGCCACGTCATCCAGGAGTTCATCTTCTTCCGCGACGATCAGATCGCTGCTCATTATCTCACTGACCCTGGTTTCCTGGGCATTCAGGTTCTCGGCTACAACCTGGTAAGCGATATCCCGGCATACAACTATTCCCACGGCTTCTCCCTCATCCACAACTACAAGACCCCTGATCTCTTCTTCACGTAGAAGCCGGGCTGCCTCATCTACGGTTTCATCCTGTTCAATCGCTATTACGCCGTCAGTCATTACCTCGCTGATCTGGACATCTCCATTCATAAGTTACGGGTAGAGGTGAAGTCTTTTTAGGGTAACGTTATCCCGTAAACTGTTTGATCCCTGTCTGCCTCTTCTCCTTGCCGAACATCGTCTGCAGCGTCTTCTTCAGGATCAGGACCTGCTGTCTCGTATAGGGGGAAACCTCGTATTCATCAATTATCTCCTCACTCGGGATCATGTACTTCTTGATGGTGCCCTCGGAGATGGTCAGGAGTATAGAACCGCCGCATTCCGGGCATTCTGCCGTGGTCTTGCCAGATGGAGCTATGGTCTGTGCCGTCATCGGGACACGCCTGAACTTGGTATTGCAGTCGCCACACCTCATCTCCTGGCTGGAGAAGGAGCGCAGGTTACCCTTGATATCCGGGATGAAATGCTTCTTGAGGAGGAGTTCGGCTGTAGCGTTTTCATCAACCGCCTTTATCTTTTCCCCTAGACCGAGCTGGGCCGAGGTCTTCTCACTCATTTCATCCAGCGATACGTATTCGCTCTGCTTTGGGCCATTCTCTATGCTCTCCGTGTCGTGAGTGAAGCTGTGGCAGAAAGGTTCGCCTGAATGTACTATATCCTCTCCTCTCTCGATATTCGTCTCAAGGTTCCAGGGCTCCACGTAGTCCTGCGTTTCCTCGTAGAACTCCAGGGGGTATTCCGACACGGTTTCCAGGGCCCAGGCCTCGTCATCAACCTCGTCCGCGTTTAGCACCGTTGAAAGGATAAGCGGGGCGTCCATGGTCTTGGCCCCTGTTATATCGGGCAGGAACTGGCGGGAGAAGTTCAGGAGGCCGTCCATAAGAAGCATTACCGCGTCCTCGTCACCGTCGCAGTTACGTCTCTTGGCTGCGTGCCAGTAGGGATGTGCATAGATGCCCTTGGCTTCCGTGAAACCTATTATCCGGCCCACTGTGCCCCCTGAAGTGTGTGGCGCCAGGCCTATCACCAGTTCCCCTATGAGGTCTTCCCGTTTCTCGATGTTGTAGTATGGATCAAGGCCGTAGAACTCTTCAAGCAGATTATCAATAAATCTCGCGACCCGGGCCAGGTAATCCGAGGCCGGGAGCGTCTTCTCAGTGTCAGGGATTATAATATCCTGGGGCTTCAGGGGAACTACCTGGTCTTCGTTCCGTAGCTCCTCCCCATTTATATCTTCCTCGTACCCGAGTTCACGAAGTCTATCAATGGAAACCGAGATTTCTTCTGGCTTGAAATGTGTAAGCGGTAGATCCGTGGCATCATATCTCACGGTTCCATCCTTGTTGACGTAGAGCTCACTCTCCTGTCTTATCAAACCTTTCTCAATAGGCTCGACGTGGCGGTGTTCCCCGGACATCCCTCTGGGCGATTTCAGCAGCTCCGGCAGCTTCTCCCTGTTGAGATTGTCGAGGGCGTGATCGATAAGCTTCTTGATGTCTATATCTGTCTCCCTGTATCTCCTGAAGTCTTCATTCCCGCATGAACCGCATTTTTCCGGGGGTTCTCCGAACTCTTCACCGCACCCGGAACAGAACCATATGGGGTCGGCGGGTGAATCACATTCTATACAGTAGGAGTAGTATGTGGTCTCACCGCACTCCCTGCAACGGTTATGAATTATTCTTTCATGGATCTCGCCCTTCCTGTAAGACTCCACGATGTTCCTCATCCTTCCTCCTTCCTGTCTCCCACACGGGAAGAGCAGCTGCGGCCTCCCCTGTAGAGTCCTCTTCTCTGCTTTTTCAGGCCTCCCCATTCTTGAACCTATATAGTGGGGGGCTTTTTCCCGTATCTCGACACCCGAGTACTTCTCTATGAGCTCCGTTATTTCATCCCTGTTCTCTATACCTAACTCTTCAGGCAGGGAAGAGAGGAGTTTATCGAGGACTTTCACGTCGGGATCGTCCAGTTGTATAACACCGTTATGAAAGCTGTGTTCCACCAGAATGTCTTCAAGCGCCCGCTTTGTTTTTCTACCCTCAAGTTCGCCGGATTTTACTGATTCCACGAGCGCCGCGAACCTATCAACAGTGGTTTCGTTCCAGTTGTAGGTCCACCGCGGGTGAAGCGGAACACTAAGTTCCTCCGAGATCCTGAAGGCTTCCTCGACCGTTGGTTTCGTGCTTGAGAAATCCTTCCCCAACCTTATGTTTTTCTCTCGAGAAGCTCTCTCGACTTCCTTGATCCACCATTCGTGGACCCAGGGGCTAGGCAGAAGTCTCTTGCCGTTTTCCAGGAACTCACCGTAGGTTACCAGTGCATCCCCTAGAAACAGTATCTCATCAATTTCGCCTTCGATTTCACGCGCCTCCCCCCGCGTTTCAATCCTCCGGACATCGCCGTTCTCTAGCCTCACGATCGGAGGGTGTATGGAATCACATGGGGTCGTAACGGTGGATTTCCCGGGGTACTCCAGCTTGAGCTGGGTCCCTATTGCCATGAAACGCTCCGTGATCTCCATCGTCGCGGGGTGTACGGATACGGCTGCCAGACCGTTGTTGCGGGAGTGGCCGTAACGGAGCCTTAGGCCTCCCTTTCTCTCGGGATGGCTGAAGACTGGTCTTCCTGCGGTGAGAGATCCCAGATACTTGTCGGAACCCGAGTATTCCTGGTCTTCCTCATCTTCTCCCGATGAGTGGATCTCCTCCTGGAGTTCGAGATATTCATCTACCCACTCCCAGTGTTCAAGTCCGAACTCGGCACCCCATTTCTCTATCCGTTTCTTGATCTTGGGCGCCTTAAGGGGAAGACCGTCCAGGTATACCAGGCACATCCCGCCACGTATACGGTTTGTACTGACACTCTGAAGGTCCTTGTAGTTGGAGACCTCCTTCTGCTCGGTTGGAGATCCAGTAACCTCCACGGGGACGTTCCTGGCTATCTTCTCTGTCTCCTGTCTTTCCGGGTAGTACTGTTTGGCAGTGACCCTGTTGTAGTAGTCGTCGACCTCGGTCGAATACCTCTTGATTACTGTATCTGAAGGCTTGAACCTGTCAAGTCCTACACTCTTCCTGACGTAGTCCGCAAGCACAACACTCATCGCGGAAGCAGTTCCGCCGGCCGATCTTATAGGACCGGAGTAGTAGACCGCGAGGTATTCTGTTCCGTCATCGTTTTCCCTTATTTTTACATCCCCTATCCCTTCAAGAGGTGCTGTCGTAATTCCTCCTGTCATGTAGGATACGCCGACGCGTACGCCCGCGTCACACGCCCTTTCGACCGTTTCAAACTCGTGGAACTTCCCTTCGGCTATCTCCCTGCCTATCTTGAAGGCGACGCGTTCATCGTTTTTGCCGTATTCTTTTTCCAGTTCACGGATGCGTTCCGGCACGCCACTATCCTCGAGCTCGGGAAACTTCGCGGCTATGACCAAGGATGAGGCCTTTTCAGGTAAATCTGTTGCAACCGGTATATCGACCTTTGTCTCGGGATCCCTGGACTGCCCCCGGGCCTTTTCCGCAATCCTGTAGGCTTCCTCGGTCCGTTTCTCGATGGTGGAGAAATAATCGTCGGTATCCATCTAGAACTTCTTCACCTCTGTGTTACGGTTCCTGAAATTCATTACCGTCACAATCCCAGGCTGTGGTTCATGGCCCATACGTCTCTGGAAATCGGTCTGGGCCTGGAAAGTTGAGGAGCAGATGACGTTTACGCCCTTGTAGCTTTCATTGGCGTGGCTGTGGAAATGCCCGCTCACAAACACGTCAGGTTCATCCTCTATTACCATGTAATCTCTTTCGCCAGGAGCCATCAGGTTAGAGCCAAAGCTGGGTGCCAGGTGACGGCGTTTCAAGAGATCAATCATGACGTGGTGAGGTTCGTCATAAGCCTTTTCCCTTAGCTCCTGGATCTGGTCAACGTGGCCATCGTAGGAGTAGCCGTGGTACACCAGATGCTTTATGCCTTCAGACTCTATACCGTGCAGTCTTACCGTCTGCGGGTTCTGGACCAGATGTATGTTGTCAAAACCGGAAATATTTGGCAATGCATCCTCCGGTATCCTGGGCTGTGGTTCCGCGAGTCGAACTATATCGTGGTTCCCCGGTCCTATTATTACCTGGAGTTCTTCCGGTAGCTTCTCAACCCAGTCTTCAAACATGCTGTACTGTTTGTAGATATCGGCGATCTCCAGATCTTCGTTCTGGTCGGGATATACGCCAACACCCTCAACCAGGTCGCCGGCGATTACAAGGTACCCTATGTCTTCCTGCTCTTTCAGCCATTCTGCGAACTTGTCCAGCCGCCCGTTCATTGTTTCTTTAGAACCTAGATGAAGGTCTGAAATATAGGCGGCCTTGATCTGCTGCTCGGTCGTGTTTACGCCGTCAGGTATGGGGAGATCTGGCCTGACAACAGTATCCGCATATATTATATCCCCCCCAAGGCGGCCTCTGACGCCTATCATCTCGTCCGGCACTATCCTGTCCCCGTCCCTGCCCTCAACTAGAAGCTTGAAAGTGCCTGTCTTGTCCTCTAGCTCCACTATGTACTTGCCGTTCCTCGTGGAGTACTTGTCTTTTACTAGGCCTATGGTGGTGGCTTCCTCCCCTTTTTCTCTTCTTTCAAGGCGCTTTATGGTGGTGGCTGACTTCATCTCCATTCTCCTCATCAGTATCTTCTTCAGCCGGTCGTACCGATCGTTATAGGTCTGCAGAA
>CAZKLW010000036.1:0-7366 GCA_964553995.1 uncultured archaeon
TCCGTATCAGAGACCTTGAATATTGATCTGGGTCTACAGGATCTGATAGACTATATCCTGGAATTCTTCACAGACGAAGAGGAAGACGGAGGTGATGATGGTTCTGGAGGAGGGAGTGACGAAAGTATAACAGGAGTGTCTGGTTCCATTAATGATATTCAGGATTCAAATAAGACACGCAACGGAACCAGTAAAGAAGAGTCTCTAGACAAATCTGACAATGACTCTACACCAGAAGGCGGCGTAGAACAGATCAAGGAAGTTGAAGCTTCGTTGAAAAAAGTTGATTCTGGCATAAAGAAGGTAGAAACCGTGTTGGGTCAGGTGGAAGAGGATGAAGAAGTCACTTTCTATATCAGGGAAGATGAGCAGACTGCAGATGATTCAGAAAGTGAAGACCCTATAAAGTTAGAAGAAATAAGATTTGAGGTATCTGAACCGGATAATTGGACTAAAGTACAAATTAAAGAAATGGATGAAGTGGAACAGTTGAACATATCTGAAGAGAGAGAAATCGTCGAGATCTTAAATATCTCCACAAGCTTTGAAACTCAAAATGCTTCGATTAGATACAAAGTAGAGAAAGAATTCATTAGATCCCGAAACTCGTCACCACAGGATATAGAACTTATTAGATACAAACAGGGTGAAAGAAAGAGTGTACTTGATACCAAAGTTGTAAGGGAAAGAGAGACTTTTTACAGGGTTGAGGCCAGGTCCCAGGAGGGCTTCAGTGTCTTTGTGGTCAATCTAAACAGGAAGAAAGAAACTATTGATGCGGGTGAGGCTTTCAGTCTACCAGAAATCCCGTTCTTCACCGCAACGAAAGTAATATTATTGATGTTTAGTCTCTACCTGGTTAGAAGGCCTCTTTCAAAGGGCATCCTGACCTCGGATATCAGATTTATCTACTGGAAAGAGAAGATCAGATACATGTTACTGAAGAGTTACAGAAGGATAGAGCGGTGGTCTGATGCTGATACCGGTAGGAAGGAACTTGAACTTATTCAGGATGTCCGTTCACTTGAAAACAAGAAAGAAGTTCTCGAGTTCAGGAGAAACAAGATTGAGAAAGAGGTTGAGAAAAAGGAAAAAATCAGAAACAGATATGAGATCCAACTGATGGAGTTAAGCAATACTGTAGATAAATGGAAAGAGAAGTTGAGAAGTTAGATTTTCTCGTCCATTTCATCCGCCTGGTTTTTAAACTCCTTGACCAGGTTCTCGATATCTGCCAGAGAGCTTTCGAGCGAATCTCTTTCGTTCTTAGGCTCAGAAATTTTAATTTCTTTTTCGCCAAGTCTCTAAATATCGAGTTTTGATACCTTTGAGTAAAGCTTGTCGATTTTGGATTTCATTTCCTGTTTCTTTTTCCTGTAGTTAGAGATTTCATGATCGATATTCTCTTTTTTCTCTTGAAGTTCCCCAATATCTTCTTCTACAGATGCAACCTTGTCCTCAAGCTCCTTCTTCCTATACTGCAGTTCTTCAATTTCCTTTTGTTGGTCTTCAGCTAGCTTTTCTTCTGACCTCAGCCTCTCTTCAAGTTTTTCTTCTTTTTCTTCCAGTTCTTTTTTCCTTTCCCTCAATTTTTTCCTTTCACTTTGAACATGCATCGATTTTTCTATTTCTTCTTCTATTTCATCTATAACCTTTAATTTTTCTTCGATATAATCCACAGACATATCTCCTTCCTTTTCTTTCAACAGATAGTCAATTAATTCTTCTCTATTTCCTAACTTTTTTTCTGCCTGGATCAATTCTGAGGGAGAACAATCTGTTTCTTCAAATCCGGATTTGATTTCTTCAACATCTTGATCAAGAAAATCTCTGATTTCTTTCTCAACATCATCGTGGACTTGAGATTGGTGAACATGTAGACCTCTTTCTGAGTCAAACCCCTTCCCACAAAATCGACAATTCATAATTCAATCTTGCTCAGGTTTAAATAAAAATCATAGGACCGAACTAACTGTTAAACTTTCCTTGTATCTAGAGGAAGTGAGCAGCTTGGACAGTAGTCGGCACCTGTCGATCGCTCTTCCTCACAGCGGGACATTTCTTCATCTACATGATACTTTCGCTGTCGTCGTCTTCTGGTGTTATTCCTTTGTCAGCCAGGATAGCTTCCGAATCCGTTTCTCGTTCTCGTGGCAGTATGTCTTCGCCCGATCCGGCTTCTTCCAGGCGCACCAGAACAGCATTCTCTGGATTCCTCAGTTTTTCTCCGTGCCTATGAAAGTAGCTGAGCTATGTCTGAAGCCGTAGACTGAGAGGGTATCTGGATCGATTCATTCTAGACTGGTCTTTTGGCCAGTCTCTTCAGAATTTTGCTGATTTTGGAGATATTTCGGGCTCTAAACCCGCTGTTTCGACACGCAGATACCGATCTATATCTGTGGAGGTATTGTCGTATTCCTCGAAAGCAAGCTCTATACAGGTTTCGAGGCATTTTCTCAGTCAGTATTTCCCTTTCAACATCTTATCCTCATCGACGTAAGCTTCGGAAAGAGGCATCTCCATTTCCAAGTCATGGTGGAAGTTATCATCAATGGACTTCTCCGGTCCCAGATCGAAGAAGTAGGAGAACGGCATGAAGAGGTGGGATAAAGGTGCAGGATCTTCCTCGTTGTAGTAAGAATTTAGTGCGCCTTCTAAGTCAACCAGTTCCTCAAGCTCATCGGCCAAAGCCTCCAGTTCATCAATTCCTTTCTCATCCGCATCTCCGGCGGGGATTTCCGCAAGAAGAGTCCGGCTGCCTGGTAGGAACCTGACTCTCTTCTCACGAGTTTCTTTATCCTTCGCCTGTACACTGTTTCTACATCGCCCGGTTTCTCATCGGATCCAAAGAAGATCCGGGTTTCTCCTTTCCCACCATCGATCTGTGGATTGGAAACACCCAGATAGAAGCCATCCCCGAAGTCGACATTTACCTTGTCTCCGTCACTTCATTACCGAAAAACTCGTCGTGACTCCGTGGCGGAAGGCGTGCTCTCTAACCGTGTCAATTTCCAGCGTGGGCTTTCCATCATCCAGAGGCCTGAGTTCACGTTCCACGACCGCCATCAGGTCCTCAGGCTCCAGATCACGAAGTCCAAACTTCCCTTTCGCCTTCTCCTTCAACCATGTCGATTCCACGTCACCAGATTCTTTTATACAGAAGAGCTTTCAGGCATAAATCTGTCGGTAGCACTGCCACCTGTACTTCAGGAGATTGTAGCATTTCTCGGCAGTTTCTTCTTCCTTGAAGAAGATGCGTTTCCAGCCTTCCGCGGTCTTTACAAGCACTGAAGGATAGTCGTCGCCCAGAAAACAGTCCAGATTCTCGATCCCTGAGAAATGTACTGGCTCGACCAGCGGCTTCTCGTGATAGCCCTCGGATACCTCTTCCCAGTCTTCCGGGCCTTCCGGATCACGTTCAACGTGTGAATCTGTCACCGCAACATCGCCGAGCTCGGATTCAAACTCTTCAGTCTCCAGTGTATTCACCTTCTTCACGCCTGAAACCGTCTTCATCCATCTCTTCACGTACGTGTGCGACAAGACCTGGAGTCCGCGCGATTATGAAGAAACCCTTCCCGAGTTCCGGCTCCCAGCCAAGGTCGCTCATTACCGCGGCTATCGCCCCATCAACGTTTATCACGAGTTCCACTTTTCTCGATGCGAATTCTTCCGCTATCGACTCCATCTTTTCAACGGACTCTCCATCGAGGTCGAGTTCACGGGCTTTCTCGAAGATTCTGGCGGTTCTCGGGTCCTTCTCATCGTAAATCTTGTGGCCGAGACCGGGTATAGTCTTGCCTTCTCCAAGGGCTTTTTCAACTATCTCTCCAGCAGTTTCTCCTGACTGCAGCATTTTCATGGCCGACTCGATTGCTCCTCCATGCCTGTCTCCCAGCGCAAGTATCCCCGCTGCAACCGAGGTGTTCATGTCGTTGCCGCCCGACTGGACGGTTCTCGCGGAAACGGTCGAGGGGTTTCCAACCCCGTGGTCGATGCAACAAGATAGTATAGTGTTGAAAATCTCGGATTTGCGATCATCAGGTTTTTCACCTTTCAATACCAGCCAGATGGCATCAGTAAAAGACATGTCCACTACGTCTTCCAGCGGTTCTCCTCTTATAACTGCATCTTTTCCTGAAGAAGAAACACTGGTTTCCCACTGCGTCATACACTCATATACCCACAATCTGTTTTTACACTTTCGCCTGCTCGAAACCTGAATCAACATATTCCAGCCACATATGTTCAAGTCCCCTGTTCCTTCCGTACTCATCCAGAGCCATCTCAACCAGTGATTGAAGATATCTCTTCATGTAAAGATCGTTCCTGGATATCAAGTTACTGTCGTCAAGTTCGTCGCCATAAGGCATCTTGCCAGGAAGCTTGGATCTGTCCATATCAAAGCTCTCGAACGGCCAGAGTTCGAACTCCATCCCATATCTCGCTGTCATTCCCACGGGACTCCTATTCCTGTATGCCGAATGAAAATCAGCCATATGCCCTCCAATTCCGTCCAGTTCCCTCTCTAGAGCTTCAATTTCATCTATATTCTCTTCAGCAGCTTTCTCCGGTAGTATTCGGTATACAAAATCAGTTGATGCCCTGTAAATTTTCTGTTCACGTCGTATAATCTCTCCCAGCCACTGGTCCAGAGGTTTCTCAAGATAGGATTCCAAGTCTTCCACATCTTTTTCTACCTCTACACCAAGCTCCGTCCTCCCGTCCGGATAATTCTCCACTTCTACAGTTATGTCTCCGTTTTCTATCTCCAGATCCTTGGAGTTTCCATTTGGAAAAAGCTCGAGGCTGTGTCCGTGTCTGCGGGAATGTTCTAGCAGCGTCGCGAAGTCCAGAACATTCTGGGTGCCTCCTGCCTCAAATCCTGGAAAGACTCTTCGGTACGAATTTTCCTCTTCATCGAATTCCCCGGGACCGAAGATTTCATCAAAGCTCGGCATATGTAATATTGCATCTAAAACCTTAAATCCAGCAATTATTCCAGTACTTCGTCCAGTTCCTCACCTATTTTATGGTGTACGTCTACAACATGTGCTCCTGCCTCTTTCAAGGCTTTTTCTTTCCCGGAAGGAGTGCCTCTCTCGCCCCTGATAATCGCTCCAGCGTGGCCGTAGTTCCGTGATGGCAGGTCCTCGGTGAACTTGCCGGCTATAAAGGCGACCAGAGGTTTCGTGAACTCTCCCCGGGAAACTATCTCTGCGGTCCGCTCCTCGTAGGTTCCTCCAAGCTCTCCGTACATCACAACGGCGTCGGTTTCATCGTCCTCTTCGAAGAGTTCGAGAGCATCGCTGTAAGTTGTGCCGGCTATAACGTCGCCACCGATGGCGACCGCCGTGGATACACCGTATCCTGCCTGTTTTATGACCCAGGCGGTTTCTGTAGTCATTCCCCCGCTCTTGGATATTATTCCTATGTTTCCCCTGTCGTAGAACTCTTCTGCTCGGTCACCACCTATAGGTCCAAGCTTGCATTCCTCGGGTGTTAAAAACCCGAGAGATGTTGGACCCACTATTCTCGCGTCTTTGTGCTCCGCCTTCCTGTAAATCTGCCACGCATCTTTCGTAGGTATTCTCTCCGTCACTATATTCACAAGCGGTATGCCGTTCTCGAGGGCTTCGAACGCCGCGTCTCTGGCCGCAAACGGCGGTACGTAGATGAGCGAGGCGTTGATATCCGGGTGCCCTTCAAGGGCCTCGGAAACCGTGTCGTAGACGGGAACCCCTGAAACTTCCTGGCCTCCTTTGCCGGGAGTTACACCGGCGACAACATCGGTGCCGTAATCCAGCATCTCGGGAACTTTCTCGGAAGCTTCACGTCCCGTTATGCCCTGCACCAGTACCTTGGTATCCTCGTCGACCAGGATGCTCATCTTCCAGAACTACTCTTCTTCAAGTTCTTCCAGTACTTTTTCCACGTTTTCTACGGAAAGCTTGTAGATTTTCTTTCCATCCCACTCCGAGCCGAAGTTTTCGTGCCTGTCAAGCCAGACAAAGGTAATTCCGACCTCCTCACATGCGGAATCGGTTTCAGGCCTGTTACCTATGTATACGAAGTCCTCCGCGGGTTCGTCTCTTTCATCTAGGAAAGCCTTGAAGATCTCTTCATCCGGTTTCTGGACGCCGACTTCTTCGGATACAATAAATCCCTCGTAGTTTATCCCCTCAAATTCATCATCCTCATCTTCCTCGTCAGGATCGAAAAGCGTCTTGAAAAACTCCTTGGCCTCAACAGAGTTATCAGTTATGAAGCCTATAGGGCCATGTTCTTCACCAAGCTCCTGCAGTATTTCTATCACCTTCTTCCTGTCAAGGTAACGTCTGGCGCTGCCCTTGTATGCCAGGGAGACCTTCTCGGCATCCGTCTCTATCCCGTGCTCGTCAAGCCATTCCTGGACATCCTCTGGTTTGTAGATGTTGTACTCGTTAATCGGGAAATCTGGTACATCCCTGATCCCCTGTTGGTGAAGCTTTCTCTTTACAGTCTTGTTGATAAGTTTCTCGGACGGAAGCAGGGTGTCGCCTATGTCAAAAACCGGTATCTTTGTCATTTTTCGTCGCCTCTAACAGTAGTTTCGACCATAACCATTAGAACCTTTGCCGTCATTCTCCATCCTCTATCATCTCCATTAAAACTTCAGCAGTCTGGGTCATGGGCGTATCGTTCCTGAAAAGCTTCATGTCGAGGTCAAGTTTTTCCCGTGTCTTCCTCAAAAGCTCAAAGCCTTCATCAGCGTTCGGTCCATCTCTGCGGACAACTATAGGGTAATCAGGTTTTTCCTCCTCAAGCGCCTCGCAGAACCCTTTCATCGTCCTGTAAATATCTGTATTGTTCGCGGTTCCACCAACGTGCCAGAGTCCTTTGAGACCGGGTTTTGACATTACCAGTTTCGATAGCCGATAAATTTTCTCTGTCGGAGGGTTACCCCCGTACTCAGTATAGTTGGCAGGTTCTCCACCGTAAGAAATCAGCGCATCCATGTTCGTGAGCGAGGCGCCTCCTCCAGCCATCATCATCCCTATATCTCCCTCAAGCTCCGTATACTTGCCCGCGATTCCCCGGTGATCGTCCTCATCTATCTTTTCCGCCTCTATCTCTCTTTCAGTCTTTTCACGGGCGAACTCCGACCTTTCAGGATAATCATGTTCATGTCGGAAACTGGCATCGTCGTCCAGATCGATCATGGCGTCAAGAGCTACGAAACCGTCTTCTGACTTCACGAGAGGATTGACTTCCACCATCCGGGCATCCTCTTTCAGAAAACATTCGCCAATCCTGTAGATCTGGATCGCAAGCTTCACGAGATCACCGGTTTCAACACCCTGTTCCTTCAAGAACTCCCGTATTC
>CAZKLW010000037.1:0-7205 GCA_964553995.1 uncultured archaeon
AGGCGAGACTGAGTTCAAAGACGGGATGTGAACGGAGAAGAGCCTGGACCGGTGGGGATTTGAACCCCAGGCCTCTTCCAATTCGGCGTCGAAGAGCTCCTCGAAAATCAGAGATTTTCTCGAACCCCCTTTCGCAGGGAAAGGAGGTGTTGCCAAGGAAGCGTTCTGCCAGACTGAACTACCGGCCCTTTCTAGAATAGTTATCTGGACAAAGATTTTAAATCCAATATAGATTCTTGCCAGTCAGATAAATTCCGGATTACAGATAATTTATTACGAAAAACATATTTTAATCAGGTATTTAATCAGATATTCGAATACTATTTAAAGACTTGGTGTCAATAAACTCATGAAAACCATGAGAAACGTAATCCAGGCAAGAGAAAGATGATAGAAGAAGCAGAACTGCTGCATCGCGGCACCCGGAGGAGAAGCGGGGATGAATCCCGACAGTACCGGGCCGGCCGAATCTCCGTCAATGGAGACAACTACCTTGTCTACTGTGAGCAGAACGGCAGCGGTATCTACGTAGGATCGACAGAGTTCGGAGACGAAAGAATGCCAGACTACAGGCGTATTGATCCAGAAGAACATCTACAGGCAGAACTTCCAGTAGACAGTGCTTCTCTGCGAGAGGTGGCCGGGAGACATCTCGGCGGTTTCAATACCTCCGCTGAAGCTACCGGTGCAGCGGCGGACTGAAAGGTGATCTCTAATTACAGAATTTGAACCTGAAGGCGTCTATCCCGCGCTTCCAACCCCTAGAACCGAAGACGGGGAGATAAACTATGATGCAAGCAGGGAACACATACAGTACCTGGCCGATAACGGCGTCCACGGAGTTGTTCCCGCAGGCTGTACGGGCCATGCCGCGGCACTTTCCTCCCAGCGAGGCGACGTGATAAGTGAGCATGCGGACTATGTTAGACGGATAGCCGACATCACGCACGAGATCGACCCCGGGCTTGAAGTAATCGCGGGTGACGGCATGAACGTGCCGGAACAGACTATAGAGCTGGCGCAGGAGATAGAGGAGATGGCAGACATCGACGCACATCTTATGATCTCGCCCTACCAGGTCGGTACCCCACAGCAGGATCTCATCGACCAGCATTACGGCCCTATAGCCGAAAACGTTGAATCCGACATAATTGCCTACAACGTTCCCGGGCGTACCGGTGTAAACATACTGCCCGAAACAGTTGTTGAACTCGCACAGATACCGGGAATAGTAGGGATAAAAGAGGCCTCGAACAATCCCGAACAGATACAGGAGCTTGGAGCACGTCTCGAGGAAGAAGGTCTGGAAGACTTCTACCTGGGTTCAGGAGATGATCCAAGGAATCCCTTGATCTACAGTGAGGGAGGTAGCTTCAGTATAAGCGTTACGGGAAACATACTTCCCCGGGAAACAGTCGAGGTCTGGGAACAAGGCTACCAGGGAGATGATCAGGACGCAGTTCGTGCAGAGACTCTCAACAATATCTTGATGCCGGCGCACCGGGCAATGTTTCAGGATGGAGAAAAAAATCCACAGTCGGTGCAGTACGCCCTCAACCGGATGGGATTCGACTACGGTACGCCAGGCGGTTCGCTTGACAGGGAACCCTGGGAAGATGAAGTAGTGTTAACTGACAACCGAAGACAGAGACTCTTCAACCAGACGGAGATAGATACCGTCCTTGAACATTTCAACCTGCTTGAAGACTAGTGCGGCCTGTTGAGAACCATGTAGGTGGTGGTGGATTCAACGCCGGGAAGCTCTCTTATTAAATCCACGGCATCGTTGACCTCGGCAGAGCTCTCCCCGCTCAACCTTACAATAATATCGTGTTCGCCCGCGAGCTCATAGATCTCAGAATTTCCCGGGAAATCAGAGACGAGATCCGATATGTCTGTTCCCGTGGAAACATCAACCATCACGAAGGCTTCAACTACTTCACGGGGAGAGACCTCAACCGTAAAACGGTCTATAACTCCTTCTTCGAGCATCCGGTCTACCCGGTTTCTGACCGTTCCCTCGGACACTCCAATTTCCTCAGCTATACGGGTGTAGGAGGCACGCCCATCTTCCTTCAGAATATCGAGAATTATGCTGTCAGTTTCGTCCATAAATCTTAATTTGATCGGAAATTCTTAAACATATTGCGAAAGTCGAATTTAGGCACGGCTCATGCGCTGTGAGTACGTTATCTCACAGCTATCACAGTCAATTACTCTATAGGGCTCACGGGAGGGAATATCATTACCTTCCTCGACAATCACTATATTTGCCGAGTCATCCTCCAGCAGTGAACCACATTCCCTACATGAATCGGAAGGTTCGATTATCTCATGTTCGTAGCCTGACTTGGCCAGAGCTGGAAGTTCCTCCCTCTTCATCACCACAAAAATTTGATGAAAAACTTAAATCAATATTCTACAAGCTCCACTTCCTCAACTTCCTCCACCCCACCTTCATCACCAATAGTTACCGAGAAGCCTTTCCCGGTCTCCTCCGAGGCAGAGTTCAGCACGGTGGTCTCCATCAGTTTTCTCTCGCCGAAGTCTTCATGGACGTGGCCGTTGACCCATAGAGCCGGTTTTTCACGTAGAATTACCTCCCGGAACTCCTCAAACCCGATTCTCCTGCCGGAATGGATTCGGTCGCCCAGCTTGTGTGGGGGATAATGGGAACCTACGATAACTTTAGAGGGATCGCCGTGCTCCTGAATCAGCTCGATTATCTCCTGCTTATAGTTGTCTGTCAGCTCTCCACCGACAAGAATAACCAGGTATTCATCGTCAACCTGAGCCTCCAGGAAGTTGTAGACGGGAACATCCGAGTCCAGGAATTCGTCGTCGAACATGAGATCCCTGTTGCCGGTACATCCTATCGCCGGGATATCTATCGCCTCGAACAGCTCCTCTGCGTATTCCTCATCCATGTAGTCTCCAAGGTTCACGAAGAGATCATAATCGCCGGAGTTGGCCTCTTCAATCGCCGCATTCTTGAGGTCTTCCATGGCGTGGAAGTCGCTGGTAAACAGGATTTTCAGGGACATGGAGTAACTGACGGTTTCAAATCCTTTTAAGTCCTGCACTCCACGAACCGCACGCGGCCGTGCTCAGTGGTCTCCCCGTTCTTTAGCCTCTGCATTACCTGGCCGAAACGTCTTTTCACCGGTGCAACCGCTATACCGTCCTCCTCCAGCCTTTCCTCACAGTCCAGTGAATCAATACCGCACGAGAAAAGTATCCGGTCGAAGCCTCCTTCAACAGCCTCGAGACCGTTACCATGAACTACTTCGGCGCGGGATTCAAGCCTCTGTCGTGATTCTTCAACCAGTTTCCTGTTTATCTCCACCCCGATAACTTTCTCCGAGGTCAGCTCCGAAAGGATCGCGAGCTGGTAGCCGGAGCCTGAACCGATCTCCAGAACTGTAGAGTCTTCAGCTACCTCCAGCAATTCCGTGTTTATGGCCACCATGTGGGGCGCCGAGATAGTCGCGTTCTCCCCTATACGTAGAGGTCTGTCAACGTACGCCCTTGAAGAATCTGATACAAAACCCTTCCTATCCACGTTCTTGAAAGCTTTTTCCACCCGGCTGGAAGTTATCCTTCCGTCTTCGACAAGCCTGTCAACCAGTTCATCATTGGTCATTGTTCAAGCTCTTCATGGAGGTCAAGACCCTCGACGATGTCCTGGTAACCTTTCCTGACCGTGACTTCCGTTACGTCCACGCTGTCCGCCACCTCTTTCTGGGTTATATCCCGACCATCTAGTTTTGCAGCCACGTAAAGCGCAGCGGCAACTATTGAGTCAGGGCTCTTGCCCGCAACGATCTCCTTTTCACGGGCCTCGGAGATCAGCTCTCTTGCGTTACCCTGGATTTCTCCCGAGAGACCAAGCTCTTCGGCGTAGCGGGAGACAAAGTCTTCCGGGTTGACGGGAACGATCCTGAGATCAAGTTCTCTGGCAACGTAACGGTAGTTCTTGCCAAGTTCCCGCTCCGATATATCAGCCTCATCTGATATCTCGCTCATTGTCCTCGGGACCCCATGGTTCCTCGCGACTATATATACCAGAGCCGCCACAATATTCTCAATATTCCTGCCCTGTACAACATCTTTCTCAAGCGCTTTTTCGTAGAGCCTGCTGGACTCTTCAAGCACGGATCCAGGCAGGTTCAGAGTGTTGACAAGCTTCCCGAGCTCCTGGAGCGCGTGCTTCATCCTTCTCTGCCGGGACTCGTCAAGCCGGCGGTTCCACTTCTTCAGCCTGTAGTACTGTCCCCGTTTCCCAGGAGAGACCTGGCGGAGCTCCTGGCTCGACCCTATCCTGGTCTTCATACCCCTGCTCGGATCGGTGTAGGTTATGGGTGAGCCTGTTCTCTCCTTCTTTTGTCTTTCTTCAGCGGTAAAGGCTCTCCGGGAGGCCGACTCCTTTACCCTGTCCTCTTCTAGCACCAACCCGCATTCCTGGCATACAAGCTCTGCCTCACGGGTCTCCCGGATCCTCGTGGACTCGCATCCCGGGCAGGTAAGTATCTCATCCTCATTTCCAGTGTTTTCAGTCATCGTAGTTCTATTAGTTGAATGGCAAACTTCAAATACTTTTTTGTTCACTTCAACATAACTTTGGAGTAAGTGGCCTAAAGCTCGTGAATTGGTGCGGCCTTAAACGTAATAAAAATTTATTACCCGTTCCTCATACATGGAAGAAACCCAGGGAGAAAAAGAGAGGGATCATAAAGGAATAGGCTGGGGAGAAGAACTTGAAGATTCTACGCTTGCAAGACTACAGAGAAGTCTTGAGGTAGAGTTTGATGCTAATTTTGAAGACACAGATTACGGTAGCAAAGGTTTTGCCCGTTCCAGCGGTCTGCCCTTCTATACAGACCTGGAAACCGAAATACCCTTTCATATTGAGGGAAACGCGCATGAAATAGAAATGGACATTGAAATTGCTTCCAATCTCCATATAATCCGCTACTGGATCGATGATCAGGACGTGATGAAATACTTCGAAGATTTTGTCGAAAAATTTAGAACCCCGAAAACAAGAGGAATGATGATCGAACCCTATGCTTATTCAAATGTTAAAGATCTTAAAGTCAGAGAATTACTGTACCAATTTAGCAATCATTTCCGGATGCAGGGACCTCTTCACAATTCAGGGAACGGCCAACCCAGGATGTACGCGATAAGGGAGAGAGAAATGGAAGAAGAAAATGGAGAAACTATTCTTGGAAAAAGTAGTAAAACGGAAGAGTACTCTGAAGAATCCTGGTTCAACCTTGAAGAGGATGAGTTAATAATACCTGGAGATGCAAAATTCAACATAGTAGGGATGAGAAATGAACAGGACGCAGATTTTGTCGAAGGGGAAGTAAAAATCTCTCCAGAGAGGCAAAAAGGAGAATACGAAGTAAAAATAAACGCCGACGATGAAAAATCCTTGCTCTACATTATTAACGAGGCTGACGGAATACTTACCGTCTCAGATTAGCAAATCATTTAAATACTCAATCCACAATATCCAACTGAAATGGTTTCATCAGCATTCCTGGCCGAGTTCCTGGCACTTTACATAGTAATTGTTTCCGCAGTCTTTATGATCAGGCATGAGGCCTTCTCCAAGTACGTTGAAGAGTTTGTGGAGGATACGTCCACGAGGTACTCTGTCGCCCTTGTAGAGCTTGCCGCAGGACTTGGAATTGTGCTCACCCAAAACGTCTGGACACTTGGATACAGAGGAGTCATAACCCTGATCGGGTGGGCTATGCTGGCCGAGGCTGTCTTCCATCTGCTTGCAAACGAAGAGCAGGAGCATCGTGCTGTCAATGCTCTCAACCATGAAAAGTACTGGAAGTTGTTTGGAGCTGCATCTCTACTACTCGGCCTGTATCTACTGACCCGGAGCTTCACAGCTTTCTAGTCGAGGCTTTCAGGATCAATTTTCGGTATCCTGTCATCACTGTCTCTAGGGGGTTCAGGTCCATCCATATCGGAAGTGGTGACATACAGATACCTGTTATTTGGACCAACTTCCACTGTTCTCAGGCGATCGTGTTCTCTGTGGAAAGGAGTCCTGAGCGAAGTTAAGGTATCTCCTGGAATCCGGGTATCGTTGCATATTTGAAATTGAGATATCCGTAATATATATAGACACTTTATGGAAGAAGTACTGGTTTTGGGGGCAGGACTATCTGGACTAAGAACCGCCCTATCGTTCCGTATGAAAGGAGCTCAAGTTAAGATTATCGACCTGAATGGGGTCCACGAGTTTACACCAGGGACAGTCGAAATACTTCGTGAGAGAGTTAAGAGGAGTAAACTGGAAGAGAATATAGAAGAAGTGATCAGAGGAACCGGTATAGAGTTATGCGTTGAAAAAGTTGAAGACATAAGGCCCGAAAAATTTGAAGTGGTAACTAGTCGAACAATTCATGAATACGACAAACTGGTGGTTGCTTTAGGCTCAGAAATAAATAGAAAAGGCTTCGATATATCTGATGCAGAACACGTCTACAGTCTCTCAGGAGCATCAGATCTCCGAGATAGATTGGAAAAGGGTTCTCAAGTAGCCATAATAGGAGCAGGCTATGTAGGTCTGGAAGTAATGGGAGAGCTTTCCGAAATGGATCTTGATATAACATTGATAGATAGCAATAGCAGACCTGTAACCCACATAAATAACGCAGTATCAGAAATTGCTCTCAAATATATGGACAGAAAAGATGTAGAATTCAAAGGAGAAAGAGAGCTAGAAAACATATCTGGAACAGAGCTAAAATTTAAGGACGCAGAGAATCTGGAGCCAGACATATTAGTCTGGTGTAACGGGGTGCGTCCATCCAGAGCGGTCAGAGAATCATTTGAATTGGGAGAAAAAGGAATACCCGTGGATTCAAGCCCAAAAAAAATGTGCCACAGTTTTCCAGCATTGAATTATGAAAATATCTTCGTAACCGGAGATTGCGCAAATATTTACTGGAGAATAAACAAGCATGACTCAATAAGCATGGGCAAGACTGCAATATACAACGCTGGCGGGAAAGGCTACGAATCCCGGATTTTCCGTTATCTTAAGGATATCATTAGGCACAAATATTTCATCTCTCTCAAGTTAAAAATACGGATCCTTAGGCTAAAAAACAGTCTCGACCTAATATAACCGGTACACTTATCCTTGAACCCATAGAGTATCAAGCATCGAGAAT
>CAZKLW010000038.1:0-7129 GCA_964553995.1 uncultured archaeon
GTCTCGCAACTGCCGTAGGGCTAACTTTCCGACCGAAGGTCGGAGACCACCGAAGGTGGTTCGTACTGCGAACTGCTACGGCAGTTCTGGAAGGCCGGGGTCTTAGCCGAGCTGGACCACCGCCGCACGATGGATATCGGTAACCGGCTTAGCTTCTTAAATCGCTCGCCGCAGGGAAGCTTTTCAACCTTGGCGGTAAAGGGTATAGTATGAAGGAGGGAAAGGATTACGAGGATTACCTGGTGGACAAGGCGAAGGAGCTGCTGAACGAACAGGTGTCGGAGGCCGGGAAGGGCGAACTGGACGCGCCGGAGACTCCTTCAGGCCGGGAAGGGCCAGGAATGGAAAGGAGAAATGATCTCGATACCAAGGCAGACCGGGAGTCAACCAGCAAGATACCTTTTGCCTGGGATCCGAGAGAGGTTGAACACCTCGCAAGAAAACGGAAGGAGATGGACAACCAGGATCTCAAAGATTTTCTTGAAAAAAATACCGATTTCCACGACGAACTCGAGGAACTCGACGAGTGGAAAGGCTTCACCCGGTGGGAGGAACGTTTCATGGTCCAGAACTTCGGGAACATGGAGACGGGAGAAATAGCAGAAGAGCTCGGGAGAGATGAAAAAGAAGTCGATCTCAAGCTGAAGATTCTTGGACTCAAGGTCGAGTGACATGGATCCTGAAGCGAGAAAGAAGGCGATCAAACAGACCCGGGAAGCGCTGACTGGTGAGATAGACCGGGACCGGTTACTGGTAAAGGCTGTCAACTTCCTGGACACGCTTGAAAAACAGCAGGAAGACATGCAGAGGTTCCGGGACTGGTACTCGCTACATTTTCCCGAACTTGAGGAAAACATTACTGACGATGAAGAGTTCCTCCAGGTTCTATCTGAAAGCATTGAAAGGAGAAACCTGGAAGCCTTCTCTGAACTGGCAGAGGATTCTACAGGAGGTGAGCTCCGTGACCGAGACTGTGAAGTTCTGGAGGAAACTGCGGAACTAATGGGGAGGAAACAGGAACTACAGGAACTACTAGAGAATTATATCGAGGAAACCGCCAAGGATGTGATGCCGAACCTTTCGGTGCTTCTGGACCCACTCCTCGCCACCAAGCTCATGGCTCTCTCGGGTTCCCTTGAAGACCTGGCGAAGTCCCCAGCTTCAACTATCCAGATGCTGGGGGCAGAAAAAGCACTTTTCCGGTACATGAAGGGCGAGGGTACACCGCCCAAACACGGGATACTGTTCGAGCACGACTTTGTTTCTCCCCTGCCTGATGATACGAGAGGAAAGATGGCCCGTTTCATGGCTAACAAGGCAGCGATGGCAGCTAGACTAGACTTCTACGGTGAGAAGGAAAAGGGAGAAGAGTTAAGGGAAGAAGCGCAGCAAAAGTTCGAGGAGTTGAGGGATGAAAGTTCCTGAAGACGCGGACCGCGACTTCACTGCCGGGGCCATAGTAGTTGAAAACGGTGAAGTTCTCCTGGTGAAACATTCGAAGCTCGGGATGTGGCTACAGCCCGGAGGACACATAGAAAAGGATGAGGTTCCACATGAGGCCGCTGAAAGGGAAACCGTTGAGGAGACCGGCATCAAGATCAAGTTTCACGATCACTTTACCCCCTCCCGGCTTTACGACGGGAAAGCTTTTGATCTACCACGTCCTTTCCACGTAAATCTTCACGAAGTGGAGAGCGGGCACTGGCACTGCAGCTTCCTTTTCCTGGCAGAAGTTGCCGGAGAGAGGAAGGCAACACATGGCCACGAACATGAGGGGATGGAATGGTTTTCGAGGAAGGAGATCGAAAACCTGGAGGAAATCCCGGAGAATCTACGGCAAGCAGCACTGAAAGGTCTGGAGATAACAGACTAATTTAACTGCTTCTACTTATTTCACAACATGGAAAAGGTCCAGCCCGGCATCTACCGCAAAGACGATTACCTTTACACAGTAAACTCAAATCCCGGCGAAAAAGTCTACGGCGAACCACTGATACAGGAAGGCCAGGAGTTCCGGCGCTGGGATCCTGAACGTTCAAAAGCTGCCGCGGCAATACTGAATGGTCTCGAACTCGGTCTTGAATCCAACAGCACCGTTCTCTACCTGGGGGCGGCTTCAGGAACCACTGTTTCCCACTTATCCGATATCCTGCGGGAAGGGTTCATTTACGCGGTCGAGTATTCGGAAACTACTATCAAGGATCTGCTCAAGCTTGCGGAAGCCCGGGAGAACATCGCCCCGATACTCGGGGACGCGAGGAACCCCGGCGACTACTCGGAAATTGTTTCAGGAAAAGTCGATGTCGTCTACCAGGACGTTTCCCAGCGCGACCAGGCAGAGATCTTCCTCAGGAACTGCGAAGAATACCTGAAAGAAGACGGGATAGCTCTAATCACCATCAAGGCACAGTCAGTATCCGCTTCCAGAGACGCGGAAGAGATCTTCGGAGAAGTGAAACAGAAGCTGGAAGAGAGAATGGAAATAATCGATGAAAAGCGGCTGGAACCCTACGAGACCGATCACCTGTTCGTGAAACTAAAGAAGAAAAGCTAGGGAACAGAACTATTTATTACTTTTAGCTAGTAAAAACCGTTTTATGGACGCAGATTCTATAATTGAATACCTCGAAAAGAAAGGGGATGACCCCACCAGAGGCCTAAACAAGAATCTGGCTTCGTTGGTTCCAACGAAAGACACATACTATCTCGACAATGTGCTATTATACGATGTGATGACAAGAACCAATAGAATATTCGATATTCTGGAAGACGACCTGGATATAGTGATCGAGGACGAATGGAGGAACACTGTGAGACTGGCTGAACTGGCCCGCCAAAACAGTGATCTCGAAATTCTGCTAACTAGAGGATTTGATACCCGTATTCTTCAAGAACAAAGTGAAGGAAGATACCCTAGAGGGGCGGAAATTGATGAAGGAACAATATCAACTGTAAGAGACTACTTCCAGAACGTTGGCCAAGAGATCCATCTTCCTCACTATTCACAACGAACATCTCCTGCGGATTCCAACCCGGACACATATGACAGAAAAATGGCAGAAGCTGCTTTCCAGAACGATGCTGCGATCCTTACTTTTGATAGCGATCTGCTGGCCTACAGAGGACAGGGAATTGAAGTTAGCACACCTGCAAACGGTCTGGAAGCATGGGAGTCGAAATTAAAGAAGAAAAAGTGAGGGATTATGCAAGCGTTGGAACCATCTGCCTGAAGGATTTCTCCCTCCTGGAGCGCTGGTAGCCCCTGTTGTCCTCGTAATCGGGATTCGTGCAGCAGCCGGCTTCCTTGTTGACCATCGGTATCGAACCGAGTATCGTGTGTTTACCTGGTAGCAGGTCCTTCTTGACGCGGTTGCCGCAGTTCAGGCACCGGAACTCTATCTTTTCCATTTGATTCACCTCGCAACCTCAAATGCGCACGCCTCCCTTTATAAAGAAGCGAAGAGGTTTCCGCAACTGCCACGCAGCAGTTGAAAGTGCATTTAAGGCTCCAAAAGACGCCTGAAACAGTATTCCGGTATAAATTCCGGTAGAGTTAAAAATATGTATATACAATGTATAAACATGACTGAGATTGAAACTGAGGCCAAAAAATGGGGCAACTCCATAGGTTTCCGGATTCCCAAGGAAGTGGTCGAAGAGGAAGATATAGAACCCGAAGATAGAGTGCTTCTGGATGTTCGGAAGCTGAAGAAACCGGAAAAAGATGCCTTCGGAATCTTGGAAGACTGGAAGATTGAAGCTCAGAAGGTAAAGAACGAGCTGAGAGAACATCATGGACGGTGAGTACTTCTTCGATACCTACGCACTCATAGAATTCATAGAGGGAAACGATAGCTACCAGAAGTTCTCGGATACGCCTATAATCACGGCATTCTACAACCTGTACGAACTAGTCTACTTCCTGTTGAGAGACTACGACGAGGATCGAGTCGAGAAAGTCCTAAAGAAACTTAACCCCAACACAATTGAACCCGACAGAGAGCATCTGATCGAAGCAGCGGAATTCAAGCTCAAGAACCGAGATCAGCAGCTCTCCTATGTCGACTGTATGGGATATGTGCTTGCGAGAGATAACGACCTCATATTCCTCACCGGCGACCAGGAGTTCAGAGAGAAAAAGAATGTAGAATACTTGGACTAGTTCTCTTTCGCCCAATCGTATCCCTCTTCCTCGAGCTTCTTCGCGAGTTCAGGTCCTCCGGACTCAACTATCTCCCCGTCAATCATGACGTGGACGTGGTCAGGTTCAATATAGTCCAAGATCCTCTGGTAATGCGTGATCATCAGGAATCCACGTTCACTTGTGGCGAGAGAATTGATGCCTTCGGCCACGACCTTCAGGGCGTCGATGTCAAGACCGGAGTCAATCTCGTCAAGAACCGCATACTTTGGCTGTAGAACCGCGAGCTGCAGGATCTCGTTCCGTTTCTTCTCGCCACCGGAGAAACCCTTGTTGAGGTATCGCCGGGCGTACTCCTCATCCATTTCCAGAAGTTCCAGAGCCTTATTTACCCTTTCCCGGAACTCGTCCCGGTCGATAGGCTCCTTGCCTTCTTCTTCACGCCACGCGTTGATCGCTTCCCTTAGAAACTCTGCGACCGAGATCCCCGATATTTCAGCTGGATACTGGAAGCCAAGGAACAGTCCTTCGCGGGCCCTTTCATCTGTATCAGCACCTGTAACGTCCTCGCCATCAACTAGGATCTTTCCTGAGTCGATAGCGTATTCCGGGTTTCCCATGATCGCCTTGCAGAGCGTCGATTTCCCGGAGCCGTTGGGGCCCATTACCGCGTGGATCTCACCTGGTTCAACCTCAAGCGAGACCTTCCTGACTATTTCTTCATCCTCTACAGAAACCTCGAGATCAACTATTTCCAGAGTCACGAAAGAACCCGGTCCCTCAATCTTTTTCAATAGCTCCCTGGACAGTTTTCAGGCCCAGAACAGCACATTTCATCCTCATGGGGGATACCTCTACCCCGAGTTTCTCCAGCATCCAGTCATCTCCGAGTTTTTTTACTTCATCAGTCTTCATTCCCACGAGCTCGTCCGTCACTATCGATGCCGCCGCGGTCGATATCGCACATCCATCAGTCTCATGTCTAACGTCCTCTATTTTTCCGTCCTCCACCTTCACATAGACGTGTATGCGGTCTCCACAGTTCGGGTTTTCGGCCTCCGCTTCCCAGGCATCTTCAAGTTCTCCCTCGTTCAGAGGGTTCCTGTAGAGATCCAGTATCTCATCGCGGTACATCACGAAAATACCTCCCTAACCTTTTCCACAGCCTCAATCAGTTTATCAACATCTTCTTCAGTATTGTAGATGTAGGGTGAAGCCCTGACTGTTCCCGTGATCTCCAGTGAATCCATCTGTGGCTGGGCACAGTGGTGTCCTGCTCTTACCGCCACGTTTTCCTGACCTAGAATCTCGGCTATATCATGGGGATGAACTTCTTCCATGGTAAAGGATACAAGACAGGATTCCCCGGGACTCAAAACATCGATGCCATCCATCTTTTCCAGTTCTTCTCTAGCGCGGCTGGAGAGTTCGACATCATGCTCCCAGATACGTTCCATGCCGATCTTTTCAAGATAATCTACCGCGGCGGCGAGACTAACTGCTCCCGCGATGTTGGGCGTTCCGGCCTCAAACTTCTCGGGGATTTCTCCCCAGTCGACCGATTCCTTCTTCACGGACCTTATCATACCTCCTCCAACCTGATAAGGCTCCATAGACTTCAAAAGCTCCTTTCGTCCATAGAGGACGCCGATACCGGTGGGCCCGAGCATCTTGTGGCCCGAAAAGGCGAGAAAGTCTATTCCCAGTTCTTCCACGTCAACAGGTTTCCGGGGAACTGACTGGGCGCCATCCAGGACAATATAGGCGTCGTTTTCGTGGGCAAGTTCTACTATATCCTTCACGGGATTCTCGACACCGAAAACATTGGATACGTGGGGAACAGAGACCAGCGCGGTCTCCCGGTCTATGATCTCTTCTGCAGCATCCATGTCCAGGAGGCCATCCTCTGTAGTCGGTATGTAATCAAGCTCAAGACCTTCTCTCCTGGCTTTCCTCCTCCAGGGAAGCTGTTCCGAGTGATGTGCCATCTCGGGAACCACTATCTTTCCATCGATTCCAAGAGAAGAGGCAAGCAGGTTCATGGCTTCCGTCGTGTTCCTGACAAAAACTATTTCTCCCGAAACAGCGCCGATAAACCCTGCGACCGTATTTCTCGCTCCAGAGTACGCTCCTGTAGCCGTGTTCGCCAGGTCGTAGAGGCCACGACCCACATTTGCGTTCTCCTCCTGATAGAATCTCTCCAGCCGTTCAATTACAGCCTCCGGCTTCTGCGTGGTCGCAGCATTGTCAAGGTATACCAGTTCAGGATTCTCCTGGAGTAGCGGGAAGTCTTTCCTTACTTTTTCAGCATCCATACCAAGAAGACCGGGGATGAAGCTTTATTTCTTTCGACCCATAGGAGATACTGATGGAGGACTCTTTCCTTATACTCGTGGGGGGAGGCTCGGGCGCCGGAAAGACTACACTAGCGGAGATAATAGAAGACAGGTTTGACGGCGACAATGTCCTTCTGCTTTCAACTGACCGGTTCTACCGGAACTTCGAAAACCCTGAAGATGCGAACTACGACCATCCTGACTCAATTGACTGGGGGGAAATGAAGGAGAAACTGTCTGTCCTGCTTGAAAACAGTGAAGCAGAAGTGCCAAAGTATAGCTTCAGGGAACATGAAAGAAAAGGATACGAGAAGGTCGAGAGCAAGGAGGTAATAATCCTTGAAGGGATTTTCGCCCTCCTCAATGAAGACGTAAATGACCTTGCATCCGTCAGGATATATGTTGATACGGACGATGATATAAGGTTCATAAGAAGATTGACACGGGACACGGAGGAAAGAGGGAGAACCCGGCAATCCGTGATTGACCAGTGGCTGGACCAAGTGAAGCCCATGCATGAAGAATTTATAGAACCCTCGAAGAAGAACGCGCACGTCATTATACCCGAGGATCCGGACGGAAACATGAGAAGAACCGCTGTCGATCTTATCAACTCGAAGCTGGCCCAGCGTCTCGAAGACTAGCCAGAAAG
>CAZKLW010000039.1:0-1293 GCA_964553995.1 uncultured archaeon
AGAGATCCTGGAGAATCTCTCGAACCAGCTCAGCCCTTGAGTTTCTCGTTCAGCAGCTCGAAGGCTGCGGTGAAGCCCTTCAAGAGCTGGAAGCAGGAACACTGTTCTAACCTCACCTTCTTTTTTATTTCTTAACAGGCCCTATAACAGTTTCTTAAGCATCAAGGAGGAGAAAATAAACATGGAAGACATCAAACAGCAGCTGGCAGAAGATCTGACGGAAGCTCTCAGGGTAGAGGTGCCGATAGAAGACATAGAAGTTCCCGACCCGGAACACGGCGACTTCGCCTATCCCGTGATGAAGGCCGCATTCGAGCTCGATGAGAACCCTCGAGAACTGGCCGAGAATTTGAAGGCAGAGCTCGGAGAACTGGATCTTGTCGAAAAGGTAGAGGTCGCAGGACCAGGATACCTGAACTTCTACTTGGACCGGGAGGAGTATGCCGAAGTCATAGAGGAGACAGTCAGTTCTAATGACATGGGGATAGAGCAGCGGGATGGTGAGGTTCTCCTTGAGTTCTCATCCCCTAATATCGCCAAGCCGATGAACGTCGGACACTTGAGAAACAATGTCCTAGGAGATTCTCTAAGAAGGATACTATCTTTTGCGGGTTACGAGGTAACAGCCGAGAACTATATTGGAGATCTGGGAACCCAGTTCGGGAAAGTTATCTACGGACACAAGAACCTGGACTCAGGTAAAAAATTCGAGACCGAGCCGATAGAGTATATGCTCGACATCTATGTAAAATTTCATAAACAGGTCGAGAAAAATCCGGAACTTGAGGAAAAAGCACAGGAATGGGCGAAAAAGATAGAGGAAGATGACGATGAGGCTGTAAGACTTTGGGAAAAATTCAGGCAGGCCACACTGGAGTATCATAAGCAAGAGTACGATCGGCTGGGCATCAAGTTCGACCGCATCACCGGAGAATCGACCGTATACGAGCAGGCAAGAGAGCTGGTGGAAACCTGGGTGAAAGAAGGCAGACTTGATCGGGATGAAGACAAATCAGTCTTCTACGAGTTTGATGAGGACGATATGCCTGGAGCAGTGCTGCTCAAGACGGACGGTTCAACACTTTACCTGACCAGAGACCTGTACAACCTTAAGAAGCGGAACGAGGAGGGATTCGACTACAATCTCTACGTCGTGGCTTCTGAACAGGAGCTGCACTTCCAGCAGCTTTTCCGGATATCTAAAGAGATGGGTCTCGATACTGATGGTGCCGAACATATCTCCTATGGAATGCTTCAGCTGCCAGAAGGTAGCATGTCCACCAGGAAAGGTCT
>CAZKLW010000039.1:1303-7091 GCA_964553995.1 uncultured archaeon
CGAGGCTATAGGTATCGGGGCTGTAAAGTACAGCAACCTGTCAGTTTCCCGGAAAAAAGACATGGAGTTCGACTGGGATACCGCTCTCAGCTTCAAGGGAGACTCCGGACCTTACCTCCAGTACTCTAACGTCAGGGCGAAGAGCATACTTGAAAAGGCAGAAGTTAGCGGAGAATTCTCGGGAAAACTGGAAAATGATGAATATATACTACTGAAGAAGCTTTCACGTTTCCATAAAAAAGTTGACGAAGCTGTGGATCAGCGCGAACCTGCTAGAATAGCGAATTATCTTTCCCATCTGTGCGAGGAGTTCAACAGTTTTTATCACAGCTGTCCCGTATTGGAAGCCGAGGAAGTAACGAAGAAGCGGCGTCTAAGGCTCGTGGAGCTTTTCGTCAAGGTAACAGATCAGGGACTCGATCTCCTAGGGATAGAACCCCTGGAAGAGATGTAAGCATTATTAACGCCGCAATTCAATTTTAATTACGATGTCCTTTTTATCCGGCATTGGAAAGAAGCTATCAGGAGGAGAAGGCGGTGATGACAGGCGAAACCTTACCTTCAACAACGATCCTTTCGATTTCAGGATAAGTGATGAAAAAGATGTCAAGATAACCGGGAAAATAGATACTCTTGCCGATGTTGACGTCAAGTATCCGCTCATCAAGCCCTTTGCTTACGCGCATGTGAAATGGAACGAGGAGGAAAAAGAACTCCGTTATAAAGTAAAGGAACCTGAACTGAATGAGGGAGAGGAGGAGCTTTTCGACCAGATAAAGGAGGCTCTTTCGGAAAAACTTGATGTCTCGCTTAGCTCAGTTCAGGACCGTGAAAAGGTTATAGAGTACCTTGAGGACAAGATAAACGATGTTTTACTGGAGCTGGGGATCAACCTGACAAAGGAACAGCACAACAAGATAATGTATTTCATCTACAGGGATTTCGTCGGCCTGGGAAAGATAGAACCTTTCATGCACGACCCCTATATAGAGGATTTGGGGGCAGACGGCGTGGGAGTTCCGATATTCGCGGTGCACAGCGAGTTCGGGTCGGTAAAATCAGACGTTGTCTTCAATGAAAAGCAGGATCTAAAGAACCTTGTAGTGAAGCTGGCCGAGCGCTGCGGCAGGTACGTTTCATATGCAAATCCCCTCCTTGACGGCGCTCTACCTGACGGCTCCCGTGTCAACGCCACTCTAACCGAGGACGTGACATCCAAGGGTCCGACATTCTCGATAAGGAAGTTCAAGACCGATCCTTTCTCCGCTATCAACATGATGGATCTCGGAACATCAAACGCCGAAATCATGGCCTACATGTGGCTGCTGATGCAGTACCAGCAGTCGATCCTGATAATCGGTGGGACGGCAACGGGTAAAACAAGCTTTCTAAACTCTATAGTGTCATTTATACCTCCCGAAGACAAGATAGTATCAATCGAGGACACACGTGAACTACGGCTACCACACGAAAACTGGATCCCTTCTGTTACACGCTCCATGTTCGGCCAGAGCGGTCAGAGCGACGTGGACATGGACCAGCTGCTCAAGGAATCATTCCGTGAAAACCCGGACTACGTCATCGTCGGAGAGGTAAGAGGTGAGGAAGCCAGCGTCCTCTTCCAGGGTATGGCATCCGGCCACCCTTCAATCGGCACCATGCACGCTTCAGGGCCGAACGATGTCGTCAAGAGACTTGTAACACCTCCCATAAATCTATCCCCGGCCCTGCTTGAATCACTGGACGCCATAGTGGTGATGACTCATGCCAAAGGGGTGGAGAAGTCAGCCCGACGTGTCAGATCTGTACAGGAAGTCCAGACGGTTATGGTCCAAAGCGAGTCAGCGAGGACGAACGAGGCCTTCTCATGGACTGCGAGGGATGACACGCACTCCAGGCACGGCGAACCATTCCTTTTCAATCAGATTAGTTCGGACTACGGCATCTCCAAGGCCGAACTCCAAACGGAACTCGAAAACCGTTCAAAGGTTCTTGCATGGCTAAAGGAGAAAGGTGTCAAGGACTTCGAAAAGGTTTCCAGGATCATAGCAGAATACTACAAGAACCAGGAAAAGGTGCTGAAAATGGTGAACGCCGAGGAAAGCGACTATACACTTCAAGATATCATAGATGCAGAAAGCAGGATCGATATTTCGCGACCTCCACAGCTCGATAACGCGATGAAACAGGAGAAAGAGCAGGAGGTCCGGGACCGACAGAAGCGGGAAACCGCTCTAGATAAATCAGAAGAGGACAGCCGTACAGATGAGTTAAAGAGAGAGATTCAGCAGTTGAAAGACAGAGTGCGTGAGATTTCAGGAGACACCCCTATAGATGAAAAGAAAAAGTTGGAGGAAAATCCCGTAGCGGAGCTGGAAAAACAGCTAAAAGCCGAGCGGGAAAAAGTGAATAAGTTTGGCGACAGCCACGACGAAAACCCGTTTGACACAGAGGAAGAGAAGGCTGCAGAAAACCCCTTCGAGGCCTGAATATGAAAAAACTTGAGACCGGTATAAGAAACCTTGACAGATTGCTCGGAGGAGGAATACCCGAAAAAGAGATGATACTTGTCGAGGGTCCGCCAGGTTCCGGAAAATCAAATCTTGGACTTGAATTTCTTTACAGAGGGGTTGAAAGAGGAGAAAACGGGCTTTATGTGTCCTTCCAGGATACCGAGAACGAGATACTCCGGACCACCACTTTTGACTGGGAGTTCCGCGAGATGGTTGAATCTGGCAAGATCAATATCACAAACTTTGATCCCTACAGGTATGACCAGATAGCCAACATGCTCCAGTCCGGCGTAAAAGAGAATAACGCTAAAAGGGTTGTTCTGGATCCCATAACCGACCTCGACCTCTATATTGATTCTAGAAAAGACCAGAGGAAAAACCTGATGACTATAAAGACCGAGATGAGAGATATGGATGCCACAACGCTCCTGATGGCTGAGAAGAAAGAAGCCACTGAACTCGAGGAAGAGGTGGTAGACGGTATACTGGAGATGGAGGTCAACAAGGGAGAGGATCGGTTGGATAGGAATATCTACGTCAAAAAGCTGAAGGGCTCAGATTTCAACCACGGCATCCATAACTACATATTCGACAGCAACGGATTGAAAGTACAATGAGCACCGATACCGCGGATCCCTTCCAGTCCCATATAACGGACAGGATCCGGCAGGCCTCGAAGACGAAGTCAATGAATGCGGCTGCGAACGCTATTTTTGGACCCACAGTTGATTATTACGGCGAATATTTCGGGGACCTGAAGCAGGATTTGAAACACGCCGACATGGATGTACTCTACAGGACCTACGTGTCCAAAATATTCCTGTATTCAACTGCTGCCTTCATCTCAACCTTTACAATCGGTGTCGTATACTCGATTTCTAGCGGTGCGACGCTACCAAATATACTCAGGCTGGCGCTGGGAATTCCCCTGGCTCTGAGCATCGCCTTTGGAGGTTTCATGTACATCTACCCGTCGCATAAGGCCAAATCACGGAAAAAAAGTATAGACCAGAACCTGCCTTTTGCCCTGAATCATCTTGGAGCCATCGCCACTTCTGGTATTTCCCCAAGTTCGATGTTCGAGCTTCTGGCAGGTTTCGATGAGTACGGAGGTATCTCAAAGGAAGCGGAGGAAATCTCAAGGCGTGTAAACGTCTTCGGGGAAGACTTCACAACTGCGCTCAGAGAAATCGCGGAAAGATCTCCCAGCGAGGACTGGTCAGAGGTCCTCTACGGCATACTTTCCACCGTCGAAACTGGCGGAGATCTTGAAGCCTACCTCCAGGAAAAGGCAGAAGAAGCTCTTTTCGACTTCAAGATGGATAGACAGAGGAAAATCGAGAGACTGAGCACCTATGCTTCCTTCTACACGGCCATACTAATCGCCGCCCCCGTATTTCTCATCGTCATCCTTGCAGTCATGAACCTGCTCGGAGGATCACTGCTCGGATTTGCTATCCGGGACCTGATGTGGCTGGGAGTCCACGTCATTATACCCGTCATAAACCTGGCATTCGTAATATTCCTGACTCTCAAGGTGGACTGAGATGGATACGGATATTGACCTAGAAAAACTGAAACTCAGGTCGAAAAACATCTGGAGGAAAAACAAGAAGTTGATAATCCTCATGACCGCGGCCGCCATAGCCGGCCTGATAATAGCCGGTCTCAACTACGTGACCTACCAGGACACGATCAACAAGTTCTCACTGGAAGAACCCCAGTCAATAACTGCCACCACCGATGCCAGTTTTACATTCAACATAGCGGAACCTAAGCTCCAGTCATCAACTATAATGAGACTGGAATTTGAAGGGATTGAAAGCCAGACCCTGCTTTCAGTAGAACTTAACGGTGAAGAATTACAGGAGGTAAGAGGTAGCTCCACTACAATTGACATACCCTCCGAGGTGCTTGAAGAAGAAAACGAAGTGGTGATATCCAGGGAGAACCTTGCCATAACCGAACAAACCCTGGTTTCCGCAAGCGTAGTATCCAGGACCAGCCTTCAGCAGCTAATTTTTGTAGTCCTAAACTTCGCAGCCATCGCCCTCGTATTCACACCTTTCGGTTACCTAAAATACAAACAGTACATAAGAAAAAAGAAGATGGAGGATCAATTCCCGGCGTTTTTACGTGACGTGGTGGAGGGAACACGAGCAGGAATGTCGCTTCCACAGGCGATACAGAACACTGAAACCGGCAGTTACGGCCCTCTGGATGAAAAAATTGAGAAAATGTCGGCCCAGATTGACTGGGGAATACCCTTCGACCAGGTGCTTGAAAACTTTGGAAAAGAAACAGGTTCAGATATCATACAGAGAAGTTCGGATACAATCATACAGGCCTATACTTCGGGTGGAAACATCCAGCAGGTTCTGGAGAGTGTTGGAGAGAATATAAGATCCATAAAGCAGCTGACCGAGGAGAGGGAGAGCCAGCTGTACGGCGAGATGATCACGGGATACGTGGTCTACTTTATCTTTATAGGCATCCTTATCGCGCTCACCACTTTCCTGCTTCCAAACCTGGCAGACGCCTCGGAGTCTCTTGGAGGTAGTCTGGGCTTCTTTGGCGGAGGAAGCAGTGGAAACCTCCAGGAAAATATCACGCTGTACAGAATATGGTTCCAGAGACTGGCCTACATCCAGGCCATATTTTCCGGCCTTATAATCGGAAAGCTGGCTGAAGGAGAGCTCAAGGCAGGACTAAAGCACTCTGCAATACTTTTCGCCTTCGGATACCTGGCGATGACGTTCTTCCTTTAACAGACAATTTAAAAACCTAGAAAACTTCAACAGTATTATGTCCAGAAAAGGCATATCACCTATAATTTCCGCTGTACTACTGCTGGCAGTAAGTCTTTCAGTTGCGGCACTTTTCTCCCAGTGGGGTCCACAGACCGCAAAGGATCTGTTCGACACCACTAGCAACCAGACTACGGAGACCTCGGTATGTACCTCGGCCGACATGAACATTCTATCGGCCGTCTATTCAAACAAGACGGTGGGTTACGACAACGTGACCGTTGCCCTGACCGTCAGCGGTATAGACGAACTCCAGAACGTACAGCTTAGAGCATGGAGCAGCAACGATGTCCTGATGAACACCTCTGAAAAGTTTAACCTGAGTGAGGGTGTTCCAGGAAACAAGACCGTGGCTGTGAAAAGCACACCCGACAGGATAGAAGCGGTTTCAAGGAGATGTGAAGACATAGCGGAAGATACCGATGAGATAAGCTGATGAACCGGAAAGGAATATCTCCTGTTATCTCC
>CAZKLW010000040.1:0-6945 GCA_964553995.1 uncultured archaeon
CTAGCGGATGGTTGAAGTCTATACGGACGCGGCCGGAGTTTACGGACATTACCCGGCCCCTCCGGTCACCTATCATTATCTCTTCTCCTGGGTGTACAGAAACGTCCTGCTTCCTGAACTCCCGCTCAGGATAGGTTTCAACGTTTTCGGAATCCCGTGAACCGTAGGCCTTTTCTTTTGGAACCTCCAGTTCACGTTCCTCGCCTATATCCATGTCCTGTATGGCTTCCTCCAGACCTTCAATCACGTAGTTCTGCCCGACCAGTACAGGTATGGGGTCGTAGCTCACATCATCTCTCTGGAGCCCTGCTTCTTCAGCTTCTTCCTGGACGCTTGTGTCGAACACTTCTCCATCAACTTTCCCGACGTAATCTATTAGTACGAGTTCTCCTTCTTCGAAAGCCATGACCTAGGTGTCGGTGCCAATGTTAAAAGGTCTTCTCAAAAGCACCTCGATTAACACGTCCTCGATATTCAGTATCCTGGCCAGGATAGCTGAACGGTGATCAAGCAGGATTAGAGAGGCTCCTGCAGCGTTCGCCGCTATATCAGTAACTGCGAAGTTCCTTGTCGGCAGAAAGTTCTGGGCTATCTCGAGCGAAACCCCGAAGGCTGTGGCGATCAGAATAGCGGCTATAGGTCCTCTACCCCGGTCATGGAGGTAGGCCATCAGGGTCGCCGATAGCACGAAATAGGCTATAACATGCTTTACCAGTCCGAGGCTTGAACCGCCACCCGTTCCTCGGTAGGGTATGACACTGAGATAAAGTATCAGGCCGGCGGTAACCGCTGCGGCTGTCAGGTTCAGTTTCTGCCTCATCAGGACTGTATCAGGTCGGATACGGTTAAAAATTTTGTACCGTAAACGCCTTTATGGACTGGATTCACGAACTTCCGGAACGCGTAAAGGTTTCATTACAGTCGCTTCTCGATTCCGTTGACCAGCACGAAAACGCATACATGGATGCCGAGAACGCCTCGGTAGGCCAGATCTGGACAGCTCTTGCGGTTTTAAATTCCCGGGTCAACCAGCTCGAGTCGCTGGCCAACGCCCAGAGAAAGGCTCTAAACGAACTCGACCAGGATGTCGACATCGGGAAGCATCTGGACTCGAACCTTGAGGAAAGTCTCAAGAGGTACTAGAAGAAGGTTAGCTCGCCTTCAAGTGCTTCAAGTCCTCTGTGGGGATCTGACAGGAACCAGTCTGGAACTCCTCTGTAATATTTCTTTATGGCTCTCCAGGAAAGCAGGGCATCTGCAGTTACTTCCTCGTCTTTTGGACGGTAAGCCGGTCCGTAGGCTTGTGTAGTTTCGATTCCATCCACTCTCTCAAGTATGCCGTTATCCATCATCTGTTGCACCTCGTCCTGTAAGCTCTCTCCCAGCTCCAGTCGATGCTTGGATAGGCAGAAGCGATCAATATCTGATACCGTATAACTGGGCACGTCATCCATTATATCGTAGATCTTCCCGAAAGGGCTTAGAACTGCAACGTAACGCTCCATCCCGCTATCACCAAGTTCTGGATAGGGTTCGGCTCCCGCCATCACTCCATCACTATTGCGGGTCTTCCGGGCTCGGCTCTTGAGGCTTTCTGCTCGTCGCTTTCGGATTCGTGTTCGATCTCTACTGAGGCTTCAAACTCTTCCTCGATGAAACCGGCGTTCTCTTCGAGTATCTCTTTTTCTTTTTCACTTGAGAAAACAGCTTCGGGGAGTTCTCCCGGTGTGTCAAAGTACTCCTGTAAAGTATCCTTGATCCATTCCGCGTGGCGTTCCCGGTCTTCAACAAGCTTGGATATTGCCTCGCCGAACTCGGGTCTTTGCTCGACCAGCTCCTCCATCTCGATGAATAACTCGCGTTTCCAGTCTTCGGCAACGATTATTTTTATCGAGTCGAACTCTCCGACGATCTCCGCAACCTCTCTTACATCGTTGACCGTGTTTTCGACCAGTTCCCGGGCTTTCTCTACCTCTTCATCCACCAGGTTTCTATCGGCTTCCGGCCACTCAGCCAGGGAAACAAAGCCCTCACCGAGTCCGAGTTCGTCCCACAGCTCCTCACATATATGTGGCGTGAAAGGCGCCATCAGCCGCACCTGTTTCTCCACCAGCTCGTTTACAACCTCCGCGTTCATCTTTTCTACGCGGTTCCTGTAGAGGTTGATCAACGAGTTCAGCTCGAAGAACGCGTTCAAACCGGCCTTCCGGGTCTGGAAATCCTCCATGGCTTCCGTAGTATTTTCTATTATCTTCTGTAGTCGTGAGAGCGCGTACCGGTCCAGGGTATTGTAATCTCTTTCCTCACCCTCTCCGTATATCTCCATTGTCCTGTTGTAGAACTGTTTTATCTTGTTCCTGTGCTGTTCGACACGGTCGGAGCGCCAGTCAAAGTCCTGCCAGGGCTCGGAACCGGCGAAAAGCGCGAACCGGACGGTGTCTGCACCGTATTCCCTGATCGCGTTTTCCGGTAGCACCACGTGGCCTTTTGAAGAGCTCATGGATTCTCCCTCCAGCTGCACCATGCCCCAGGCAGCGATCCCTTCCGGATGGTACTTCTCTTCGAAAAGGGCCTCGTGCTGGAACATGAAGAAGGTCAGGTGGTTCTGGACCAGTTCGTTGGCGCTGGTCCTCCAGTCAAGCGGGTACCAGTAGTCGAAGGATTCCCGCGCCTCCTCCACTGTTTCCCGGTCGATACCGGTAGATTCAGACACTTCCTCCGGCGTTCCTTCCCCGTTGAAGACGTAGTCGAAGAACTCTGGATCAAGCTTCTCGGGATCGACATCCTCTATTATATGGCGTATGGTGTAGAAAGCCATGTAGATGGTTGAATCCGACAGAGGTTCCACAACGAAGTCCTGGTCGAACGGTAGTTTAGTTCCAAGTCCAAAGTTCCTGATGCACGGCCATGACTCAAGCCAGTCTATGGTGTGCCGGTACTCGTCCCTCGTTTCTTCAGGTATTATATCCATTGAGTCAAGGAGGCTGTTCACACGATCCTTCCAGCCGCGTTCACCGTACTCGATGAACCACGACTCCTGCATCGAGACCACTACCTTGCCGCCGCAGCGGCACACAACTTCTTCTGAAAAGTCATGCATGGAGTCGAACCTGCCCGATGCCTCGAACTGTTCGATCAAGCGATCCTTTACGTCCTGTATGCTTTCACCTGTGAAGTCCTGGCAGTTCGCGTTGAGCACTCCAGTGTGGAACTCTTTCTCGTATACCTCTTCCGTTGCCTTCTCAAGTGCCTCTTGATCTTCCTGGGATTCGACGCCGTGTTCCTCACACGCCTCTTTCGCGGGATTGTCGCCGTATCCATCAACGTTGATTATCTTTACTGGTTCGATCCCGTATACGTCCTCGGGATCTATACCGTATTCCCGGAGCGTGTCCGGACTGTTCTTAAGGTCTTCCAGGGAGATCCAGTCGTAGGGTGCGTGGGCTGGCACCGACATTACTACACCCGATCCTGAATCAGTGTCCACAAACGAGGCTGGAAGCATCATTATCTCGTCGCCGGTTACGGGGTTCACGACCTCTTCGCCTACAAACTCCTCTCCCTTGACCTCCCGGATCTCGGTTACTTCACGGTCCTGGTGGTCAAGCTTCTCTAGTGCCTCTTCCGAGACGAGCCACTTTTCTCCGTCAACTTCGGCGACCACGTAATCGCCCGTGGGATCGATAAGGGCGTGCGTCACCCCGAAAACGGTCTCGGGACGGAGCGTCGCCATCGGGAAGACCAGATCGTCTCCTTCAAACTTGACGAGCGAGTAATCCTGTTTCTCCGCGGTCTCTCCCTCTAGAAGGTCGTGCGTGGTGACAGGGTTCTCGTCGTTGAGGCAGTACTTTGTGGGATGCATCCCCTGTTTGACGAGACCTTTCTCACGAAGTTTCAGGTACTGCCATTCGATGAAACGGTTGTAGTCCTCATCGTTGGTCGTGAACTCCCTTCTCCAGTCAACGCTGAAACCCAGGTTCTTCATGTTGGGCTTGTAGGAGTTCTCTATGAAGTACTCGGCGAAATCCATTGGCTCCTCGAAGGATTCGAGTATGTCCTCGGGAACGTTGTAGCTATCTCTAAGGGTCTGTAGCTGTTTTTCCTCACCGCTCTTTAATCTTTCAAGCGCTCCTATGATTGGCGTCCCCGTGACGTGCCAGGCCATAGGGAAAAGAACGTTGTAGCCCTGCATTCGCTTGTAGCGGGCAAAGACATCGGGAAGAAGATCGGTGCGGACATGTCCTATATGCATGCCGCCACTGGGGTAAGGATAGGCAACAGTGATGTAGAACTTGTCCTCTTCGTTTGGATCAGGTTCGAAGATCTGTTCTTCCGCCCATTTCTCCTGCCATCTGTCCTCGAATTCGTTGAGCCTCTCGGAGAACTCTTCTGCCATGTCTTCCCGTTTACCGTCAACTTATTTCAATTTGAGCCGTGAGACCGGAATTTGATCAGTAATTTAAAAGCCGGCGTGTAATTTCTTCGATATAATGACCCGGCTGATATGCATCTCTGGAGGTAAAGGGGGTACGGGTAAAACCACCGTAACTTCGAATCTCGGCGCAGCCTTAACGCAGTTTGGGTCAGATACCATTGTTCTCGACGCCAACCTGACGAATCCGAACCTGGGTTTCCACCTTGGTATTCCCCTGTATCCCAAGACTCTTCACGACGTTCTGAAGGGTGATGCCCACATAACTGAGGCTATGTACATCCATAATTCTGGCCTGAGAGTGGTCCCGGCAGGACTTTCTATCGATGACCTCCTTGATACTTCGCCGGAGAACCTGAGCGATGTCCTGCTTGACACCATAGGAGAGCCTGACTTCGTGCTTGTTGACTCCGCCGCCGGACTTGGAAACGAATCTATAAACGCGCTGGAGGCTTCCGACGAGGTACTCATAGTTACGAATCCCCAGCTACCGTCGGTTACAGATGCCCTGAAGACTGTTAACCTTGCGGAGGATGCAGGAACGGACGTTACCGGTGTCGTTATCAATCGCGTCAAGAACCATGATTCGGAGCTCGACAGGCAGGAGGTCGAGTCTATGATAGGGCATCCGGTGATAGAGGAGGTTCCTGAGCATGACAAGGTACAGGAGGCGCTGGGACTGAAGAAGCCTGTAGTCCATCACGCACCTGACCACCATGTATCGGAACGTTTTAGGGGTATAGCGGCCGAGATCGCGGGTATAGAGTACGAGCCCGATCTAAGGAAGAAAGGATTCCTTTCCAGGTTTGTTGAAAGGTTCAGGTAAATGGAAGGCGATCTACTTCTCCGGGCGGAGACCGTAGTCCTGCTTGCAACGGTACTGATCCTGGGTGGAGGATTTCTCTACTGGGGCTACACCTCTTTCAAGGAAGACGGCAAGGCTGTGAGGGAACAGTCGGATGTTCTTTCATGCAGTCAGAAACAGGTCGAGATGGTATCTTACAGGTCGAACGCCACGCATTTTACGGCCTACCTGGAATCCACGAGTGATTTCCAGCTGAAGATTTATGGTGACGGCAACGAGACGGTTTCCCTTGAAGAATCGTCGACAGCCCAGAAGATCACGGTCAAGGTCTCCAGCGTCTCGAACGTTGATGCAGTGTTCCCGGGATGTGATAGAACCGTTGACCTGCTCTGATGCACAGACTTTTATTATACGGTGGGAAAAGCTTAAGCAATGACTAGGGTTGTCTCAGTCGTATCCGGAAAAGGTGGAGCAGGCAAGACCACGTTAGCCGCCAACCTGGGAGTTTCGCTTTCCAGGCAGGGCGAGGATGTCCTGATAATAGACGGCAACTTCTCCGGTGCGAACATGGCCCAGCATTTCGGCCTAGGGTTCCAAGATGTCTCGCTGAACGATGTTCTGGAAGGAGAGGCCTACATAACACAGGCGGTTGCAAAGCATCCTGCCGGAGTATCCGTGTTACCCGCTTCAATCTTGGAGTTTAGTGCCGACGCGGATAACCTGAAGCATTCGATAGTCGAGTTTCTGGGCGACAAAGACTTCGTATTCATTGATACTGCGGCGGGAACAGGAGAAGAAGTTGAGGCCGCGATAGAGGCCTCGGACGAGGTACTTCTGGTCTCCGAACCGGAGCTACCTTCACTTACGAACTGCCTGGGAGCCAAGAAGCTTGCCGAGCAGCTTGACAGGGACGTTATAGGTCTGGTGCTCAACAGTGTCAGGAACGAGAAGGCGGAGGTTGACGAAGAAGATGTAAGAGAACTGATGGGGACTGATATAATTGGAACCGTCCCCGACCACAAGCATGTACGCGAAGGCATAGCCCTGCGTGAACCTGTGGCTTCCTACAAGCCGAATTCCCCGGCTTCAAGAGCGCTTGAAGATGTTGCCTACCGTTTGAGAGGAGAAGAACCTCCTTCCAGGGGTCTTACAACCAGGCTTCGTTCCACGTTCGACCAGCTTTCACCTTTCTAGACGTTAGCCTTAAATCTCAAGTTCTACAACTTTTTTTCATGACAGACCTGAAGCCGTACGAGCAGTACCTCTGGAGCCCCAAACGCAAGGAGTACGATGCCCAGGAGATCCCGGATGATATAGACTGCATCTTCTGTGCGCAGTCACGTGACGACGAACGCGTCTCAAAGCTACAGGTGTTCGAGGACGATTTTCTCATGGTGGAGCTCAACATCTTCCCCTACAACACCGGCCACCTAATGGTAGTTCCAAGGCGGCATGTCAATTCCTTGACGGATTTAAGCGACGAGGAACGCAACCGTCTGTTTGCGATGGTAGCAAAGGTGGAAGAGCTACAGGAAGAGGTCGTGGAACCCGCGGGAATCGATGTCGGCATCAACATAGGGAAGGCTGCGGGAGAGTCGATACCGCACCTCCACGTCCAGCTGGTACCGATCTACGAGAAGGACCGTGGCTTCATGGAGACCTCTCTCGATACGAAAGTCATGAAGGAGTCCCTGAAGGATACGCAGGA
>CAZKLW010000041.1:0-6913 GCA_964553995.1 uncultured archaeon
AGAACCATCTGCCTGTATAGTTCGCGGTAGTCTTCTTCCCCGAGTTCGGGAGGTTCTTCATCACTTTCCATCACTTCGATACGTTCTATAGAACCTGAGTAAACTTCTTCCCTGGCCATGTTATATCAAACAAAGAGCTCTGAATAAAAAGGATCGTTTGCGACCCCTAGGTAATCCTAGCGTTGCCGGAAGCTATTAATCCGGGGGACGGGAAAAACATGACATGGACTCTCTTCTAAAACCTGATACCGTAGCGGTTGTAGGTGCGTCCCGCCAAGAGGGAAAGACCGGCCACGAGATCTTCGACAATCTTCTACACGGGTTCGAGGGCGATGTCTATCCCGTTAACCCAAACGCGGACCGGATCCACGGAGAGGACTGCTTCGATGAGATCCAGAAAGGAACAGATCTGGCTGTGGTGGCCGTGCCCGGAAAGATCGTGCCGGAAGTAATGGAGGATGCCGGCGAAAAAGGTGTTGAAGCTGCGATAGTTGTCTCCGCTGGGTTCTCCGAGACCGGGAATGAAAAGCTCGAGCAGGAGCTGCTGGATACCTGTGAGACGCATGATATAGATCTGCTCGGTCCGAATGTTCTAGGCCTCATCAACACTGAAAACTCGATGAACGCTTCCTTCGCGTCCAAAATGCCAGATTCAGGGGATATCTCTTTCATGTCCCAGTCCGGGGCGTTCTGCACCGCAATACTGGACTACGCGAAGGCAGAACACATAGGGTTCCGGCATTTTGTTTCCCTGGGGAACAAGGCGATGCTAAACGAGGTTGACTTCCTGGATGAATGGAGAGATGATGAAACCGGCACCATCCTGGGGTATACCGAGGGGATAGAGAACGGTAGAGAGTTCCTTGAAGAGGCAAGGAAGACCTCAATGGAAAAACCGGTAGTTATGATCAAGTCAGGTAGAAGCGAAGAGGGTGGTGAAGCAGCCTCCTCCCACACAGGTTCGATAGCGGGAAGTTACGAGGCCTATAAAGCCGCGTTTCGCCAATCAGGTATAGTGGAGGCGGAATCCAACCGGGAGCTCCTGGATTACGGGCGTGCCTTCAGCTACCAGCCTCTTCCGAAAGGAGAAAAGGTTGCGGTGGTGACGAACGCCGGAGGACCTGGAGTCGTCACCACGGACGAGATATCAGAGCACGGCCTGGAACTCGCGTCCTTTTCACGGGAAACCAGGAGGGAGCTGAAAGAAAAGCTCCCCGAGGAGTCGCCGACCCACAACCCTGTCGACGTCATAGGTGACGCGGGTCATGAGCGCTACAAGAAAGCGCTTGAAACCGTTGTCAAGGATGACGGAGTTGACGCAGTGATAGTTATTCTCACACCCCAGGCCAACACCGAGATCAAAAAGACCGCAAGAACTGTTGCAAAGATATCCGGGGATTCAGATAAACCTGTCATGGCGTCTTTCATGGGTGAAGAAGACGTTTCCGCGGGTATAGAAATACTGGAGAGAGCCAGTGTTCCCGACTTCCAGGACCCAATGGACGCTGTAAAGGTTATCTCTGCTATGAACCAGTACCGGGAGTTCCTGGAAAGAAGCAGGACCATGAGAGAGGTGAAATTCGACAGGGAAAGTTCCGAGAACGCCCTTGAGGATTACAGCGACTTCAATGACGGCGAACAGCTATTCAAGTCCTACGGCTTCGATCTTGCGCTCACTGAGCTGGCTCCCGCTCCAAGAGACGCAAAAGAGGCTTTCAGGAAAGTCGGCGGACCGGTGGTTATGAAGATCGATTCCCCCGACATCTCACACAAGACCGACGTGGGTGCGGTTAAGACAGGTATAAACTCAAAGGAAGACGTGGAAAAGGCGTTCCACGAGATAGTCGATAACGTGCACCATAACGCACCGGGTTCAGAGATCAACGGAGTCCTGGTACAGGAAGAACTTGAAGGCGTCGAAGTCGCGCTTGGACTCCAGCACGACCCACAGTTCGGGCCGATGGTGATGGTCGGGCTCGGCGGAATCTACATCGAGGTGCTGAGGGATGTTTCATTCGGAATCGCACCTGTAAGCGAGGAAGAAGCAGAAATAATGGTGGAAGAACTCCGCTCCCACGAGATGTTCGAAGGCGTCCGCGGAAAGGAAGACTCCATGGAAGCCGTGAAGGACGCCATCATAAAGCTCGGGGAAATCGGCCTCAATCATCCCGAGATCCAGTCAATCGACCTCAATCCCGTAGTTTTGAAGGGTCAGAAGGCATATATTACCGATATCGAGGTTGAAGTGGAATAGGTTCGATGTCCGAACTGGGATCAAGAGTATTTGTTAACTAAATGAGAAATCCAAAAGAAATATCTATAAGTCATCGCGATTCTTAATACCTATCATCGCTTGTAAATACCAGAGTTTGTGGGAGATGTATCTCTTGGATTGAGTTCTTCAGTTTCCGTTCAGTTAGCCCTCATTGATCTTCCATATCTCCGAATTTTGGTCTCGCCATACTCTCCTAAATCTTTCTGTATTTTGACCGTTCCTGAAGTAAAGCTGCACAAAGTTTGAGTTAGTTATGTCTTTAGGTATGATGGCGACCTGGGTGTCGGTTTTTCGGAAACCTTCGGTTGCTGCTTTTTCCAAGTTTTGATATGGTAGAAAACTTATACAGAAAGGACTGGGTGCTCCTGCCTCTTCCAGATATCGGTCTCTATCGGTGAAAATACATCCGATCTCGTGACTCCTCTGATTGATCTTGAGGACTGGTGGTTGACTGACTTTATAGGAATCATTATGCCTGCTGACAGTCACTTCTACTTCTCCTCTACGTCCTTGGAATCTGAGAAGAAGCTTGTTTTCTCTAACAGATTTATCTGACAGATCATATGTTGTTATAGGGCCATATCCCTGTGAAACTTTGGTGTAATTACTGCTGACAGTATTAATAGCTGTATACTTCCTAACTTCACTTCTACTCATTAGGAGATAACTTGAATTATACTCTTCCATAATTCTAACAGCGATATCAGGTTTCTTGGTAAATATATGTGCTAGATCTCTTAATCTTTCTTCAGAACTAAAATTGCCTTCGAGTCCCTGATTCCAGGAACCTGTCCCTGGAGGCAGTATTGTTTCAGCTGCTTTTTTTGAAGGTGAAAAGGCTATGGTTCCACGTCTACTATAACCTCTCAGAGAATGGCCGTAATCCCACCAACTTGATATAATCGCTTCTCTAGGTGTTTCCGACCTTATCCAGTCTAGAGCAGGCTTTAAATCTGTGTAGAAAATCCCCCTGTATTTTTCCCCTTTATATAAGTAGTAGATTCTTGAGGCGTTAATATCGGGTATCTCGGCTATAATATAGGATTTGTCTGATTTCTCTAATTTCTGGAAGTTCTTGGAATCTCTATTTGAGAACTTACTAATTCCTATACCAACTCCGATTAGTAGTATTAAAACAAAAAAAGCTGCCCAGTTCCAATTCCTCCTTATATCCATAAGAGAAATTACCATAGACCGGTTATTATATTTTCGACAAGGGATTTTACAAATATCTGAAAAATAACTCGCTGGCTTCATTACCCCCCATTTTTACATTAAATTTCATAGAAATGCTTCGGAAAGTTAGATTAGAGGATCTAAAACTTATGTAGCCCGAACAGCTACTGTGAAATCTCTGCGGGAGAAAAACGCTTAAAGCTTGCTTTGTAACCTCTTGATACCCACTATTGTTCCATGGGAGAGGCTAGTTCCGCCCCCGACATTTAATCTTTCTCCAGATTCCTGACGCCTTAACCAAAACCCTTAGAAGTCTTCACGCCTGATATATGGCATGGTCGACAGAAGGGAGGCCCTGGATCTTCACTCCAGGAACCCGGGGAAACTATCGGTTGAAGCCTCGGTGGAAATCGAGACGCTGGAAGACCTAGATCTTGTCTACACTCCTGGCGTGGCAGAGCCCTGTCGTGAGATCGACGAGGAGAGGGAAAGGGTCTACGACTACACTTCTAAAGGAAATCTCGTAGCGGTGGTTTCCGATGGTTCAGCTGTTCTCGGCCTCGGGAACATAGGACCGGAGGCCGCGATGCCGGTAATGGAGGGTAAGGCCAACCTGATGAAGAAGTTCGGAGAGGTGGACGGCTTCCCGATATGTATCGACGCTGAATCGGCGGAAGAGATAATTGAAGAAGTGAAGGCTCTAGAACCCACTTTCGGAGGTATCAACCTGGAAGACATAGCTGCCCCAAAATGCTTCGAGATCGAGAGAACGCTGAAGGAAGAACTCGATATACCGGTGTTCCATGACGACCAGCACGGAACCGCGGTAGTAGTGGTAGCGGCGCTCAGGAACGCTCTGGATCTCGTGGGAAAAAAACTCGATGATTCCCGGATAGCGGTTATAGGTTCTGGTGCATCCGGTATAGCGGTATCAAACTTCCTGCTTGAGTACGGCGCGGAGAATATAGTCCCTGTGGATTCCTCCGGGATTCTGAGGACGGACGAGGGAAACAGGTACAAGCGAGAGCTCGCGGGAAAAACCCTGGCATCCGGGGAGTCGGGAAGCCTCAAGGACGCCTTGAAAGATGCCGATGTCATGATAGGGCTCTCAAGCCCCGGCATAGTATCGAAGGAGATGGTGGAATCGATGGCTGATAACGCTATAGTCTTCGCCCTCGCAAACCCCGAACCCGAGATACTGCCTGATGAGGCAAGGAAGGCCGGTGCGGAGATAGTCGCAACCGGGAGATCAGATTTTGAGAACCAGGTAAACAACTCTCTCGCGTTCCCGGGAATCTTCAGGGGTGCTCTCGACGCCCGTGCAACCGCTGTAAACGAAGAGATGAAGAAGGCTGCCAGTGAGACCATAAGGAACTTTGTGGAGCCCCGGAAAGATAGGATCGTCCCGGAAGCATTGAACAAGGAGCTTGCTATGGAGATAGCGGCCGCGGTAGAAGAGGCCGCGAGAGAAACCGGCGTGGGAGAGGAAAGAGACTGATAAATTTTTAGTTCCGGACAGTTGCCATGTCACAGGAAACCGAACCACCCGAATTTATAGATAAACATCTGAGGCAGATCGTCGACCAGCAAGATATAGCCATGGATGAAGTAATCCAGGGAATCCGAGATGATTTCCGGGTTGAAGCAGGAGAGAGGTGTTACGATCCTCAATTCCCTTCCTCCACCTTTAACGAGCTCGGAAGGCTGGCTGGAGAAGAAAGTCCTGACGAGGACAGGCTCTACTACTTCAGCGTGGGCAAGCTTGTGGGCAACGCTGTAGAGGAGGCGGCCTCACTCCCTTCCGTACTGGACCCTGATATAACCGATCACGTAGTAATCACGGACCAGGGTGAAAGATACCTGGACGGGAAAACAGAATATATCTCCGCGGCCGCGGAATACCTAGAGAGCCTGGAGGATACAGGGCACTTTGAGGGAGACGTTGAATGGATTATCCACGGAATGGAAGACGCTTACGCGGATCACCTGGACCGGGACAGAACAACCGAAGAACAGCAGAGACTGGAAGAACTGGTGTCCTGAAGTTTAAAGGGTTAGAGGTAATCCTCCAGTCTGTCTCCAATCTTTCTTATGGCGGTGTAACCGTCTTCTCCCTCTTTAAACTCCATCCCGGATTCGAGGAGTGCCTCAATGTCATTTCCCTCGCCAAAATGTACTCCCTGGATGCCAGAGCCGCCTTCAAAATACCCGGTTTCCCCTTCATTTATCCCTGACTTCTCCAGATCATCACGCGAGAAATTATATCCCGATCTAGTTATGTCGCCGATTGGGCGGCCTGACTGATCAAGCACGGAGCCGTGAGGCTGGATAATTAACAGCTGGTATTCTTCACTTTGGGGTTCGAAATACGTTATAGGAGCGGCGCCCTGATCATTTTCTAGGCCCGATACCCGAGGTATCCCTATACCCTCTATTTCTCCTCCTTCAAATCCTTCACCAGAGTTCTCCCGCATTTCTGGAGGTACGCTGACAGCCATCGTAGTAACTCAAAAGCAACACTTCGTTTCAAGATTTATATCCGGGCTGGTTAGAAAGCTGTTTTAATCCTTCCCGACATTAATTTTCCATGGAGAAAGAAGCGAAACAGCATTACAGGAAGTCCGGGAAGGTCATACAGAAGGCGCGGGAAAAGGCGCGGGAGGCAGCAGAGCCTGGCAAGAACCTGAAGACTATAGCGGAAGAGATAGAATCCCTTATACGGTCGGAAGGACTGGAGCCTGCGTTCCCTGTCAACCTGTCAGTCAACAATGAGGCGGCTCATTACACACCGGGGCCTGACGAGGAGAGAAAGCTGGATGTTGAAGACGTTCTCAAGATAGATATCGGAGCCCATTCGGACGGTTACATAGCGGATACCGCGCTTACAGTCAATCCTTCAGGAGAACACCAGGAAATGATCGAGGCGGTTGAAAAAGTGCTGGAAAAAGCGCTTGAGTTCGTTGAACCCGGGAAAACCATCGGAGAGTTCGGTACATTTGTCGAGAAACAGGTGCCGGAGAAATACGAGATAGTCAGGAACCTTACAGGACATTATATCGGTCGTTACGAGCAGCACGCAGGAGTTTCTGTCCCGAACTACATGAATTCTTCAAACCATGTATTCCAGGAGGGAGACGCGGTAGCAATAGAACCCTTCCTCTCCACGGGTTCAGGGAAGATGAAGAACGGTAAGCCCGGAAATATCTACCGACTGAAGTCCGGGAAGGTGAGAGGAAGGAACGAAAGACAGCTCGTCAAGGAACTGGAAGGCTTCGACGGCCTTCCGTTTACAACACGGTGGATAGAGGATTTCTCAGGGAGAAAGAAAATGGCTCTCAGGAAGCTGGTGAACCAGGACGCGGTCCATTCCTACCCGATCCTCCGGGACAGGGAGAATTCCATCGTTGTTCAGGCAGAGCACACTATCATTATCCAGGAAGGCGAGAATATAGTCACGACCCG
>CAZKLW010000042.1:0-6847 GCA_964553995.1 uncultured archaeon
AACTGGCCAAGCCCTGACTGTCTCCCCTCTCCCTTCAGTTCTTCTTCCGTGTAGCCGAAGACCTTGAGAACTCTTACCGAAACCGGTATGATCTGGTTGTCTATGTAGTAGTCTGCATCGTAGTTTTCGGCGTATTTCGTCATCTCTGCCCGGGACGAGATGTTGCCGGATCCCCTTGTAATCACGTAGTCAATCGTTGTTTCCGGCTCTATAGAATCGCCGCGCTCCATCGCTTTCTTCGCCGCCTCTACATGAGGTGCAGTGGATTCGTACTCCTCAGGGGGTTTCGTGAGGGTTGTATAGATCCTCAGTTTTTCCGCCGGGACATCTCCTTCTTTCAGTTTCTCTACCGTATCTTTCACGATCTCTGCGGCTTTCTCCACCTCATCTTTCAGGACTGCCTCCAGGACCTTTTTCTGGGTTTCCTTGGCGAGGGGGCTCCAGTCGCGACGAACGTACTCGAACCCGGTGATCTTGAGACCGCCTTCTGGATCAAGCAGCGCATACTTCTTCTTGGCACCCTCGCCTGAATCCGTCGAGGTGAAAAAGCCCCGCCTGAAGTATCCCTCGAGTTCTAGCTCCATGAACTCGGGAAGACGGGAGTTAACCTGGCCCAGGAACTCCTCGATTTCCTGCTGTATATCCTCTTTTTGTAGGAAAAGAGAGTCTGTATCACCGTAAACGACCTCGAATCCTTTCTCTTCAGCTTCCTCTATGGCGTCCTGTATGTACTTTCTTCCAAGGAACGTGGTGGCTTCCGCGCATTCCCTGGAGTACCATCTCGCGCCTGAATAGCCCAGGTATCCGTAGAAAGAGTTTGCCAGGATTTTCAGGGCTCTCTGTCGGCTTTCCAGCCCTCCGTCTCCGGAACTTTCGAGTTTCTGCTTGATACGGGACCGCTCCTCCACGAGCGACTCGATAAGTTCGGGGAAGAACCCCTGCCTGTCCTGACAGAAATCATAGTCGAACTCCTCGATTTCAAACCGTTCATCACATTCTTCAAGGTCAAGCGTGTCCGGCGAGATATTGTGGCTCACCATCACGGTCGGGTAGAGTGACCGGAAATCAAGGAGGGCGATATCCTCGTAGAGCCCGGGTTCCGGAGAATAGACGAAGCCTCCTGTATAGGAGCCTTGTCTTTCCCTTTTGGACCTCTCGCTTCTCGTGGGTCTGTTAGGGACTATCATTTTCCTTGAGTAGGCTTCTTTCAGGAGGTAGTTCTCGGTTAGCTGACCGTAAGTCAGCCGGCAGGCATCGAACGGTATAAGACCTGTTATCCGGGAGAGCTCCATTATCTGCGGCACAAGCTCTTTCCCGAGTTTGAATGCGAGCTCCGAGTCCTTGAGCGCGTAATCCGCGAACTTCTCCAGGTCTTCTTTTTCCTCCCAGGATGTCTTCATCTCCTCCCAGCTCATCTCGTCCTTGTTCCTGCCAAGTATTTCCTCCGCGACCGAGTCGAGATCCAGGGTTTCCGAATCCAGTCCCGGGGAAAGGACATGGGCGATGAAGGGATAGATGTCCAGGTGCATTCGGCCTTTTAACCGGGCGGAGGAGAACCTTCCCCGTCGCTTAAACTTCATGCGTTCACCGTTCCTCCCGAGACCCAGCTCTAGCCCGTTTGCCTGCGCTCTATCACGGAGTACCGAAAAATCAAACTCGTCGGTATTGTACCCCAGAAGAATATCTACATCTCTCTGCTCCAGAATCTCCATGAGTCTTCGGATGAGATCTTTCTCGGTTTCAACTGTCTCAACGTACTCCCTGTCGATACTTTCAGTTGTCAGGAGTTTCTCGTAGCCTTCACCGACTATCGAGGCCATAATTATCTCTTCTTCGTAGACCTCGAGATCGAATGCCAGGCGTTCAAACCCCGCGTCTTCTTCCCTTCGGGTTTCCTTCAGGCTATCCACTTCGAGGGCTGCATCGAAACTTCTGGATTCTATCTCTTCCCCGGAGATCCTGACCCAGGAAGCCGGCGAAACCTGGCTGTCGATAAGGAAGCGCTTGTAGAACGGGATGTCGAACTCTCTTACGTCTTCAACCGCGGGAAGATCTTTCACCTCTGATTTCAGCCCCGGTATTTCCGGCGGAACCTCGCCGTAAACCTTTAGAGCGGTTACTTCCCTGTTCCCGTCGATCCTTTCGACTTTCTTGGTTTCCGTGACTTTAAGTTTATCTCCCTCATGGACGAGATCGGCATCCTCTATCTGTTCTCGGGCTTTATCCAGTTCTCCCGACAGGGCGTAAAAGTAGGGTCGGAAGTCTGTAACTCTCCCCAGAATGTTCCTGCCCTCAGAATCAACGCAGAAGAGCCTGACCACCGGATGATCTCCCTCTATCCTGTAGTCAACGTCGATTACCTGGACATCCATCTCCATGCCTCGGACTGATGGCTTGAACGTTAAGTAAGTCCTGCTCGTATACCGAACAAGGAAAGAGTTAAATCTCGCGGCCCTACACTGAAGATGTATGAGGGTTTTACTGCTGACGGATATTCATGGAGATACCGAAAAACTTGAGAGAATTCTTGAAACAGAAGAGTACGATACCGTGCTATGCGCCGGGGATCTCAGCGACGCGAACAAGTTTGAGGACTACAGTTCCCGGCTCCAGGAGATCCTGGAAACCTTTGATCGACAGGGAAAGATGGTGAAGGCGGTACCGGGCAACATGGATTCAGAGGAGACTTGTGTCAGGTCGCTGATAGATTACAGGATGAATATACACAAGAAGATCGCGTCTTTCGAAGAGTTTGATGTCGTCGGTTTCGGGGGAGGGAAAACCCCGTTTGGAACTCCTTTCGAACCTGAAGGTTCCGAGATAAAGAGGGTTCTGGAACAGCTCTATAGCCGTATGAGAGCGGACAGGAGGTTCGCGGTCATACACCAGCCCCCCGCGGATACGGAACTGGATATCGTGGACGGCAATCATGTAGGAAGCGATGAGGTCAGGAAGCTGATAGAGGAGAGAGATTTTGCACTTGTGCTTACGGGACATATCCATGAATCACGCGGTCGGGATAGTTTGAACGGTGCAGAAGTCATCAATCCTGGTCCTGTGCTTGAAGGTTATTACGCGGTAGCAGATATCGATGGAGAATCATTCAATATTGAAATGAAGAATTTGTGATTTTCTTCAACTTTCAGGAGTCCTTGAAATCTCTCCCATTTGCTTTATCATGATTTAGAGATGGCTGAATGTAGAATAGAGGTTCTAGAAACACCTAGGGTTTTATAATGCGGCTCTGGTTAATTGTCTAACAGAACTTGCATCTGTATTAAAGGAGGTGACAAAACGATGGCAGAACTACCACTTGCACCGGTTAAGAGGATCATTAAACAGGCTGGCGCCCATAGGGTCGCCGAGGGAGCGGCCAGGGAACTGAGGGACGAACTTGAAGAACATGCACAGGAAAGGGCGAGACAGGCCAAGGAGTACGCGGAACACGCCGGCAGGAAGACGGTCCAGGCAGACGACGTTAAGGCGTCGAGCTGAAAACTTTTTCTAATCTTCCCTTCTATTTACTTTTTATCTCATGCGGCTCGAGAACAGCTTCATACTTATACCGCGTATAGGTGAGAAAAAGGAGAGAAAGTTCTGGCAGAACGGAATTACTCACTGGAACGACCTGTTGAAACGCGAAGAAATTTCGGGAAACAGGAGGGAAAGGACAGAGATTTTTCTACAGAAGGCGGAGAAGAATCTCGGCGTAGGCAACAGCATCTTCTTCGATGAAAAACTTCCGAACGGGAGCAAGTGGCGCATGTACGAAAATTTTAGGGAGAAAGCATGCTTCTTCGATATCGAGACGACGGGTCTCGATGCGGCAAAGAACAAGGTAACCACTGTCAGCTTCCACAGGGGCGGTGAAACCAAAACGCTTGTACGGGGAGAGGATCTTACCAGGGAAAGACTGAAGCAGGAACTTTTCGAATCATCGATCCTGGTTTCTTTCAACGGGAAAAGGTTCGACCAGCCCTTCCTTGAAAAGAATTTTGACATATCCATCGAAACTCCCCACATAGACCTGATGTATCTCTGCAGGAGGATCGGAGCGACCGGGGGCCTGAAAAAGATAGAGCAGGCTCTAGGGATTTCCCGGGATCTTGAAGATATCGATGGAAGAGAGGCAGTAAAGCTCTGGAAAAGGTATGAGAAGAGAGGAGATGCTGAGGCTCTGGATAGGCTTGTCAGATACAACCAGGATGACGCCGTGAACCTCAAACTGCTGCTTGAAGAGGTTCGCTCCCGGCTTCGATCCAGGGTTTTCGAGCCCCATCTGCAAGGCAATTCTTAAAAGGGTAGACCGACAAATACAGCTTGAACCGAAATGGCCTTGGCAACACTTGCCGACTGGACCGCTAGAAACATGTCGCTGGATCTGGTGAGTCCCAACTATAATCATACCAAGGCCAAGGCTTTCTCCATTATCTTTGTAGCGGAGTAAAGCGGGATGATGCCTTGGCCTCGGTGACGAGGCCAGTCGCGCGGACCGCGAACACCAAAAACTTCTGAGGTTTCCCGTCGTCTCTACACCCATGGAGGCCAAAAGGGCGGATTCTGCTTGCAAGGTGGATCCGTCTCCGGAACTTTTACTGTTACCCAACTCCGTACCGCACAAAAGGTGATGACAATAAACGCTAACTTTCGCCACTTTGAGGCCGAGCTCCAGGCACAGGAGTCAGAAACGGCCCGGGATACAGCCGGGATCCACCCGGAAGCAGAGATAGTTACGGCTACAGCTCTCTAGGCTTCCGCTGACCGGCAGACGTCTTCGATAGACGTCGGTATTCAGTTCACTCGAATGCGCCTGACTCGTAGGCAGCCCATCCGTTTGCGATAGAGTCCAGCATCGAGGTGAAAGATTTCGCCGGCTTGATTACCTTGCGTTGACCCTGTTTGCCTTCCCGGGAGTCCCTGTACTCCAGGTACTCGTACTTGATGACTCCCAGCCGCCGCAGTTTAGGTAGTATCTTGTTCTTCAGGTTGGATTTTCCTTTCTCGTGACCCCACTCGTCGAACGCGTTCAACTTTTCGGAATCGATCTCTCCTTCCTCCTTCAGTTCCCTGAGAAATATCTTGGCATACTTGTTCCTCTTCGGCGACTGTTCCTCCGGGAAGAAGAGATCCACGATCTTCTCCCAGTTCCAGGCCCGGTCACTGAGTTTGAACTTCTGCCGATCCTCAGGTATCGCGATCGAATGCTTGGTGACGATGGTCGAGGTTTTCCGCGCAGCCTCGTCCACAAAGGGATGATCGTCCGCCATGGAAAGTTCTTAACAAAGGAGGTATATTAATCCCTGAGGTGGCATGCATCCCCGACTACCTCTATCCTCCAACCGTCTTCCTGGTGCTGAACTCTCGTGATCGAACAGTTTTGGATCCGGAATCTCCAGGCCTGTCTTGAGCTACAGTTCAGTATATGCATCAGAACCGCGGCTATTGTGCCGCCGTGCGCAACCAGAAGAGCCTTCCCCATGTTTTCCACCATCAACATGTTAAGGAACTCCATTGATCTTTCCTTGTGCTCCCTCAGGCTCTCACCTCCCGCGGTCTTCCAGTCATGGTGGTCTTCCGTGTCGAGATCCCTCCAAACCTCGAAGGATTCACCCTCCAGATCCCCGTAGTTCCTCTCCCTGAGTTTTTCCGTCTCCACGATCTCGGTATCATGGTGCAGAGCCAGTATATCTGCGGTTTCCCTTGCCCTCTGGAGGTCGCTTGAATAAACTGCTTCGAACTCATTATTCTCCAGTCTTTCGGCGAGTAGTTCTGCCTGTTTCCTTCCTTGCCCAGTGAGTTTTGAATCCTTCTGACCCTGAACGAGTCCTTCCCTGTTGTGTTCGGACTCGCCGTGCCGAACCATAACTACCTCTGTCACACATAAGATGGTTTGCCCAGACTTAAATTCGGTTGGAGGGCCAGAAAATTCATAAGATTCTGTTTGTAGACCTGTTTTATGGCTTCGGACATCCGAACCATGGTGGATCCTTGCCCCGAAGAGAATGAAAACCAGATGGCAGCCAGGAAGTATCTTGAGGACAACCTGAATTTCGAGCTGGATTATGAAAAGGAAGTTGGCTATCGGAGGGGGACAGATCACTGGAGCATTCAGAAAGGCGGTCTGGAGGCCTATACTTCCCGGGGATCGATCACATGGAGAATGACAGATGACGAACTTTCAGATGAAGGGCTTGAATTCTACGACTTCCTGGTCGGACACAGGCGACAGATCAATGCCAGGCTATCAGGTAGAACCCCTGGAGAGGATATAACTAGCTGGTAATTTCTATGGAAATAGAAGGAAAAAGGGTTCTGGTAACAGGAGGTTCCAGCGGTATCGGCGAGGCTACAGCAAAGAGATTCCTTGAGGAGGGAGCCGAGGTTATAGTCTTCGATCTTGAGGAGCCCTCCTACGATGTCCGCTACTTCGAGGTCGATGTAAAGAAGGAGGGACAGATTGCTGACGCCTTCGAAAGTATCGAACGGATTGATGTGCTTGTCAACAATGCCGGGGTCTACCGCCATACACCGATCGAAACGTTTGAAGAGAAGGATTTTGAAGACATCTTCGACACGAATGTGAAAGGTTACCGCGCGGTTTTCACCCATTCACTGCCTTTGCTGAGGGGGAGTCAGGATGGCAACGTAATCAACATAACTTCTGGGCTCGCGGACCGCCCAGAACCCTACTCGGATCTCTACTCTGCCAGCAAAGCTGCCCTGAACGCCATGAAGACTTCCTGGGCCAACCAGTACGCGGATACCGGAGTAAGAGCTAATGCTGTGCTCCCAGGACCGGTTACCACGGATATGCTTTCTGAAAACTTTTCGGAGGATGAACTGGAGA
>CAZKLW010000043.1:0-6256 GCA_964553995.1 uncultured archaeon
TTCCCGACTGCTGCACGTGGATCGATCCGTCTTCCACCTGGACGTTCAGGCCCGCGCCCTGGAGCTTTCCAAGCATGGGTCCTGGGCCTATTCCGGTGTCGCCTTCGGGAACTTCAATATCGTCCGGTGCTTCCTCTCCTCCCTGAGCCGCTGCGGAAGTCTTGTTATTCTGGATAAGCGAGTATAGCTGGAAAGGTTCCTTCTCCGAGAAGATGAAGGCTGGCTGTATAGCATCGTTTTGCTCCAGTTCACCGATATTTTTTCTGTCCGCCTTTTCAATTGCGAGCTGCATCAGCGTCTTCCGGGACATCTTGATGTCGGCGAACTCCTTCATCTCCTTCTTCATCTGCTGGAGCTGTCTTGAGGGCAGATCGTTCATGTCAAGTATCCCGACAACAGGGTAGGATTCTATCTTCTCCACGAACTCCTCTACCTTTTTCTCCTTCTCGGCCCGGGTCATCTGTTTCGGTACAGGCTGGACCATTAATCGAAACACCTCCGTGTTTCTGCGACGATGAACTCTTCGAGATTCATCGGGGCTCCACCTCTACCGAGGGCCCCATGGTAGTTTTGACAAGTACTTCCTTGATGTTGGCGCTTCCCTGCGGTAGTTCTTCTTCCAGGAAATCAACTACTGTCTTACCGTTTCTTCCTACGTTTTCAAGATCCTGGCCCTCGTTCCCGATCTTGAGCTGGAGCACGGGCTGCTCCTTCAATCGGAGCGTTACAGTGTTCCTCAATGATTCTATCTGGTCGGTGGGATCTTCACCCGGCTGTACAGGATCCGGCATCATGTTGCGTGGACCGAGAACCTGGCCGAGCTGCTGTCCGATCTTGGGCATCAGTGGAGCCTCTGCCAGGAGGAACGAGAACTCTTCGGCGAGATCCTTGGCTTTCGAGGGATCGTCAAACATTTCCTCGAGCTCGTCCTCGCTGATATCCCTGTCCGCGTTGTCCGCCTGGTTCGTTATGGTATCTCCTATAAGGGCAATTTTTACGTCTTCATCCGCCCTGTAAGGTAGCTTGATATCTTCATTTACGCGGTTCTCCGCGTCACCGAGATCCAAGTCCCTGAAGTTCACCACCAGGTCGATGCTCTCAGTGAAGTTCCGGTCTTCTGCGGCTTCAACTGCTTCTTCTACTGCTTCGTGAAATGACATCTATATACTTTCCTCCTCTTCGAGTTGCGAGTCAAACTCTCCTTCATCGATTTTCTGCTGGACATCGTAGGCGTCCTCGCCATCGATCGTTATACCCATCGACTGGGCGCTTCCTATAACTTCCTTTACCGCGCCTCTCAGATCCATCGCCAGGAGGTCGCTTTCCTTCATCCTCGCGATTTTCGCCACGGTTTCAAAGCTCATGTCCGCGACCTTGTTGACGTTAGGCTCTCCAGATCCGGATGAGATACCGATCTCGTCCTTGATAAGTGCGGCGACAGGAGGTTTTCCGACCTCAACCTCGAAATCTCCTGTCTCTTCATCTACTGTAACTTCTACAGGAACCTCCATTCCCTCGAAGTCCCGTGTAGCTTCATTTATGGCGTTCACTACCTCTCCTATATCAACTCCTTCTACAGGAGCGAGCTCTGGACCCAGTGGAGGTCCTGCGGAGGCGCTTCCGCCATCCACGAGTAGCGATACGGTTGTCTCGTCTGCCATAGTACTTTTTTACCTCTTAACCCTGCTGTGCCTTTTTCCTGACCATATCCACATCTACTGTCGTAGGTATTGGAACCGCGGCCTCCAGCAGCTCGATGGTCACTTCACGGTTTGTATCGTCTATTCTGTTCACCTTGGCTTCCTCACCTTTGAAGGCTCCACCCACAACCTCTACGGTGTCGCCTTCCTCAAGCTTGATCTCTTCCTGTTCATCGCTCAGGTATTTCTCGATCTTTTCTACTTCCACCTCTTCTTCTATAATGCCTCTAAGGTGGCGGATATTGCTGGATAGATCCTGTATATCTCCCTTCGAGCCCTCGATAAAGACGTATCCCTTCAGCTCCTTGGGGTGGAAGACCGCCCTTACGTCGAGGTTCTTGGCCTTGATCTGGCTTTTCATCTCTCTGATCGCCGTCTTTTCTCTTCCACGCGTGGTTCGTGCGGTGAGTATCATGGTCACAGGTACTGTGGTATCAGCGCCGCTGCAAGGTAAAACAGGAATCCTATGGCGCCTATAATTATTATACCGGCTCCTGTTATCTTGGCGCTCATCTCGAACTCATCCCTGTCAGGCTTGCTTGAGATCTTGAGCACTCGGATGTACTCGTTGATCTTGTGCCGGATCTGGTTCTTGATCTTTACAGGGTCGATTTCGATATCCATCAGTTTTACCTCTTTAGCTCCGGTAGAAGAAACTCTGGACGAGCCCTCCCACCGAAGTGGTCTTAACGGGTCTGCGTAAACACCGAATTAGACTGAAGTTTTAAAAGGGGAATGTCTCTATAGAATGTGCTGCCCCATCTGAATTAACGGGAAAAGACCACGCCATCACATCTCAGAGGTTTGACCTGGAATTCCTCTACCGCCCCGCTTGAACCGCTCTCCACGAAAGTGGTCCTGCCGCGCCTTTCAAGTTTGGCCGTCTCTGAAACTGTTTCTCCACCGGCGTAGCTCCAGGTGACCTCTACCTCTCCTACAGGATTCTCGTTTAGCTGACGGATCATGGCGGTGGTTCCCGAGACCGAGTCAATACTGATATCTATCTGGTCACACTGGGCTTTTTCAGGCTTCTGAACGCTTTCGCTCTTGTTTTCGATACCTGGATCCTGTTCCTCACCGCTGCTGGACTGGAAGATTATGGCTGCTGAAATCAGACCTATAAAAAGTAGAAAAGCCGCGAGGATAACTACTTTCCGGTCCATGTTAATATTGAATCGGGCTTCTTTCTTATTTTTTTCTAGAGGAAGTCTATCTCTGAGAAGAGTTCCGAGGTTCTCTCGTGACCAAGCAGGAAGTAGATTACCCAGCCGAGAGGGATAAACCATATCATCAGGAAGTAGATGATCCTCTGTTCGCCTGAAGTATCCTGTCGGACGAGACATCTATAGCTTCCATAGATCTTTCCCAGGAAATCTATTACTCCTATAAATAGTGCACCGAGGAAAAACGTGGTGAATCCAGCTCCAATAAATCCTGTGAAAAGGTCAAGTGCCATTCCGGCTCCCTACGTATCCTTTACCCCTTGCATGTTTTAAAATCAACTCTAGATAAACTCTACTCCAAGTTCCTGTTCGATTTTTATCATGGCCTGGAGTTCGTCGGCCATGTCAAATGGAGCCCGTTAACTGTTTTACTCTCTGGAACTCTCCGTCAGGATTTTTAACGTATCCTATGTTTATCTCCTTGATGTTCCCGCCCGCAGTGTTTATGTGTATGGTTCCTGTGCCGAATATCCGCTGGCTTACAGGTTTGTTGAGAGATATGTCGGTTACCCTGTTGTAGGACACATTGCTCTGCGTGACGTTGAGGAATCCCTCGTAAACCTCCACCTGTTCGGATTTGAACCGGTACTCACGTGATTTCAAGTTGAAGTAGGACAGCAGGTTGAAGCTCATCACCAGTATGAACGCTCCCACACCCGCAAGAGGAAAGAGGAAGTATCCCGCTAAAACGCCTAAAAGCGCACCCAGCATTAGCGTGAACACCAGCCGGGGGATCATCGCCGATACCATGTATGGTTTGAGGACTATTTCACCGTTCATATTTTACACTTAATGTGAAGGCCTATATTTAACTTTGGAGACTATATCCGAGACTTTCTGGTGAGTCTCCTCCGGGTTTTCTATGTAGCTTATGCTGAACACTTGGTGGGTGCTACCCGCGGTGTTTATGTGTATGGTTCCTGTGCCGAATATCCTCTGTAAAACCGGCTTGCTCAGCGTGACATCGGTTATCCTGTCGTAGGAGATGGTGTCGGACTTTCTGTTCAGGAATCCTTCGTTTATATCAACCTTGTTGGAGTCGAAGGTGTAGGTCCTAGTCCACAGGTTCATAATGCGTATGAAGAATGTTCCGAAACCAAAAAGGGCGCCCATGATCGCGGCTATCTGCATTCCTGTGCCTTCCTGGTATATCATCCATACTGTCACTACAACTCCTGTGAACACGCCTACCACCAGCTTTGGCAGCAACGCTGCCTTGAAGCTGGGTCTAAGGGTCTGGGTGATTTTTCCCGGGCTTTCACGGCCTTCTACGTATTCCGGGTTGCTTATCCGGGAGTTAAGTATCTCGAAAAGCTCGTCGTATTCTCCTATGAACTCCAGCTGCATCTCTGGTCTGACATCCCGTTCTTGGTCTATGAATCCTCTCTTCATAATCTTTCCGTCCTCTCCTGCAGTGTGCACGTCGATAGTCGCGGTGCCGAAAAACCGTCCGTATAGGTTCTGCCACTTGTTGATGTTGGTTATCTCGTCGTACATTATAGACTTCTCCTTCTTGTCCATTACTCCTCTGCTGACCTCTATCCTGTCGTCGTAAAATCGGTATTCGTGGCTCCGTATAACAAGCAGTATGGAGTATATATACCCCAGGAAGACTACAAGCACCGCAGCACCTGAACCGACAAGACCGGGAGCTCCTAGGCCAAGGAGTATCGTCCCCATAGGGAGGAAAATCACGCTGAAGAAAAGAAGTACAAGCATCACTCCCGCCAAATCCCTGAAGATGAACGGTATAAAGGCAGCCTTTTTAGAAGGTTGAAGGCTTATTATAGGTTCTTCCATATCTAACCACTCCACATCGCGTGAATAAAAAGGGTGGAAGAATACAGTCTTTTCCTATATAAACTCTACACCGAGCTCCTGCTCGATTTCTTCCTCGTACTCATCGCTCCGCGTGCTTTCAGGCCCGTAGATCTGCGGTGACTGTACTCCAGTCACGATTATCATGGCCTGTAGTTCATCCGCCATGTCTTCCCGTACTTGAGCACCCCAGATGACTTTCGCTGAATCATCCAGCTTGCCGCTTACAGTGTTGACGACTTCCTGGGCCTCGTTGAGCGAGAGAGAGGTTCCGCCGGTGACGTTCACTAGAGCGCCTTTCCCACCCTCGATATCGACATCGAGCAGCGGGTTTGATAGGGCTTTCTGGACTGCTTCCTGTGCCCTTGAGTCAGTATCGCTCTGTCCCATTCCGATCATGGCGACTCCTCCGTCACCCATTACGGCTCTTATATCGGCGAAGTCGAGGTTGACGAGTCCGGGCTTGGTCACGAGTTCTGTGACGCCTTTTACCGCGTTGACCAGGATCTCGTCCGCGATCTTGAAGGCGGTGTTCAGGGATACGTCCGGAACGATCTCGAGAAGCTTGTCGTTCGGTATTACTATTAGGGTATCTACAACGTCTTCAAGCATTTCAAGGCCGTACTCGGCGTTTTCCTGCCTTGCCCGTCCTTCCATCTCGAAGGGTAGTGTAACGATGCCGACGGTCAGTGCACCCTGCTTCTTGGCCTGCTGTGCGATTATTGGCGCGGAACCTGTTCCTGTTCCGCCTCCCAGTCCGCAGGTTATGAATACCATGTCCGAACCTGAAACAGCGTCTTTTACCTTGTTCTGGGATTCCTTGGCTGATTCTTCGCCTACGCTGGGATCTGCTCCGGCTCCAAGACCTCCTGTTAGCTCCTTTCCGATAAGTACCTTGCTATCGGCATTGGCGTACAGAAGATCCTGTGCATCCGTATTCATCGCTATTGTCTCGCAGCCCTCTATTCCAACTTCAACGAGGCGGGATATAGTATTGTTTCCTGCCCCACCTGTACCGATAACCTTGATATCTGCCTTTCTTTTCTCGATTATCTCCTCGAGTTCATCGTCTATATCATGGTTTTTCCGGTTTGACTGTGGAACGTTCCCCGATCCTTCGCGCCGCGCCTCTTCAATTTGATCTTCCATACGTTAGAACCCTCTCTAGTTCTTAAAGAAACAGTTGTCACCAATATATATAAAATTGGTTTACTCCTCCACGAACTCGACTTTTTCCAAATCCGTGTATTCCAGGATTTCTTCCTGGAGTTCCTCCTTTACGTTTTCCGGCAGCTCGTGTTCATGGTCGCCGTGTGAATGGGTCGCGGGGATCTTTACAGTCGAGTCTTCAAACTCTATCTCGCCGTGGCCGACCCTGTAGCTGTAGATGTACTCGGCCTTTTCCTCGGCGTCTTCGACCTTCTCGACAACCTTTACCCAGTAATCCAGGTCCTTTCCAGCTAGCGGATGGTTGAAGTCTATACGGACGCGGCCGGAGTTTACGGACATTACCCG
>CAZKLW010000044.1:0-6245 GCA_964553995.1 uncultured archaeon
ACCGCGATTATTCTCGCGGTCAGGAAGTCATCGTTCTGGATCGAGTACTGGTTTTCTTCTGACACCAGCATGCCGTTTTCCTCATCATAATTTACGTAGTCATCCATTACCTGGCTGATGTGACAGAGGCCGTCAAATGCGCCTATCCTGACAAAAGCCCCGAATCCTGTAACGTCAACCACTTCTCCCTGGACCACCTCGTGTAGCTCGGGCTTGTAGACGATTGCCTGGTACTCTACCTCGTAATGGACGCCGGGATCCTCGGGTTCGATATCTCCACCTTCTATAGAGTTTACTTCCTCAACTCCTATCACTACTAGTTCTTCGTCTGCGAATATCTGACCCTCCACCTCTGCCTGGAGACCTGCCTTTACTGATTCTTCCAGGTTATCTCCCAGGTGCTCGGGTGGAACCCTTACCGTATCCTCGACTGTAAGCCTCTTGTACATCTTTTATCCTCTTAGAACAGTAACCAGATTCGACGCAAGTTTTAAATGGTGTGTTGTGAAGCGGAGATCAGAGGAATTCTTTCCTGTTCCGGACCTCAAGATGGTTTTCCTGCCGGATTATCACGATTTCTGCGTTTCTCTCCAGTAGCTCGCTTTTTAGTTCCCTGTCGTTGGTGGCGATGACGAAGTCTTCCGCGAGTTCGAGCAAGAGCTGGTCGACATCTCCATCTCCTTCAGTCTCCAGGACCTCTATATCGCTGTTTTCCAGCAGCTTTTCGACCAGCTCGCCGTATTTTCCGGATTCTATGCTTTTCGCCTCCTCTACCGCGTCCTCGAGGGTATAGATTTCTGCGTGTGGATAGAGCCGGTCCAGTTCTTCGAAAATAGAGATTGACAGCTGGAAAGGTGCGACCAGGAAGTTGGTGTCGAGTATTATCTTCTTCATAGGGACTGAATATCCTGCCTGAGTTTTTTGGCAGCATCGAGCCTTATTTTCCGGGCTTCATGCATGGATATACTGTCTCCGGATTCGATTTCCGGGCCGAAGGGTTTGAATCTGGTGGGATCCATTCCCAGTCTTTCCAGGTATTCGGCGACATCTTTTCCCAGTCCGGACCTGATGGATTCACGGGATTTTTCCCGGACCTGTCTGAAATCTGGCAGTTCGGGTTCTGAACTCATGACCTCCTGGATCTGGCGGAGCAACTCCAGGACCTGACCGGGTAAGGTGGTGTCAGGTGCTCTCCACTCCACGGTGCCGAACTTCTGCCTGATCCTGACTGGTGTCCAGAGAGCGTCTCCTGGATTAAAGTATTCATCCATATCGGATGGATCTATACCTCTCTTCTCCCCATCCTGCCTGAACTTCTTGTACATTTTCTCCGCTCGGCTCTTCCAGTCTTCCGGGCTCGATATGTAATCCCAGAGCTGCCCGTGACCGGGAAAATCCCTGTAGCACAGGTTGCGGTAAATGTGGTTGCGGGCGTTACTTGCAACCTTTCTACCGCCGTGGTAGCTGGAGGAGTTAAGAAGTGAAAGTGCCGGATCCAGCGCGGTGAAGGTATTGAACTGTCTGACCACGTCCTCCTGTTCAAGGTGTATATGTGTCCCTGCCACGTGTTTGGCGTAATCCAGTCTGTCGCCGACTATGACCTGCTGGATTTTTCCTCTTTTCGTCTCTATTCTGTCGATCGGACCTGATTTCAGCGGAGTCCCTGTGGGAACCATCGAGAGATCTAGCCGATCGGCCTGGTTTACGGCCTCTCTGAGCCTATTTTTGAGCTGTTCCCGGATTTCGTTGAGATCGGAGGAGGGAGAGGTCTTAACCTCGAAAAGTGGCTGTACGAACTCCTGTTCGGCGAAATCCAGTTTATTGGCGAGTCCGGTCGCGGAGGCTAGATCGCCTTTCCCGTCCACTATCCAGTATTCCAGCTCCAGTCCTGATTTCATCCTATCCGTCGTCTCTTTTCTCTATGGCTTTTTCGTGGAGCAGTTCTACTATCCTGAGAATTATGTCTTCACCCAGTATCTCGTTTATCTCTTCGCTCAGCCCGAAGGCGCCGTTGACCTCGAGAACGTAGATACCGTCTTCCGCATCTATTATGTCGCATCCACAGATGTCGAATCCCAGCGCGGCCGCAGCTTTAAGGGCGGCTTCCTTCATCTCTTCGGTAAGCTCTCCCTCCTTTCTTTCTCCACCGGATCCCAGGTTTGAACGCCATTCATCGCCCGAACTGGATCTCTGGTAGGAGTAGACATCTTCACCTATCACTATGACACGGTTATCTGTACCGCTGTGTTCCTTGTATTCCTGGAGGCATATATCCTGTTCTAGCACCTTCATGGTATCCATAACAGGCTTCAACTCGTTTTCAGAGGTGGCGCGCATGACGCCCTGGCCTCCACCCCCGCCTATCGTCTTCATTATAACAGGATAACCAAGCTTTTCAGCCGCCTCTACCGCGGCTTCAGGAGAGAGCGTATAGACACTGTCCGGTACTTCCACACCGTTCTCCGCCAGCATCTTCATGGAGTAGAACTTGTTGGCCTCGTAGGAATGGGTGTCGTTCTCGGCCTGTGTCACCACTCCTGAATCGTTGAGGATTTCCGCCAGGTGTTCCGAGAATAGCTTGTCCTCGTCACCGGTCCTGATGTATACGGCATCGAATCCGGTGAGATCAGTGTCCTTGTACATCACCCGGCTTCCTTCTTCGCTGTGGAAGAACCTGAGCCCGTCTACGGGCGCGGCAAGTACTGAATCAAATATTTCCTCTGCCCGCTCAATTATCAGCTGGTGGGTTGTGGAGATTTCACCATAGATTATCGCCATCTTCATCTCAATCACCCTTGAGTACCGAGGCGACGGCTTCAAAGGCGTTTTTTCCCGAGACCTCTGTATAGGTCTTCAGGTCAGGGTTGGGGTTGACATCCCAGACCTGGTCGCCTCTCATCATTACCTCGGCCACAGGGCTTCCGATGGATTTCGCTGTCTGCGATACCAGTTCCTGCCTGTCGTTTGAAATACTTGAGTACTGTAGTTTCTTGGTGGAGAAGTTCCATCCCTCGGATGTGTCTTCAAGGGATATTACCGTTCCGTCGATATAGAGACAGAAGTACTTGTCGCCCTTACTGAACTCGTGGAAAATTATGAATTCCTCGGGATACTCTTTTCCCTCCATGAAATCAACAACCGAGTCTTCCTCCTCCAGCATCCTTTTCTCTTCCTCTTCCAGCTGATCGAACTTCCTTGCCACTAAAGGTTTTTCCAGGTTCTCTATGCTTCTGGCCGCTTTTTCGGATGCCGCCACCACGGTGGTAGGGGAGGGGATTCCCTTTTCATGGAGTACGTGGTATAGGTAGTTTTTCTTGGACATAATGAAGAAGGCGGTCGAGGGATAGTTGAGGTTCAGTCCCTTTTCCTCCATCATCTCCAGTAGGACCCTACCGAAGACAGCGTTTTTCTCCGGTATCTGGGCGAATACTGCGTCGTACTCCGATACGGTTCTACCGTTGATTTTTACGTCTTTACTCCCGTCGATTACTTCTGGGGCTGCGTCCTCGACCCGTGAGCTATCTGAATCCTCGAAGAGTGAATCGAACTCGGGATATTCTTCTTCAGTTATTTTCAGTATCCTCATCTTCCTCCCCCGGCTTCCAGAGGTTTGTCACTCGTTGGCCTGATCTCCAGTCCTCCAGATATTTTTCAATGGGTGACGGCATAACGTTCTTCAGCAGCCCACCCTGTCTTAACAGCTTTCTCAGCCTTGCCTCGAGCGTCTTCGATAGTTCATCGTAGTAGCTCTTGTCGCTGTATACCAGGCCGTTCTTGATCCTCCAGTGGGCGGTGCTCCCCTCCGGTGCCGCCACGATGTAACCTCTCTTGTGGTCGAAGTCTCCCATCGCATCGTAAAGCCTGTCAGCGTCTATATAGTATACTCCGCCGGTACCTGTATGTTTGCTTGGATCGACCACAAGGATTTCATTTCCTTCTACAGCCACGGAGAGCACGTAATGTCCCGTAGTTGCTTCAGGAAATATCGCAGGCTTGTAGAAGTTCGGAACTATAAGAGCGCCCTCATCGAACCATGCCTTGAATTCGTCTCCGATATCGTTGATCTTGTCGTACTCTATGAACGCTGTCTTCACCTCCTGATCGGTTAACTCCTCCACTGCCTCCATCAGTTCCTCCCTGTCGGTTCCTTCTTCCCTGGTGGTGCCGGATTTCTCACCTATAGTGTCCTGGTCGTGCCGGTACCCGAAGATTTCCAGCGCCATCTCCATGGCGGCAGGACCGCAGTAGCTGGGGTGCTGGGCCACGAAATGTTTTTTGATGTCTTCCAGCGTATCGATGTCAGTTTTCGTCCTCTTGAACCGGATGTTCGACTCCATTATATCAACGTTGGGAGTCATCAGTGTGTATCCCGAGTCAGTATCAAGAGTGGTTGAAAACAGGGATACGTCCCTGATCTCGCCGTTTTCTTCCTCTAGCTTGACTTCCTCCCCGGGCCGAACCATTCTGGAGTTCTTGAGGTATATTCCAGCAGCGAAGTTTCTCAACAGGTCCTTAAACCCGTAGAAGACGAGCCCTGCTATCAGGAAGGCCAGGGCCCAGGAGGATGCGGTAACAAGTTCATCGATAAACGTGTTTCCTATACCCATCTGTGTAAGCGCTATCTGGAGAAGTATGAGGTACAGGAAACCCTTTACAAGCCCTGTAATTACGTTGAGGGCGTTTTCAGAGAGGCCAACCTCCCTGAAGTAGCTCTCCACGCCTATCACTCTGAGCAGTTCTCCACCCACCTTTACCGACAGGTTGATGGCTATAATACCCAGAACTGCGATAAGCATTGCGGAGACAAACTCTGGTAGAAACGCCACGAATTCCTGTGTGGCGCTGGTAGTCAGTCCGGTGTTCAGGTACAGCAGCGCCAGAATTATCAGGCCCGCGTCAAGCAGATAGCTAAAGTACTGCAATGTCTCGTTCCGCTTCTCCACGTCCTTCCTTGTAAGTTCGTCTCTCCTGTTTATCCAGATGCTCTTGAAGACGTAGTCCAGTAGCTTTACTCCGAGGTGACCCAGTACCAGTATGGTCAGGGCACCGAGCACCTTTACAAATGCGTCCTCTCCCGTTACGGGTGTGAAAAGCTGTGTGAAGAAGCCTGTCAATTGGATCACCGCTTGTTTCAACGGTAAGATAGAAGTCTCGGTCGCCTTTTAAAAAACCGCCTGTCTATTCAAGAGCCGATATCTCTCCATAACCGATTAAACGCCATCGAGAGCCTATCTGCCTCGAAATTGCCACCCGGTCTCCTTCTTCGGCGCATACGGGTACCTTGAGGTCAACGCGAACATTGTCCCCGGCCTGGGTTACTATGCCCGCGCTCTTGGTGGTTCCAACGTTGAGCATCAGCGCCTCTTTTTCCTTTATGTTCTCTATTTCTTCCGTCTCCTCTGCTCCCACGAGCTCCTCCATCAGGTTGACCTGCATCTCCAGAGTTTTGGTAGTCTCAGGCAGCTCTCCCTCTCGACCGAGGACGTTTCCCGATAGACCATCGGATTTGACGTTTGCGGGGTCGAGACCGGTTTCCACCGCGAGAAGCCCTCCCGGGCTGCCTCTGTCGACAGTTTCCTGACCCTGCCTTATACTGTGTATCTCCGTGGTCACCGACTCCCAGTCTTCATTGACGCGTATACCTGGCTTTATCTCGACTTCCTCTCCGGCTTCCAGTTCTCCCTGGACCAGGCTTCCTCCAACCACGCCACCCTTGAGGTCGGAGGGATCGGTCCCGGGCCTGTTGATATCGAAGGAGCGTGCCACGAGCATCCTTGGATTGCTGCCGCTCGACCTCTCCGGCGTCGGGATTTCTCTATCTATCGCCTCCAGAAGCGCATCTATATTTATATCGTTCTGCGCGGATACAGGTATTACAGGTGCTTCTTCGGCTACAGTTCCCTTCAGGAACTCCCGGATCTCCTCGTAGTTTTCTTTCGCTTTTTCCTTTGATACAAGGTCAATCTTGTTCTGTGCGACCACTATGTTATCTATACCTATCATGTCCAGTGCCGCGAGATGTTCACGGGTTTGAGGCTGTGGACATTCCTCATTAGCCGCTATTATCAGGATTGCTCCATCCATTATTGCAGCACCTGATAGAACGTTGGCCATAAGTGTTTCATGGCCCGGAGCGTCGACAAGAGATACAGTACGGACTTCTTCCCCGTCTTCTTCAACGTTTAACTCTCCTTCCCCGTTCCTGTAGTAAGTAACATCGGCGTAACCGATCCTGATGGTTATAC
>CAZKLW010000045.1:0-6229 GCA_964553995.1 uncultured archaeon
AGCTCGATGGAGTTAAGCTGGTAGGTGGCGTTGCTGTTGAAACGAACGGTGTTGGATTCCTGTATGCTTTCTCCGTCTAGATCGATAGTGTTAACCCCGTTGGAGGGCGTGATATCATGTTCATCATCGTTGAAGCTGACTGTCATGCCCCGAGTGCATGGAAGCAGGTTCTGGTAGTCGAACCTGAGCTTTAGATCGGTGTTGTCATTATTCACGTAGTTTCGCGCCGACTTGTTGGCCTCAAGCGTCAGTTCGGGATGATTCACCTCGACATTCCCTATATATCTTACAGTGGCGCCCGCGTTCTGGACCGTGTAACGGGCATCGCCTTCTGTGGAGAAGACCAGCTTGTTGAAACCCGGTGAAAGTCCGGCGTTCTGGGGCGTCATTTCTATCTCCTCGTCCCCCCTAACCCTTGTAAGCGAGTAGACCTGGTTTCCGTTGACTTCAACTTGCAGGGGTTGAGACGATACCGATCCCGGGGCCAGAGTAAATGAGAGGCTTCCCGAGGCAAAGCAGTCGACCTCGTGGTCGTAAACCTGGAAAGCGTCCTCGTAGTCATGGAACTTCCTGTCGTTCACCCTTATCTCGACATCCTCTACCGTGTAAGTTGTTGAGGATGAGATACCTCCCTGCGTCGTACCTATCTTGAAGCTGTTGACACCCGGGCTCAGGTGTTCACGCGGAACCGTTATGTTGGGTGTTCCAGATGCCACGAGTTTTTCCTCAAAGATGCGGTTCCCGTTGACCTCGACGTATACGGCTCCATCGCCGTCACGGCCAAGCACCTCGAAACTTACTCTCCCGGTCGTGGGCGCAGTGGCGTTGTAGTCTGTCGTGACCGACTGGCCTGAGGCAAACCCGTTCTTGAGGGTTGCACGGTCCTTCCTGTACGCCAGTATATCTCCTCGACCCTCTCCAACCGAGAACGATCCGAACTCCACGTTCCGGAAATCGCGCTGGGCTTCTCCTACCTGACCAACATTCGCGCGATCTACAACCATGCTTTCAGGGCTGCTTCCGAAGAGCGGGCCTGTTCCCGAGGCGATGAACGCGAGGCCGAAAAATGTTACGCCCGCGAGCAACACTACCGCGAAAACAGGTACCTTTGCATCCGCCATGAGACTCTTTAACGGTCGGAGGTTTTTATTTCTAGGTAGCGATTCCCTCTTCATGAAGGTCCTGAAACGTGGGAAAGACGGCTACGCCAGGCTGAAGATAGAGAACGAGGACGACCTGTGGTACCTCAAGGATATAATTTCCGGGGGGGACCGTGTGAAAGCCCTGACGCAGAGGACAACGATAGAAGGCCGTGAAAAGAAGACCCTGAAACTGACTCTCGAGGTCGAGAAAATTGATTACCAGGGTTCCCGGCTGAGAGTCACGGGTGAAATGGTTAAAGGAGATGAGGAGGTCGAGCACGGCTACCACACCTTCAACCTTGAAGAGGACGACGAACTAGAGATCTGGAAGGACTGGACTGAACACGAAGAGGAAAGGCTTGAAGAGGCGGAGTCAAGCCGCTCATACGAGGTTCTTTTCTGTATAATGGACAAGGGCGAGGCCAACCTCTACCTCGTAAAGGAATCCGGCATCGAGGATCTATCACAGATAAAGCAGAACATACCCGGCAAGTTCTACGCCGACCAGGAATCGGGGGAGGGCTTCCTTCAGGACCTGAAGTCTGCTATCACGAGGGCCGCGGATGAAGTTGACAGTTTGGTAATCGGAGGTCCGGGATTCGAGAAGCAGAAGCTCTACAACCTGCTCCCGGAAGAGATACAGCAGAAATCCCTGATGCAGGATACCTCGGTAACCGGGGAAACCGGTCTACAGGAGGCAATAAAGCGCGGAGCACTTAAACGCGTGGTGGAGTCATCGAGAATTGACGAGGAGACTTCGGCACTTGAACAGTTCTTCGGCAAGCTGGAGGCCGATGAGAACGCTGACTACGGGGAACCTGTGAAGGAGCTCGCGGAGCAGGGTGCGGTAGAGAAGCTGCTCGTGACCGATGAAAAGTTCAGGGAGGAACGTTCCCTCGTGAAGAATGTTGAACAGCAGGGTGGGGAAGTACAGGTAGTTCACACGGATCACGAGCCAGGTGAACGTCTCGCGAATCTTGGGGGTATAGCCGCCGAGCTACGTTACAGACCCTAGTCGTTGGGCCGACTTTCCAGGGTCAGCGGTAGTTCAATTTCCTCTCCATCACGTATAACCGTTATGTTGACGGTTTCCCCGACTTCGGTGTCCCGGGAAAGCTTGAGAAGTATATCATTTATGCCCCGCATCCTTTGACCGTCTATGCCAACTATCACGTCTCCGCCAACATTCAGTTCCTGTCCACTGATTACCGCAGTACTGTTCCCTGCCCTGAGACCAGCTTCATCGGCAGGACTATCATCCACAACTTCAAGCACGAGGAATCCCGTGGCGTTCTCCAGGTTCATCTCCTCCGCGATCTCCCGGGAAACATCAATGCCTCTCACGCCTATCCACGGATGATCGACATCGCCCTCGCTGATAAGCTTCGGTACGACACGCTTCACGGTGTTGGCGGGTATCGCGAATCCCACCCCAGAGAAGGTACCTGTATTCGTCTGGATGGCGGTGTTGACACCTATCACGTCTCCATCGATGTTGACCAGAGGGCCTCCAGAGTTTCCGGGATTAATGGCGGCATCGGTCTGGAGAACGTTAGGGATGGAGAAGCCTCCCTGGACGGGTAGAAGACGGCCTTTAGCCGATATTATCCCCTTTGTCATGGTTCCCCTGAGACCGAAAGGATTCCCTATGGCTATCGCAGTCTGACCGGTCTCAACTCCGGTAGAGTTCCCGATCTCCAGAGGTTCAAGACCTCTCCGATCCACTTTAAGCACGGCAAGATCGGTGTACACATCCTTGCCCATGACCCTGGCCTTGAAGGTTCTACCATCGGTGAAGGTGACCTCAAGCTGTCCATTTCCATTTATTACGTGTTCATTTGTGACGATGTAGCCATCGCTGGAGTAAACGAACCCGGAGCCCTGGACCGACCTGTTCCCGGTTCCCTGAACCGAGACAACCGAGTCATCTATCCTCTTGAATAGATTTACCGTTACCGATTCCCGGGTTTCATTCGAGTGAATTATCCTGACAACGTTTGAATCCTCAAACTTTTTCTCCAGCGAATCCATCCTGGAGTCAAGCTGCTGGTAAGTTACAGCGCCACCTACCACTGCCCCCGCTATGAAGAACGCCGCCACGACGAAAAGGTTTACACGGTCCATCTTCATGACTCCATCTGGGATTTTAAATGTTTTATATTACCCTTCAGTAAAAACCAGTTTTACCGAAGAAAAGTTAAACCGGATATCCGAAGCTTAACCTGTGAGAGAATATATCTTCAAACTGACGCCGCTTGGAAAGGCGGATCATGAGGTAAGGGCATACCTGAAGGATAACCTCAACGAGGAACAGTTCGATAGATACGAATCGGCTCTAGATCATTACAGGCATATGAAGGTTTTACAGACTGTTTTAAAGGCGCTGCTTTACGCATCGATTATAGCTTCTGTAGCGGCAACATTTGGTTTAGACGAGGCCCACCTGCTTCAAAAGCTGGCGTCCTACATAGGCACCACGTTCCTTATAATCGCCTACGGGATTACCAGCTACATAACCATGATAAGGAGGGAAAGCTACCACGTCCAGAGAGAAATCCTGATATCGAGAGCTAACAGGGACTGACTGTTTTAAACCATTTTTACCCGATTCTCATCATGCACATAACCGGCTGGATGGAGAGAGTCAACCTCAAGAAGGAGATCCAGGAAGTATATCTTCACAGCTTTCTATTCAAGCTTGCCGTAAAGCTGGTGGCGATATTCCTTCCGCTTTACATGCTTGAACTCGGCTTCTCGATGCTGGAGGTATTGACGTTTTTCCTGCTTTACTCCGGTATCTACATAGTCGCTAGCCTCCCGAACGCCAGCATCGCCTCAAGAATAGGATACAAGCACACCTCGCTTCTCGCCAGCCCCATAGTTTTGATATTCTACCTTCTGCTCCGACAGCTTTCCAGCGATCCTACACAGCTGTTCCTGGTTGCCTTAACGGGAGGCCTGGGATTCAACCTCTACTGGATGGGAATGAACCCTGAAGTGGCGAGAAGCAGCCACACCGAGAAGCGGGAGAAGGAGACAGGTTACTTCTTCTCTATGCCAGCCCTGGCCTCGATAATATCTCCCTTCGTTGGAGGCCTCATCCTCGCTGTATACGGGTTCCCGACTCTTTTCCTCTTCACTCTCCTGCTCGTTTTCACATCTTTCCTGCCGTTCTTGCTCTCCCGGGAGCACCATGAAGGCATGGATCTGGACGTGGTATCGTTCGCCAGAGAGATGGAAACCGTTGACTTCGCCACATTCGTCGCCAAGGGAGTCAACTCCATGGGAAAGAAGGTGCTCTGGCCACTTTACCTTGCGGTCGTGATCCAGAGCTCTCTGGGAATCGGCGGGGCAGGAAGTTTCCTCGCGCTGGGTGGAGCAGTCACGAGCATCTTCCTGGGAAAGGTTACAAACGATGATAACAGGACAAAGGTTCTCTGGACAGGCACCGCCGTGGCCACGCTCTCCTACCTACTTATGTCCCAGGTTACAGGCCCCCTGATGGCGTTCCTGGCCTCTGCGATGAACGGCCTGGGATACACCGCTATCAGCATACCAATATACAGCAAGGCGATGGATCACGCCGAGAAAGAAGACATACTGGAGTACTTCGCCTTCCGGGAGATAGCTCTCTCGATAGGACGCGTCGCGACACTTCTGGTCTTCGCCCTCTTTTTCCTGAACCTGTCTTCCAAAATAGCATTCGTGGCAGCCTTCTTTTTCATGGCCGCATCGATGGTGATAGTAGGCCACCTTGGAAGCCGCATGGAGTCAAACAGATAAATGATTCGACCACCAAATTACGGGTATGGGAGAAGAACTTACCAGCGAGGAACAGAGAGTAATCGAACAGTGCGGGACCGAACCCAGGTTCTCATCGGAGCTTCTTGACGTTGAAAAGGAAGGAATCTTCACCTGCAAGAAATGCGGCCAGGAACTTTTCTCGAGTTCTGAAAAGTACGATTCGGGAACAGGCTGGCCAAGCTTTTATGATGTTATCGATGACGCCGTAGAGACCGGAAAGGATGAGACGGGAAGGATGGAAGTTACCTGTTCCTCCTGCGGCGCCCATCTCGGCCACGTTTTCAATGACGGGCCGGAACCTACAGGAAAACGGTACTGCATAAACGGCATAGCGATGGAGTTCAAGGAGGAAAACAATGGATGAAGCAGTCCTGGGAGGAGGATGTTTCTGGTGCCTGGATGCCGCTTTCAGGGAACTTGAAGGAGTGGAGGAAGTAACCTGTGGCTACGCGGGAGGCAGAGTCAAGAATCCCTCATACAGACAGGTCTGCTCGGGAGACACTGGACACGCGGAGGTCGTGAAGATAGATTATGATCCGAAAGAACTGGAGTACGAAGACATACTGGAGGTCTTCTTCGCCATCCACGATCCCACAACCCGGGATCGACAGGGACCGGACGTAGGTTCGCAGTACCGATCAATCATACTTTATACTGGCGACGAACAGCGGGAGAAGGCAAGGGAAAAGATCGATCAGTTAAAGGAAAAAGGCCTGGACGTGGTCACGGAGCTCCAGCAGCTGGAAAAGTTTTATCCCGCGGAACAGAAACACCAGGAATACTTCGAGAAGAACCCGGATGACGCGTACTGCAGGATAAACGTGAAGCCGAAAGTCGAGAAGGTAAAGGAAAAGTTCTAATCCTTATTCTAAGGTGTACCCGGTCCCTGATCAGTCGAGGTGCCGTTTTCCTGCTGGGAATCGTTTCCCGGCTCTTCTGCGGGACCGGTTCCAGACTGATTCTCACCCTGTTCCGGCTCCTGTGCGGGAGGCTCAGGAGGTTCATCGTCGGGCGCCTGACCTGGCGACTGTGGTCCATCAGGGGTTCCAGGTGAGCGTGCCTTCCGGACGTTTTCCAGCGCCGTTCCCAGGCCCTGCTGCGCCTCTTCTGGAGCGTTATTCATTACTTCTTGCAGGACTGACTCGGCCTTCTGTAATCCCTCGGTTTCGTTAGACTTGGCTTTCTCAGCTACCGAAGCCATGTTGTCTGCTGCTTTCTGCGCCGCTTTCCAGTTGCCTTTGCTGGCTGCGGATTCTGCCTCGGCAGCTCTCTCCTGCGCCACG
>CAZKLW010000046.1:0-724 GCA_964553995.1 uncultured archaeon
GTCGCAGTGCTTGCCAAGCTTGCCCGGGGTAGGCATATAGGCATGAAATATATACATGTGAATAAGGCTCTCGGGAGAATTCCAGGTCACGCCCGTGGAGACATAGATGATGTTCTCGACGAAATGAGAAGAGAGGGTCTGCTGGAATACCACAAAAATGGTGAATGCATATCTATCAACCCGGTGCGGATCGATGCTGTTGTCAAAGTAATCAGGGACGAGGTTCCCGACTATATAGTTGAAAGATTAGGGTAGCTAGACCCAACATTCTTTATAGGTTCCCGCCGTTTGGGAAGGTATGAAGAGCCCCAGCAAGCTGATAGAGCAGTATGGACTCCTGATGGTGGCGATTATGGTCGCGGTAGGGTTTAGTGGGATATTCACCTATTCAAGCCTTGTGAACACGCATTCCTCAAGCTCCACCGACCAGGAACAGGGTCCTAGAATGCCATCACAGAACGTTTACGAGGGGGTTTCCAACCTGAGCCTGCGACAGAGGGCGGTTTTCGGCTACCGGAACAATGTGGTTTTCGTTACGGTAATGGAGGGAGAGAACTCTTCCGTAGAACTCGATACGGATTCGCTTGTATCCGATTTCAACAACAGGCTATACTTTAACTTCGTGAAAGGCGAGCAATCGTCTCTGGCGGCACAGCTTGGATACACAGAGTTTCCCAGGGTGGCTGTAGTGTCCGGTGGAGCCCAGAACAGGCGCCTCGTTCCC
>CAZKLW010000046.1:734-5636 GCA_964553995.1 uncultured archaeon
CCAGGAGGCAAAAATGACCGAGGAAAGCATAAAGGCGGCCGCGTGCAACGTCATGCGTAACTGGGGGTCGCTAGAGTCAATGTGTTACTCCGCCACAAGGTAACCTGTTTTATTTGGGGATTTACCATTCTATACCGTGGTAGAAGAAAAGCTCCGCGAATGGGTGGAAGAGAAGCTTGACGAGGGAATAGATCCGGAAAGGATAGAGCAGAGCCTGCGTGAGACCGGCCACGATCCCTCTATAGTCGAGGAGGTTAAGAGTCCTTTTGACGGAGAGACCGATGTTTCCCGCGAGAACCTCTTCGAAGATTCAGGTCCTGAAAACGGTGAAAACCGGGAGGCGGATCATGAATCTCCTGGAGGAGATATGAGTCGTATGGAGGAAACTCCCGGGAGGAAAGAGAAAAAGGGGAGCAGCGTTCAGGAATCCGGTGATGAGGCGGAATCTAGTGGTCGGGAAGTTCTGTCGCCACCTTCACTTTCCCCGCCGTCTTTACCGGTAACCTGGAAACAGGTGATGGTTGTAGTGGCCGTAATCCTTGTTGCTGGAGGAAGTTTCTACGTCTACGATAACTATGGCTTCTCTGTTCCTGCAGTCCCGGACTTTTCTGCACCTTCCTTTGACACCAAGAATCTGCCCGTGTTGGGTAAAAACCCTGTTGACTGTGATGAAATAGGGGTCAGGATAATGTCGGCATCCGTTTCTGAAGGCGTTACAACCGCCAACGTGAGGATAGTAGGCGATACAAAGGTGAGGCTGGAGGTGCAGGAATCCCGGGAGTTAGTTGGTTCGACCTCGAAGAAGGTTTCTGGTTCGGATACGCTCTCGGTGAACACTGATGGCGACAGGGTGATACTTTCTTCGGTCAGATGCCCGGAGGAGAGCCATTCACTGGTTATCGGCTGAGATCAAAGGCTTTTGCGAACTCATCGTCTCCCTCGATGTTATCCGAGTATTTTTCCAGGTTCTCTCTCGCGCTTTGATCTGTCTTGGAAGCAGAAACTGCGCCTTCTTCTCCTATGAGTGTAACTGAGGCCCGGTTCTTTTCCGCGAGCTTTCTGGCGACCTGTATCAGAAGACCTATATTCCGGGTCGGAACCTCTTCTTTCAGGCCTTCTCCTTCAAGTTTCCCTGATATATAGGATTCCATCGACGCCTCGAGTCCTTCAAGCACCTTCTCGTTCTCCTTCCAGGCGGTGTAAAGACTTTCCGCCCTTTTGATCAGGTCGCCGGACTCTCTTTCCGTGACCTGGATGTCTTCCTCCATATAGTCGGCGAGTTTTTTCGCCCTTCTCTTGATCTCCGTGTTTTCCTCAAGGAAACGTTCGACGGTATCCACGAGGTGTTCAGGCTCCACCGAGTAGATTTCACACAGTTCACGGTGTACCCCCCGGTGCTCGCCTCCAAGCATCTTCTCGCTGACCTCCTCTATTCCAAGAAGTTCTGCGACTTCTTCCACCCTGTTCTCTATCCGGTAGAGATGATGTTCCGCGGCTTCTCCCGATCGGTACTCTATCCGGATCACTCCGTCCTGGACCTTGTTTGACCCGGTCACGATGAAAGGCGAGGCCTGACTAGCCCTTGAGAGGTGAGTTCCTCCGCATGCTTCCGCGTCCACGTCCTCGATCTCTACTACTCGAACCTCGTTGCCGGGAGGTGCTCCGCCCTGGTAGAGCCTGAAACCGTATTTTTCCTCTGCTTCACGTTTTTCCATCCTCTTCTTTCGTATCCGGTGGTCTTCCTCGATGTAACTTTTCACGCGTTCCTCGATCCGATCCAGTTTTTCACGGGAGAGCTTCTCGTAATGGGTGACGTCCAGCCTTCCCTTCTCCCGGGTCTTGTGGGCTCCTGCCTGCCATATATGATCTCCCAGGATTTCACGTGTGGCGCCGTTTACCATGTGGGTCGCGGAGTGGTGCTGCATAAGCTGGAACCGGCGCTCCCAGTTGACCTTTCCCTCGACCTCGTCCCGTTTCTCCAGGTCATTTTCCGGGACCCTGTGTAAGACAACCGATCCCTGTTTCTGGACATCCACAACCTTTTCGCCGTTTATCCTCCCGGTGTCTGCTTCCTGACCTCCTCCCTCGGGATAGAATGCCGTCCTGTCAAGCGCTATCCAGTCGCCTCTCACCGCGGTTATATCGGCCTTGAACTCGGTCATTGTCTCGTCCTTGTAGTAGAGCAGCCGGGTTTCCTCCACGCCTTCGAGGTCGAACTTCTCCCCGATTTTTTCCCTGGCCTCATCTTCAGTGGCCACGAGGGCATAGAAGTTTTCGGGCACTTCAAACCCTCTTTCTTCCATCATTTCCGGCGAGACGCCGTGTGATTCGTACAGCTCCACCATCCTCTCGATTCCAGGTTCCGACTCTATCTCGGAGAGCTTCTGTTCGGCGCGTTCCCGCGCTTTGATGTACTTCTCTCTCTCGACCTCCAGTATCTCCTGTACCTCGTCGATCTTCTCCAGCAGTTCCGGGAACATGCTGTTGAGTTCCCGGGCGTGCCATTCTGCCACCTCCCCGAGCTCGATATCCCAGTTGTACTTCTCTATGAAGTCTCTTGCCCGCCTGTAAACCATTCTCAGGTTATGGCCTCCTCCAGCGTTCGAGGGGATCTTGCCATCGGCCAGCGCAAAAAGAAGTGCGCGGGAGTGTTCTGCAACCGAGTAAAGTGCCGCGACCGGTTTGATCTCATCCCGGAGTTCGTCGACGTCCTCCTCCATTTCCCGGGCGATCTCCCTCCACTTCTCTTCTAAATCATCCACCTCGTCAATGTTCAGTAGCGAGGAGTAGGGGAGGAAATCCTCCCAGAGGCGGGAGTCGATCTCGATCCCGGTTCTATCCTTCATCTTTCCGAGTACTTCCGGCATCACGCATTCATAGCTGGTGCTTGAGCCGTGGGCGATCCAGGTTATGCGTTCGTGACCCATTCCCATGTCGAGAACCTTGAGATCCAGTTCTTCGTAGCCTTCCCGCGTAACTTCGTAGGTCATGTAGACCTGGTTCCAGAGTTCAAGTCCGTCAACGAAGAACTCGATGGAAGCACCAAGGTTTCCCCCGCCTCCCCAGGCATCCTCGTGTAGCACAAGTTTTTCCTCCGGTATACCGAGTTCTTCGATAGCGAACTCAAACATATCCCTGAAGTACCGGTCCTGGTCGTAACTTTCTTTCCCACGGAAACAGGTCTGGCCGACGTGATTGTGAAGAACGTAGTGCCTGCCCGTGATGCCGACGTTGTCGACATCGTTGAAACGCAGCGATGGCTGGGGAATCACGAGTTCCGGGGCGGGAGGTTCAGCTTCTCCTGAAACAACGTAGGGCTGGAAGCAGTAGATCGAGCCGCCCACGAACTCAACGTCGTCTCTCCACCTGGCGATAACTGAATAACGGTCGATCGCCTCGTAACCTCGCTCGACCATGAAGTCGCGGTACTTCTTCCAAGCCTCAACGTAACTGTACTCCTCGTTCGTCGGGGAATCATCTATGAATGTGTAGCCGCCGGAGCATTCCGGTTCGCCACATACCTCCCGGGCGCTGAAACTCCAGAAGTGTGTGCCGCAGTTCCCGCATTTCGAGCGGGAGAAACCCTTGTCTTCAAGTACGGCAGTCGGGAAGAACTTTTCCGGGTTCGACGACGCTTCTTCTCTTATCTGCTGCTTCAGTTTTTCCAGCTCTGGCATGTTTCAGGCTTCTCGCGAATTTTTTTATCAAATGCGCTGGAAAAAGAAAATAGAAGGGAAAATGTTCTAGAAGAGTTCTCCGAGTCCTTCCGCGGCTTCCTCTTCTGCTTCTTCATCGCTCTGCTCTTCTTCCTCTTCGTCGGCCTCTTCCTCAGCTACCTCTTCTTCAGCTGGTTCAGCGCCGCCGGCAGCTGCTCCACCTGTAGCCACTTGAGCTTCCATCGCTTCCTCGATGTCAACGTCTTCAAGCGCGGCTACAAGCGCGGAGATCTCCGAGTCGTCGACTTCAAGATCTGCTGCGTCGACGATAGCCTCAAGATTCTCCTCGTTCACTTCTTTTCCTGCCTCATGAAGGGTCAGAGCTGCGTAGACTAGTTCCATTGATGATCGCCTGTCCAAGACTCCGAACCAACCCTTAAAAGGATACTCTACATAGCTGATTACATACACCAGGACGTGGAACGTTCTGGTTAGCAGAAAATCTGTGATTTTCGAATGAGGTTTGAAAATCTTCCATCGGACATCCGCGTGAAGCTTGAGGAACGGTCTGGGAGAGAACTCTGGAAGCGGGTGGAGGAAGAAGGTATATCTGGTTTCGCAGAGAAACACGGTTTTTCGCCCGGGGATCTATACAACTGGCGTTCCAAGGATGTTTTCGTCCCTAAACGCTTAGTGGAGCTCGTGCTGGATGAACCCGGTATAAGCCAACTCAAGGGAAAAGGTAGAAGTATCCCGATTGAGAATCCTGTCTTCCCGTTGCCCGAGAACCCGGAGCTTCTCACGAGGATCCAGGAGTCAGTATCGGTCAACCGGGAGGGTGTCCCGGTCTACAGGACTCAAGAGCGGTCACTTCTCGAACGCTTCCGGTCTCTTCTAGGGAATCTTGGTGAGATACCTGTATCTGTCTACTCCCGGAGCGGCTACGAGCTCCGTTACCCGAAGTACGTTCACGAGATACTCCAGGGAATGAGCTTTGAGGAAGACTTTGGAGCCCTGGTGGATGAATCAGGACAGGTGGAGAACGGGTTTCTGGAGGCTGGCGGGAAGAAAGTTCCGGTTGAAGAGTTCGATGGAGAGCTGTACTCAAGGGACAAAAAACTGGAGCTTGCGATCGAGAGAAACGATACTGAAACGGTTGAAAAACTGATCGGGGAAGAGGTCAGGAGGGTAAGTCAGATGTTCAGGAATTAGTCTTCTTTTTCTTCCTCTTCGGAGTCATCTTCTC
>CAZKLW010000047.1:0-5600 GCA_964553995.1 uncultured archaeon
TATGGGCGGGTCTCGGGGATAACAGGTTCCAGCAGCTCTACGAAGAGGTTTCGGACCATGGCGTCGATTCAAGCAATGACCACGATTTCATGCCCCATGTTACGATGATGCGGGTAAAGGACATCTCGCCTGATAGAAAGAAAAAGTTACAGAAAAGCCTTGAAGAGTTCGAAGACCACAGATTTGGAGATCTAGAGGTCAGTTCAGTGAAGCTTTTCCAGAGCGAACTTACAGGCAACGGCTCCCGATACAGACTGCTGAAAGAGGTGGAGCTGTGAAGCGCCGTTACAAGGCCTCCGTATTTTTCGCGGTAATCGGACTGACTCTGATGTATGCTGCCTCACTTTACATCGGGGTCGAGGAAACCGATATAGGGGAGATAGACAGGGAGTGGAACGGCCGCAACGTCAAAATTTCTGGTGAGGTAACAAGTTTTTCGAGAAGTTCCGGGCACGCCTTCTTCGATGTCAACGATTCTACCGGGGAGATCCTGGTAGCGGACTTTGACTCGGGATTATCCCTTGAAAAAGGAGATGCAGTAAACGTGACAGGACATGTATCAGTGTACGAAGGCAAGCTGGAGGTCATAGCAAAGGATGTAGAAAATTAGAAGGTTTTTTGTGGTTTCTTCAAGAAAACAGCAGTATGAGGACTACAGAAGAACCCCGGATCAGGAAGTTCGCCGAAATACTCGTGGAGCGCGGGGCCCAGGTGGAGAAAGGTGACAATGTCTATCTTCTCGCGACAACGCTGGAATCGCTGCCGCTGTTCGAGGAAGTCAGGAGAAAGGTGATTCGTAGGGGCGGAAGACCGCATGAACATTTCCTTTACGATTCACAGGTAGGGACTTCGGCCATGGACTATGACTGGATAAAAAATGCCGGCGAGGAACAGCTTGGAGAGATGTCCTCCGCCAGGATGAAGGAGATGGGGGAGATGGACGGATACATACGGATAGGAGGGTCCAGGAACTCGCGGGAGCTTGCGAGCGTGGATCCGTCAAAGATCTCGAGATGGAACAAGACCACGGAAGACCTTCTAAATGAAAGGCTGGAAAAGAAATGGGTGGCGACACGTTTCCCCGCTGATTCGATGGCGCAGAAAGCAGGGATGCCAACCCAGGAGTTCGAGGAGATGCTGTTCCGCGCGGTCAATGAAATCGATTACGACGAACTCGAAAAGAAGAACCAGAAGATCAAGCGGAAGTTTGACGGTGCGAACGAAGTCAGGATAACCGGAGAGAATACCGACCTGAAACTTAGCCTAGAAAACCGGGAAGGCATCTCTTCCAGCGGGAAAAACAATATCCCTGATGGAGAGGTCTTCTACGCGCCGGTAAAGGATTCTCTGCAGGGCCAAATAGAGTTCAACTACCCTGGTGTAACCAGCGGCAAGGAAGTCAAGGGCATCAGGCTCTGGTTCGAGGATGGGAGGATCGTTGATTTTAAGGCCGAGGAAAACCAGGAATTCCTGGAAAAGATGATAGAGACTGATGAAGGGTCCCATTACATCGGAGAGTTCGGTATCGGAACCAATTCTCATATTACTGAACATGTGAAGGACACACTGCTCGACGAGAAGATAGGCGGCACCATCCACCTCGCGCTTGGAAGGGCCTACGAAGATTCTGTGCCGGAAGAGGAAGAGAGAAACCAGTCCGGGATCCACTGGGATATCGTCAAGGATCTGCGGCCCCGTGGAGGCGGGGGCAAGATTACCGTGGATGGTGAAACTGTCCAGGAAGACGGGGAATGGAAGGATATCTAGTCCAGGTTCTCTATCCTGTCGAGGTAATCACTGTACACCTCTACCGCTTCCCGGACCGGCCGTGGGGATTCCATGTCTACACCCGCAAGCTGTAGAGCCTTGAGAGGGTAGACACTTGAACCGGCTTTCAGGAACTCCAGGTAGTCTCCAGGACCGTTCTCGATTATGTCCCTGTAAAGCGAAAGCGCGGCGCTTATTCCCGTGGAGTACTGGTAGACGTAGTACCTCCAGTAGAAATGCGGTATTTTCATCCATTCCCTTTCTATCCTTTCATCGAGTTTTACAGGCTGGTAAAACTCCTCCTTGAGCTCCCGGTACGATTCACTTACTTTCCCTGGCGTGAGAGCCTCGCCTTTCTCGACCTCGCGGTGCATCCTGTGCTCGAAGTCCGCGAACATCGTCTGCCGGTAGAGCGTTCCACGGAGGTTTTCGAGTGCGTGGCTCAGAACGTGCCGCCGGAAAACCTCGTCTTCAACGTTTTCCAGCAGATGTCGGGTGAGGAGTGCCTCGTTTACCGTGCTGGCGACCTCAGCCACGAAGATCCTGTAGCCGCTGTAGATGAACGGCTGATTGTTTCTCGTGTAATAGGAGTGCATCGAGTGTCCGAGTTCGTGCGCGAGCGTGTACATCGAATCGATGTCGTCCTGGTAGTTCATCAGGATGAATGGTTTGGTATCGTAGGCCCCGCCCGAATAGGCTCCGGCCCGCTTGCCTTTATTCTCGTAGACATCGATCCAGCCGGATTCAATTCCTTCCTCCACTGTCTGCCTGTAGTCGTCTCCCAGCGGCTCAACAGCCTTGAGAACGTGTTCGCAGGCTTCATCGAATGACACCTCAGGGCTTTCTTCCCGGGTTAGAGGCATGTAGACATCCCACATCCTGAGATCATCGACTTGTAGCTTCTCTTTCTTGAGATCGAGATGGCGGTGTAGCGGTTCCAGGTTGTTTCTTACAGTGTCGACAAGTTTGTCATATACCTCGACAGGAATATTGGAGGAATGCATCGCCATCTCCCTCGAGGTCTCGTAGTTTCTCAGCTGCGCGATCTTGACGTCTCTGCGGATGGAGTTCTCAAAGGTCGCTCCTATAGTGTTCTCAAGTTCCTGGAAACGGTCGTAGAATTTTTCGTAGACTTCCTTCCGGAACTCTCTCTCGGGATTCTTCTGGAGCTTTGTAAAGTTGGCCAGCGTTATTTCCTTTCCGTCAGCTTCGGGAAACTTGAGGTCGGCGTTGGCAAGAAGGTTGTAGACTTCGCCGGGAGCGTCAAGCACTTCTCCCAGGTCGGCGAGAACGGATTCGACTTCAGGCGACCGGGTATGGGGCTTCATCCTCATTAGGTTGTCAAGGTGATGGCGATATTTTTCGAGCCCTTCTTCTCTCTCGATAAAGCTTTCAAGCCGTTCTTCCCCGAGTTCCTGTATCTCGGGATCGATGAAACTCGTTGCCTCGTCGGCCCTTGAAGACAGTGAGTTCGCCCTGGTCTTGAGAGCCTGGTATTTCTCTATACGGGTATCCTCGTCGCTCTTCATGCTGGCGTACCGGGAAAGTTTCTGGACCTTTCTCATGATTTTCTCATAGAGCTGGAGCGCTTCAAGAAGGTTCTCCGGGGAACCGGTTACATCACCCTTCAACGATCCCGCCTGTTCCAGCAGTTCTTCAACCTCTTCTCTCCCGGACTCCCATTCTTCTATGGAGCCGTAGACCGAGTCAACACTCCACCTGTAATTTTCGTCGATTTCTTCCCTTTCCTCCGGCATACTATACAAGGGAGAATACACGCTTTAAACACTGGAGGTTGATAGTACAAAATTATGATCGGCTACATTCTTGTCGCGATACTTGTGCTGCCGTTTATCGATTTCTACCTTCTTTTCCGGCTTACATCGATAATAGGTTTCTGGAGGACGCTGGTCATAGTGATAGTTACCGGTATAATAGGCGCCTGGTTCGTGCGCCGCGAAGGAAGGTTCGTGCTGAAGAAACTCTCGACTTCGGTTACCGCGGGAGAGATCTCCCGGAACTTTGTGGAGGCGGTTCTGCTTTTCGCCGCAGGTCTATCGCTGATAACTCCCGGATTGATAACCGACTTCCTGGGCTTTCTCCTGGTTCTAAGGCCTTTAAGGGAAAGGCTGGTGGTCAGGATTGTAGACAGGTTTGACTCGGGGAACGTTAAGTTCGAGGTAGTTAGTTTCTGAACTGATACGGATCGCTAGAAGTCCCGGAACCATCGCCTGAAAAAGCGGAAACAGGAGACAAAAAAGCAGCAACTAAAAGGAGTCCTAGGAATGTTCTCAGCTTTCCTGGTTTGGAAAATCTGTTTGGCATCAAACGGTTTACCTTGCCTGCACTAAAATTGCCGTGAGTTGAATATAAAGGCGTTGGAGCGGACGCGGTAGAGTCAAAAGATTGACTGATTAAAACAGGAATGTGAAGATGGTAGAAGACGACGAAATTCGGTTTGAAACCAGTGGAGAAGAAAAGCGTTATCCCCCGCTGATGGAGAACGAGGATCACGGGATCACTCTATGGGCGGACGAGGACAAGAACGGGAACATCTTTTTCAGGCTGAAACTGCCCCTAGGGATGGGTAGAATACCTGTATTCGTGAATGACGCTGCCTACCCTGGCATCCAGGAATACCTCAACCAGCTGGTTGAGAAAGTCAGGGAGGACCGGGATTAGTCCCGGAAGACAGGGTTCCCGTTTTCGAGAACCAGTCTGTCGTCGAACCTGACAGTGGGTTTAAGACATATTATATCCCAGTGAATTCCTGACTCCACGCGTTTCCCGTCGCCTTCCGGTACGTACGAAGAGTTGTCGCCGAAGGCTACATGTACGGTTCCCAGGACCTTCTCGTCCTGGAGAACGTTGCCTATGATCGTTGCCGCGGGATTGGTGCCGAACCCGAACTCGGCTACTTTTCTCGCGCCCTCAATTGATCCAAATTTTCTCTCCAGTCCGTTTTCCTTCTCCGATTTCACCGCAACCACCTTCCCGTCGCTTATCTCTATCCTAGAGCCCTCGGCATCTCTCGCGGGCGGTAGATGGTCGACCGCTAGCGTCCCGTTTGCGTCCACAGGAAAGCCGTCGGCCTCCCCCGCGGGAAGGTTGCCGAACTCTCCCGGTTGCTGTATGATGCCTGTGTCGGTGTGGAAGTACTGGATGTCGATACCGAGCGTGAGATCAGTGCCGGAAGGGGTCTCGATCCTGACTTCATCTGTATTTTCAAGCATCTGGTAGACTTTCTCGGAGAGTTCTTCTACCTCGCCGTAGTCGGTCTGGAGAGAACTCTCCCAGATTTCCCGGGTGATGCCTGGAAGTGTGGCGCCGCGGGAACCGGACTTACAGGCCTCCACTCGGGCCCTAGTGTGGGAGATGGATTTCAGCGTGGGCGCGATAAAGATGTCAGCCTGTTTCATGGCTTCGGCAACATTTCCAGGTGGCTCCTCTCCGTGGTTCTCAGGCTCCTCGTACTCTATATATTCAGGACTGTTGCCGTTTTCTTCAAGGACTTCAAGCAGGGCATCGATAAGATCATGGTCGTTGCCGTCGTTGACCACTACAACGGTTTCACCGGGTTTAACTGCGAGGCACTGATGTACTATGGTTTCCGCTCCTTTCTCCAGGGACATGTTTCCAGGTTCTAGCAGAAAGTTAAGAAACTATTTCAGCGTGACTGCCTGGCCGCGATCACGTTCATGGAACTCGATCTTGCCTTCCTGGGCGAGCCAGCCTATAGCCATGTAAACCTTGGTTCCTGGAGCCGCTATTGCATCTACTATTGCCGACACGGAAGCTTCTCCTTCCGCCTCAAGGTAATCCCAGATATATCC
>CAZKLW010000048.1:0-5534 GCA_964553995.1 uncultured archaeon
GCTCTACGGTCAGCCGTTTCGCTAATATAACTGCGGGAGGTTTCTCCCAGGCAATTAGGGTAGCTGTGAACGTGTTGATAGGTGTCTCCCTAATGATCTTCCTGCTTTACTACATGCTCAAGGATGGGAATGATTTCGTGATCTGGCTGAAACAGGTTACACCATTGCCGCGTGATATGCAGGAAACCCTTCACGAGAATGTGCGTGTGACAACATGGGCTGTAATAAAGGGACACGTCTTTATCGCCCTGATTCAGGGAGTAGTTGGAGGTATCGGCCTCGCAATCGCGGGAGTTCCCAACTACTTCTTCTGGACATTTGTCATGATAGTGCTGGGCTTCATACCAATAGTCGGGGCTTTCCTTGTCTGGATGCCGGCCTCGATCTATCTTTTACTTATTGATAGGCCTTCGGCGGCTCTTTTCCTTGCGGTCTACGGTGCAGTGGTGACGGGTTCGGTTGATAACTTCCTGCGGCCGATAATAGTGGACAGGAGCGCCAAGATCAATCCCGCCGTGATACTCGTAGGAGTTTTGGGCGGAGTCTACCTCTTTGGAGCCGCAGGCCTTTTCATCGGGCCAGTCATATTTGGTATATTAAAGGCTACAATTAAAGTTTTTAAGAATAATTACAGTGCTTACAAGTGATATTTGTTATTTAAGTACTTTTAAGATGTTTATATATAACTAGAAGATTTTTAATTTCTCTAGAATTGTTATAACATTGATATACATGGATTTATAAGATACTGGGCTGAATAAGATGTTGCAGAAATGAGCTCTATATACCATGCAGCTCTGGCAGCATCTGTACTGGTAGGTATGCTCTCTATACCGGCCGCTTCACAGTCTATGGGTGAAATAGATTCGGTTTCAGGAGATTTACCGAATGTTTCATCCAGTGAATCAACACCGAAGAGGGTCGTGACCGAGACGGATGAGGACTCGTTCACGAGGACTGTGGAGACTGCGTTCCAGGAGTTCTCGACGGAAATCTCCCCCGGTTCCGTGGAGACCTCTCTGGAAAATCCCGGTTCAAGACTGGAGGTGGATAGGAGTCCAGGACAGACAACCTGGAATCTTGAAACCTCTGCCGGGAAACTCGTGGTCAAACAGTCACCGGATCGAACTGTCGAGAGGACGGAAACTCCCTCTGGAACCCTTGTACTTGAGGAGGCCGATGGAACGGTCACCACAGAGTTCGAGGGTTCGAACCGATCCTCAGTTGAAGAAGCCTCGCGGGAACTCAGGGATCTGATGGAGCAGAAGAAGCAGGATATACAGGAGCAGAGGAATAGGATGAAGAGAAACGCGCTCCCTGATGTCAGGATCATGGCTAACGAGTCCACCGCTTCAGGTTTCGGCGACAATGACGCCGAACACGTGGTGCTCGTAAACCGTGAGAGAAGCGCCGTGAATCTTGAAGGCTGGACGATTTCCGATCCTGCGAGCAGTCACGAATTTGGTTCCGTGACTCTTGAATCTGGTGAGCGTCTCCGGGTCTACTCCGGTGACGTTGACGCCAAGGTATCGGAGACAGGCATCGCCTGGAACGATGGAGGCGACACCGCGACCCTGGTGGACGCGGCCGGAAGAAAGATAGCGGAGAAAACCTACTAGTCCTTCCCCCTTTCTTTTTCATTTTTTACAGCTTCTCGATTTCCCTGACGCGGTAGGTCTCTCCCGTTAGCTTCTTCATCTTGAGATCTTCGTCTTTCCTCACGACTACTATTCTCGAAAGTATACCCTGATCCAGCAGACCTGTGATCTCGGGCTTCAGGAAGAGGATGATAGAGAGAACGACGTACATGTACATTGCGATCGAGAGGCTGATTGAATTGAAGCCTAGAAATCTTACTATGGTAAATAAGATGCCTGAGAACATTAATCCAACTGATGCACCCTTTAGAACTGTTTTTAACATATTTACTTCTTTTATCCAAAATCTAAAAAGTATTTCTGTTGACTACCAGTAGATTTTTCAGTCTCTGCATCCGGCTATACAACATGCCTGTCTACTATACCTGTCCCGACTGTGGCTACAAGCAGCGTTCCGAGGCCCAGAAAAGGGTTAAATGCCACCGTTGTGGCAGGAGCTACCTGAAGAGGGATGCAAAGAAGACTAGAGAGAAGTCTCCGGGTGAAGAGGGAACAGGTTTCTTCAGGTTCAGCAAATCCGGTTAAAACTTTTTGGCGCGAAACAAGGAGTATGGAGTCATTTTCAATCCCTGCGGAGGACTTCGACCTTGAACTGACGATGACCTGTGGCCAGACCTTCTGCTGGCACAGGATTGAAGGGGAGCTTTACGGCACGGGTCCATCAAGGTTCTATACCTTCCGGGATGGGAAGCCACTTATAGTTGAACAGCGGGATAACTCGGTGTTCGTTCAGACTGAACTCTCACCCTGGGAAGTAAAAGAGGCACTAGGACTCCACCGCGACCTGGAGCGGATCTTCTCGACATTTCCGGATGACGTGAAACTTGAGAAAGCCCGTAAAGGTTTCTGGGGTCTCCGCGTCCTGAAGGACGAGTTCTTCCCGTGCCTGATCTCGTACCTCTGCTCGCCACAGATGAGGATTCCTAGAATCAAGCAGATGCATGACGGTATCGCCAGGAAGTATGGCGGAATACATGAAGTGAATGATAAGGAACTGCTACGTTTCCCTGACCGGGAAGAACTTTCCGCCGCGACTGAAGAGGAGCTCCGGGAACTTGGTCTCGGCTACCGTGCAGAATACGTTTTCGAGACGGTAGAGATGGTGGAAGAACTAGATCCATCCCGGCTTGAAGAGATGGACTACCGGGAGGCAAAGGAGAGATTGCTTGAGCTCCACGGCGTTGGAGAAAAAGTGGCGGACTGCGTACTGCTTTTCTCACTCGGCTTCAAGGAGGCCTATCCGATCGATACCTGGGCGGAGAAGGCGGTGGCGAAACACTACCCGGAGAAGCATTCCGAGGACTATACCGAGCTTTCAGAAAACATGAGATCCCACTTTGGGGAGTACGCGGGCTGGGCCCAGGAGTATATCTTCCACGCGGCCCGTGAAGGAGTGGTGGAGGTGGAATAATGCAGGAGGAACAGAGGAAGGTTTCAGAGTTCATCAAGGAACACGGTCTCGATGCCTCGCCGGAATTCCGCGTACTCGACCTTGTCGCGGAAGTAGGCGAGATTGCATCGGATGCTGCAAAGTCTTCCGGTTACGGCGATTCCGATATCGAGGTGGAACCTGACGAGATCGGCGACGCCATGTTTTCTCTACTGGCGGTCGCGGAAGAACTCGGGATCGATGCCTCGGAGGCGCTTGAAAGATCGCTGGAAAAGTATCGCGGGAGAATAGAACAGAAAGGTGATCCGGGATCGAGGTAACTCTAGTCCGGGACCAGATCGATGTTGAGGAGAAAAAAGAGGTTGAGCTCGAACCAGAGAAAACTGTTGGGGATTTGCTTTCCATGGAGGGCATAGAATCAGAGGAAATCCTTGTTTCTCGAGACGGGAAAGTTATAACGGCTAGACACGGCATTGAAGATGGCGACGTTATCGAGATCCGTGACGTCATCGCAGGCGGATGATTTTTTATTGTTAAACTTCCCACACTTCAATAATGGATTTTCTGGATCTGGAGGGGAAGGGGGAGGAAGACATAATCTGTGACGTTTTCGATCTCAACGGCCTCCAGGAAGATATCTTTGACGAACTCCAGGATTCGAAGATGACCGTCCAGGAACTGGCCTCGGAAGTCGATCGCAACCGGTCCACTGTTCAAAGGGCGCTTCAGGAGATGCTTGAAAAGGATATTGTGATGCGTGAAGGTCGGACCGACAGGACCGTCTACTACATCTACACCACTCTACCTATGGAGGAGATCAAGGAACTGACCGTCGAGGTACTTGACCAGTGGCATGAAAACGTGACTTCCCGCCTGAGTTAATACTTCCAGAACAGTAGCCCGAAGTAGCCGACCGCCACCAGCTCACCTAAAATCCTGTACAGGATTGGAACTTCTACTCCCGTTAACGCAAGGATTGAACCTCCCGCAACCAGAAAGGCTACCATAGGTCTTCCGTACTTCACAACTTCCTCCACGAAGCTGGTTAAGTTCAAGTTTCTCCTGTAGGCAAGTTCAAGGAATACCGCAAGCACGAAGAACTTGACCAGGAATACGGACAGTTCCCAGGAAGACTTGACGACCTGGTAGACTGCGGAGATGAGAAGCTCCAGTACCATGGACCAGTTTTACTCCCGCGACTTAAACAGTTACTCCTCTTCCATGTCGGAGGTCTGGAAGTCCTTGATGATTATAACGTCGTCGATCGCCTCGACCATGTTGTAAGGGATGACCACGTTCTTCGATCCACCCACCTTCTGGGCGAGATACGAACCCTTCTTCGCACCCACGACTACGGCACGGACCGCGAACTTTCCAAGATCGGTTTCAATGTCCTTGACGGTTCCACAGTACGAACCCTTCCTTGTGAAAACGTCCTTGCTCTTGACGTCAGAATAATCCACGATGTTTTCAGCCATCCTGTTACCTCTATACCGCAAATAACAATTCAGAAATTTAAATAGGTGGTGGCAAGATTCACGGATAAAAATATTCGCAGCTATTTTTCCGTATGCCAGAGTGCAGCTACTGTGAAGAACACGTATCCGACAGATGGAGCCGCATATTCGGCATAGACCCTGCCGAGCAGGAATTGGACTGGAAGTATCTGGAAGCTCAGGACGTCTCGGATTACGAGGATACAATTATAGCTGGATGTCCGAGTTGCCAGACCACGGCCGGAACCGATGAAGAGATAAGGAAGATACTTGGCTGAGGATATTTCTGAGACGAGACGTATGTTTTAAACAGTTCACTGGCCAGACAACAATGTAAAACATGTCGGGGTCGCATAGCCTGGCCATTGCGGTGGCTTGCTAGCGTAAGAGGGAGCCCTACCACTTAACGTTCATCACGGTTCCGCTCTCACCTCCGGTTCGAGCCCGGTTATACGCCAAATAGCCACTCGGCGTGTATGCGCCGACGCGGGTTCAAATCCCGCCCCCGACGTTGAACCTTTTGAGTAATTTCTGTGGCACAACTTCAGATTCTGGTCCCGACATTTAGTTTTAGAACCATCCGAATGCTTCTCCCATCTTTCTCGTGTATTCTCTTGCTTCTTCTAGTTCTTCTGAAGAAAGTAAATCTGGTTCGGTATCAATGCCTAGCTCTTGTGCTGAATCGTAGAACGCATCAGGGTCTTCGGTAACTTCATTGTAGTGTTCTAGCATTCGGTCGAAGTTTCTTACTGCTTTCCTTTGCATGATTTGGTCATCTGTCTCTGGGTAAAATTCGTCGTAGTGTTCCATCAACTCATGCATAACGTAGCCAGCAGCCGCTGTTTCTCCCTCTTCTTCAAGGATTTGCTCGGCTATAAATATCGGTCTATCAGCTATTTCTCTATCACCTGGCATGTTGCTGAAGGCACCAAAGGCATAGAAAGTATCTCCATCGTAATCATTCTCTGAGATGTAGCCCTCGGGAAAATC
>CAZKLW010000049.1:0-5469 GCA_964553995.1 uncultured archaeon
AACCTCCCGAACTCGGGGAAGAAGACTACCGCGAACTATACAGGCAGATGGTTCTAGCGAGAAAGTTCGACGAGAAGGCGTTCTCATTACAGAGACGAGGCGAGATATCTACTTACGCGCCGCATAAGGGCCAGGAGGCCGCCCAGGTAGGCGCGGTCTTTGCGATGAACGATGATGACTGGATGGTGCCTTCCTTCAGGGAGACCGCCGCCTTCATGGCAAGAGGTTGCGACCTCGTACCGCTTTTCAGGAGGTGGATGGGGGACGCTAACGGACAGAAAGATCTTGAGAACGATCTCCCAGTGGCGATACCTGTCGGGACACAGAACCTCCACACAGCGGGTATAGGCATGGCGATGGAGAAACGTGGGCATGAAAAGGCGGTGCTCGGCTTCACAGGAGACGGTTCAACCAGCGAAGGGGACTTCCACGAGGCTCTAAACTTTTCCGGGGTCTTCAACGCCCACACGGTTTTCTTTGTACAGAACAACCAGTTCGCGATTTCGCTGCCGGTGGATAAACAGACCGCGAGTGAAACAATAGCGCAGAAGGCCATGGCCTACGGTATAAAGGGGATCCAGGTCGATGGTAACGACATTCTGGCCGTGATAAAGGCTGCTAGAGAGGCTCTAGAAATGGCTCGAAACGGGGAACCAGTTCTTGTCGAGGCCGTGACCTACAGGCTGGAGGATCACACCACGAGTGACGATTCAACGCGTTACCGTGACGAGGAAGAAGTCAAGGAATGGAAGGAAAGAGATCCTATAAGGCGTCTCCGCGAGTTCCTCCAGGAACAGGGTATGTGGGATGAAGAACTGGAAAACTTCGAGGAAGAGGCAAAGAAAAAGATACAGCAGGCCTCGGAGGAAGCAGTTGAAATCGACGATCCAGGGATGGAGGAGATGTTTGACTACGTTTACAAAGATATGCCCGAGATTCTGGAGCAGGAAAAACAGGCGCTTAAAGAGGAGATAGAGGGAGGTGATACCGGTGAGTGAAGAAATGAATATAGTTGAAGCGGTGAACGCCGCACTCCATGACGAAATGGAGGCCGACAGTGATGTAGTCGCATACGGCGAAGACGTTGGAGAAGACGGCGGCGTCTTCCGCGCCACGAAGAATCTCCAGGAAAAGTTTGGTGAGGACCGCTGCTTTTCGTCTCCCCTCGCGGAATCAGGTATAGCCGGAACCGGGATAGGGATGGCGCTCTACGGTTTTCGTCCGGTTGTCGAGATGCAGTTTTCGGGGTTCTCGTACCTCGCGTTCTACCAGATCAAGGAGCACGCTTCACGCTTCAGGATGCGTTCCCGGGGGAACCTTGAGGTGCCGCTTACAGTTAGAGCTCCGTATGGAGGAGGAATCCAGGCGCTTGAGCATCACCAGGAATCGCCGGAGGCATTCTACGCCCATTCACAGGGCTTACATGTCGTGATCCCGAGCACTCCACAGGACACTTACTCGTTACTCAGGAAGTCAATCCAGCTGGACGATCCTGTAGTCTTCTTGGAGCCGAAGAAGATCTACCGCGCCTTCAGGGAAGAGGTTGATAGGGACAGGGAAGTAGAGCTAGAGAAGTCCCGTGTCGTCCGGGAGGGCGATGATGCAACGGTGGTTGCCTGGGGAGCCATGATACCGCTCGTTGAAGAAGTCGCGGAAGAGGTGGACGCCTCGCTGGAGATCATAGACCTGAGAACCATCTACCCTACCGACTTTGAAACCGTTTATGAATCCATCCGGAAGACAGGTAGAGCGATGGTTGTACATGAGGCTCCGAAGACCGCCGGTTTCGGTGCTGAAGTGGCAGCCCGGATACAGGAAAACGAGATACTGAAGATGGACGCCCCGGTAAAGCGGGTCACTTCTCCCGATGTACCGTATCCGCTCTACACGCTCGAGAAATACTACATGCCCGGCAAAAAACGCGTGAAAAACGGATTAAACGAACTGCTGGAATTCTAGGTATGAGTTCACTTGAGTTTGAGTTTCCCGACACGGGAGAGGGCGTAACCGAAGGCGAGTTTCTTGAGTGGCTGGTGGAAGAGGGCGACGAGGTAGAAGAGGATCAAACAGTCGCGGAGGTGGAGACCGACAAGGCCGTGGTAGATGTCCCTGCTCCTGCCCCTGGAACAGTAAAGGAGCTAAGGGCCGAGCCCGGGGGGGCTGTAAAGGTTGGAGAGGTCATCATGGTTCTTGAAACAGAAGAAGGGAGCCCTGATAAGAGTTCAGATGAAACGAACATCGAGGCTAATGTAGAAGAGACTCAGGAAGAAGTAACGGAAGACAAGGGCGCGGAGAAACCAGCGGCTCCTGGAGATGCTCTCGCCCTCCCGAAGGTCAGGAAGCTCGCCCGCGAGAAGGACCTTGAAATTGGTTCTATACAGGGCAGTGGGCCAGGAGGTCGCGTAACTGAAGAAGACGTCATGGAGGCCGAAGCGTCGGGAAGTTCTACTTCTGAACCTGAAACATCTCCAAATGAAACTTCTGTAAACGCCTCGCCATCGGTGAGAAAACTGGCTCGCGAAAAAGGAGTCGATATAACAGGTATAGAGGGATCAGGTCGTGGAGGCAAGATAACCCGTGAAGATGTCCTGGATGCCGAAGGAAGAAGCGGTTCGAAATCCCGGGAAACCGAAGAGAGAGAAGTGGAAAGAGTGCCGATGTCTAACATTGAGAAAACCATGGCGGAAAAGATGTCGGAATCCAGGTTTACAGCTCCGCATGTGACCCACGTCGAGAAGGCTGATGTCACGGAACTCGTGGAGCTGCGGGAGGACAAGAAGGACGGGCTTGAGGTACACCTTACGTATCTTCCCTTCATAATGAAGGCTGCGGTCCTTGCCATGAAAGACTACCCGGAACTGAACTCGGAGCTTGATGAAGAAAGTGACGAAGTTATACTGAAGAAGTACTACGACTTCAATATAGCGGTGGAGACTGAAGACGGCCTCCTGACACCGATTATCAGAGGAGTCGATGACAAGAACATACTGGAACTCGCCGCCGAGATATCGGAGAAAGCAGGGAAGGCGAAGGAGAGGGAGATTTCACCCTCGGATCTGGAGGTCGGCACGTTCGCCATCACCAACCTCGGGGTTATAGGCGGCGAAGAGTTCACGCCGATCATAGAGTATCCCCAGGTCGCGATACTCGGTATAGGTAGGATAGGAGAGACTGCAGAGGTTTTCGAAGGCGAAGTTGTTCCACGTCACACAGTCAAGCTATCACTCAGCTACGACCACCGCGTCGTTGACGGAGCAACCGCCGCGAGATTTATGAACAGGCTTGTTGAAAACCTTGAGGACCCGGACCACATGCTGATGGAGATGTAGTATGGTAGTGGGAGATATTGAAGAGGGAACCGATCTCGTCGTAATTGGAGCCGGACCCGGGGGATACACAGCGGCTTTAAGAGCCGCCCAGAAAGGAATGGAGGTTGTTCTAGTGGATAAAGAGGAGGTAGGAGGAATATGCCTGAACCATGGGTGCATCCCCGCAAAGTCACTTATCCACGCCGCCAAGTATCATTCCGATCTACAGCACTGGGATGAGATCGGCATACATACCCGGAATATCGAGGTGGATTTTGCCAGCATCCAGGAATGGAAGAGAGACGTTATAGAAAGACTTACTTCCGGGATAAGATCGCTTCTGGATTCAAGGGGCGTTGAGTTCAAGCAGGGAAAGGCATTCTTCCAGGACTCGGAGACGGTAAGGATAGAGATGGAGCACAACGCGGAGACTGTGAAGTTTGAAAACGCCATAATTGCAACAGGTTCAAGACCTGTAGAGATTCCTGGGTTCGAGTTTGAAAAGGAGAAGATAATTTCTTCCAGGGAGCTTTTACAGCTGCGGGAGGTGCCGGATGAAATGGTGGTGATCGGAGGAGGATACATAGGTATGGAGGCGGTGACCAAGTACTGCAAGTTTGGCTCCAATGTAAAGGTCCTGGAAGCCCGGGACCAGGTGCTTCCACGTTTCGATCCTCAACTCGTGGGTCAGATCAGGGAAACAAGCGCCTGTTACACGGACGAGATTTACACGGGCACCGAGGCCAGGGAGCTACGTTACGAGGACGGAAAGGCAGTAGTGGTGGCCGACCAGGAAGGAGACCGGATCGAGGTCTCAGGCGACATGGTGCTAGTGGCGGTGGGAAGGACACCGCAACCGACACTTGAATCGCTTGAGCTTCAAAATACCGGGGTGAAACTGGACGATGATGGTTTCGTTGAGACTGATAAACAGATGAAGACTACCGACGACGGTATCTACGCTATCGGCGACGTGGCGGGACAGCCGCTGCTGGCTCATAAGGCTTACAGGGAGGGAAAAGTAGCCGCGGAAGCTGTAGCGGGAGAACCGGCAGCTTTCGACAACCAGTACATACCCAAGGTTATCTACACAGATCCCGAGGTCGCAGTTGTCGGGCTCACTCCTGAAGAGGCACAGGAAAAGTTTGATGAAGTCATGGTTGGCAAGTTTCCCTTCTCATCCTCGGGGCGTGCACTCACCACCAATAAGGAGGCAGGTTTTGTGCGTGTAGTTGCTTCCGGGGACGGGAAGCTGCAGGGAACCCAGATAGTCGGTTCCCGAGCTTCTGACATGATTGCAGAGGCAACGCTCGCGCTTGAGATGCAGGCATACCTGGACGATATAATCAATACAATCCACGCCCATCCGACCTTTCCGGAGGCGTTCCAGGAGGCGTGTGAGGACGCCAAGGGAGAGTCAGTCCACAGGGGATGAGCTCAGATCCTCGAACTTATGAAGTCCGGCAACAGGGAAGAAATCTCTACATCTTTCCTGTCCACCACGAGCTCTGAAAAGGCGGCGAATGGAACTGAAACAGCAAGAACTATAGCCACTATTTCAGCAGTTATAGGTTCTCCTGTGGCGAATTTAATGGCCAGGATATCCTCCAGAAGCCCCAGTGCTACACCTACTACCAGGAATTCGAGAAAGGTTTCTATCCTCTGTCTGTCCATAATTGACTCCGGTGGAAAGGAAATAATCGACCCTGTTTTAAACGAGTTTCCCCAATCTTTCGCCTGTGAACTGGCATTCTCAAGATGTAGAAAAAACGCTCTCGGAGCTGGAAACGGATGAAGAGGGTATAAGCCAGGATGAGGCGGAGAAAAGACTGGAGGAGCACGGAAGGAACGAGCTTAGCGAGGGGAAAAGTATATCTCCCGTACAGATATTCATTGATCAGTTCAGGGATTTCCTCATATACCTCCTGATAGGGGCAGCTCTTCTTTCCCTCGGCGTTGGTTTCGTGCCCGGGCATGAACCGGAGTACGTTGATGCCGCGCTGATATTTCTAATCCTGATCGGCAACGGTATATTCGGATTCATACAGGATTACAAGGCCGAGAAGTCCATAGAGGCGCTAAAGGAGCTATCGACCCCGAACGCCACGGTCGAGAGAAACGGCAGGAAACGTGAGGTTGATGCGACAGAGGTGGTTCCCGG
>CAZKLW010000050.1:0-5354 GCA_964553995.1 uncultured archaeon
CCACCGGTCCAGGCTCTTCTCCGTTCACATCCCGTCTTTGAACTCAGTCTCGCCTCTTCTTTCTAAGAAATCAGGTTTTCCTTGCTCTTACCCTGTATTCTGTTCCTTCTCCCTCGGCGGATTCTATCTCAAGTTCTAGGTCGTACATTTCAGTGATTTGGGATAGAAGGTAGGTTCCAAGTCCTTTCTCAGGCTCCCAGAAGCCCTCCTGTTCTGATTCCGGAATCCCTATTCCATCGTCTCTTATGTAGGTGTCAACGTACTTGTCTTCTATCTCTGCAGTTACTTCAACTTCGTCCCCGTTTGAGTGCTCTATACTGTTTTCTATCAGGTTGTAGAAAAGAGGTTCTAGCATCGGTCCGGCCATAACCTCTATATCATCCGGGCGGGAGTAAAAGAGTTCTATATCGTTTTCATCGGCGAAATCCAGGAGTTCATTGGTAGCCGAGTCGAGACAGTTATCCAGCCTGATTGCTTTCTTAGCCCTATTTTCCTGCTTCTGTAGTTCATTTATCTGTGAGGCTTTTTGAGTGATATTATGCGCTTTTCCAACTGAACTGAGTATTTTGTCCAAGTATTCTTCTACTTCTTTATCTTGAACCTCGCTTTTTGCAAGTTCAGCATAGCCTTCAATCTTCACGAGTTGATTATTTATGTCGTGACCAGTAACGGAGGTTAGAAGCTCCGCTTTCTCCTTTTGTTTTTTGAGGTTGGTCACGTCCTTGACTACACCTGCGTATCCTCCATCTGGAAGAGGTACTATAGTGCTGTAAACTGTTATTTTCTCTCCATCTAGAAGAGTTATTTCTTCCCAGTCCTCTGATACCCCTTTTTCTTCTGCTATTTTGTAGTCCTCCTTTATTTCATCAATTTCTTCTCTTGAGACGATCCCCATTTCAGCTAGGTCACTTAGATTTAAGCCTTCTATATCTTCGACTCCAAGAGCTTCTCTCAGGGTCTTATTTGCATAACGGAAGTTGAGTTCTTCATCCAGCGTGTAGATTACAGTTTCTAAACTATCTACTATAGTTTCAAGTTCGTTGCTTTTCAAGGATGCTTCGCTTTCAGATTTCTGGCTCACAACTAAGATATCGTAATCGTCGTTTCTGGCTGCTTCCATAGCTTCTGATGCGGAATCGGCTGTCTCTATCTCTGCGTTATTTTCTTCCAGCAGTTCCTCAATTTCTTGAGGATCTTGCTTAACAGATAAAAATTGCATTTCGTTGTTCTCTACTTCATCTTTAACCATAGTAGTATAGCGTAGAGATAAAGGATTTTTTAAGTATGCCTCGATAGTGAAATAATTCTTCCCGCTCCCACCCCATACAGAAATTACATTTTCCAGTCCCAAAGTTAACTCCAAAAGATAGAAGAGTATAAGTTATCACGTTATACGTTAAGAATACGGTGGTTCCGTCCAGGTTCTCAAAATTATATTTTTGTAGGTTAAACAGTATACTTAGCCTTAATGGATTCATGACATTCGTATGCTGTTGATATTTCAGATCCCGATCAACTGGTGGTGAAGTGAGATTTACCAGATCTCAGCCATAAAAATGTGGAAACCGCAGTCAACCAATACCACCACCTAAAAATAGAAGACTTGAGAGAAAGCGTCAACGAAGTCAAAATCTAGTTCGTCTGTCCGTCACCTGTTTTCAGATGGGTTCTAAGGATGCTTCCCCGCACTCAGGACACAATAGGTGTAGTCACAATCCATAACAGAAAGACATAAATTAGTTGCTCTCAAGAGTTGTATTGGTTTTTTATGAATACTTTTGAAGAGGGAGATATTGAGGTTTTAATGGTCGATGACGAGAGAGATATACTCGAATTATCAAAGATGTTCCTGGAGAAAGATAATGAAATCGAAGTAGACATTACTAAAGACCCTAACGAAGTAGTTTCACGGACTTTCGATGAAGATTATAATGCTATAATATCCGACTACGAAATGCCACAGCTTACAGGAATCGACCTTCTACAGCAAGTGAGAGAAATAAACCCAGACTTCCCATTCATTCTCCACACGGGAAAAGGAAATGAAGAGATAGCTGAGGAATGTATTAGTCATGGTGTGAGTGACTACTTCCAGAAAGAGGCTGGAACTGAACACTACGGAATGATTGCCAGAAGCGTGAAACAAGAAGTAAAGAACTACAGGGATAAAGAGCAGAAACGGGTTTTCCAGCAAGTAGTAGAGAATTCTGACAACCCTGTAATCATAACTGATACAGAGTCCACTATACTGTATGTTAATCCAGCATTTGAAGAGGTTACAGGTTATAAGGTTGAAGAAGTGATAGGAGAGAACCCTAAATTGCTGTCTTCAGGAAGGCATACTGACGATGAATACGAGGATATGTATGAATCTCTGGAAGATGGGCAAATCTACAGAATTAAGAATATGACTAATGTTACTAAGAGTGGGGAGGAATACGTCCATCATCAACAATTGTTCCCGATAGCGACAGGTGGAAAGATAAAGTATTACGGGTCAATCTCCAAGGTGTTAAGAACGGATAATGAGAACCCGCAGGCATAGAAAATCCCTTTCTTTTTCTTATATGCACTAAGATGTCCACTTGTCTACTTGGTCTTTGGGTCTATTATACATCGAATTCTTTGGATAAGAAGTAACTGTAAACAAGATAGATCGAGAAGACTGTGACAACAAGGGTCATGAAAAGCCCGGTCCATACCCCGAACAGGATGATCGAGGCTGCTGCGAATCCGATTATAAACAGGTTGACCGTGACAAAAATGGTTCCCAGTCTCCATTTAAGCTTTTCTTCCTGATCCATGGAAACAGTAAAGTGGCGAAAAAGTAAAACAGCTAACGTTCCCACTGGTAATGAAACCAAATTCAAAGCCGTCGAACGCAGTGAGCGCGGCTTGCACTGTAAACTGCTGTGGCAGTTTGGGCTCGTAGTTCAGCGGGAGAACGTCTCCCTCGCAGGCGTGTTACGCTACGCCAACGCAATAAGCCATGCAGAGCATGGCTTGGAAACTGATCTTTAATTCGAGGTGTGGCAACCGTCCTGGTTAGGAGAAGGCCCCGGGTTCAAATCCCGGCGAGTCCAAGCCTCTAACGGTTCAGTATAAATAAGTGAAGCCAGATATTTGTGGTTTATGAGCGTGGAGGAAACGGTAGAGAGCAGACTTCAGGAGCGGCTCGTAGATTATGATGATGGTTCAGCGGAATACAGTGAATGGAGAAATTACGATGTCGAACCCTGGAAGGAGCTTCCTGAGATGACTTCGGAGAGTCTGGCCAACTTGAGAGGGCTGCTGGAGCCGGGGGTTGAGGAATCCGGTTCCGACTATGCTTCTATCTGTAACGCACTCGTGGCAATGGGTGAGGATCTCGGCACGGATCCTGTTGAAGGAACAGGTGTTGCAGGGGAGCCGGGCGAACTGGTTTTCTTCGAGGATGGCGAGTTCAAAGCCAAGAGAAATTCTCTCAAGGCCAAGGATTTCAAGCCCGCTGTGGAGAACAGTAGGATCTCCCGTTTCGCCACATTCTTTACTCCGGTAGATAAAAGGGGAAAGAGTGTTACCGGTGAAGGACTGGCTGTGATGGATAGGGTGCCCGGGTTTCCCGTAGGGAAAGTTTACGGAGAGGAACACGAGAACACCCATGCCAGCCAGTACAGTATCGAGATCACAGGTGAAGATCTGAAATCTCTTTACCTGGCTGCAAAGGAAACAGGGAAATGGGGAGAAGACAGCGAAGCCAAGGTTCTATAGAACTATTTCTCCAAGTTCGTCACATATGTTTCTCTCGGTGAGTTCGTAGTTCTCCGCAACGGAGTAGAGTTCGTAGCTATTGATCCTTTCCAGGTCAGAGGATTCGGTGTCGGTGAAGACGATATGGTAGTGGTCGGGTATGCTGTTCATGCTGCCGTATACTACGCCGGTTTCACCCGTCATTCTTTCGGTGCTTCTCTCTATCAGCCGGTCCTTCATCTCCTGCTTGAGTTTTTCTCCAGGGATATTTCCGTGTTGTTTCAGTACTGCCATATTCCTTGTTTCATGTCCTTTCTTGGTCACGCACTCTGCCAAGTAGAAGTCGCCCATTTCCTCTATTATCGAGTCCGTCCACGAAAAAGGAGGCCTGTAGATCTTGCAGAGCTGGCAGGGTTCAAGCTGTGAAAATAGTATGTCGTATCCCGAACCATTTTTTTCGAACTGGCCTTCAAGAGCATGGTTTACTTCGCCCGGTTCCTCCAGAAGTTCGATCACTGCTTCTTCTCGGGACTTGGCCACGTTTGAATCCCAAGACCTATAATTTATCAAGTTTGGGCGTTGTGGGAACTTATGGCCTTGATCGAGTTTATAGGAGGCATGGCGGTTGGATTTGCCGCAGGGGTTGCAGCTTCGTTAATATACCTCCGGTGGAAGATGAAGAGGCAGCTCGGCAACCTTGAAGAACAGATGTCGGCCCTACAGGATATTGGAGACCAGTTCGGCGAGATGGATCCCGAGGATTTAGACGAAGAATAAAAAGAAAGGAGAAATGCGGGATTGCTAACCCTCGAAGAGCTGGTAGCCGAAGTAGACCTGGTAAAGCCCTGCCAGACCTACTAGAACGTAGACCAGAGCTTCTACCTGTCCTCCGGCGACTGAACCGAGGAGAAGGTTAACCACGTTCAGGTTGGTATCAGCGAACATGCCTACACCTTCCAGACCCCAGTTCAGCGCTCCTACTATCACGAGCACCAGTGACGCGAGATCAAGCGAGTTAGCTTCTGTCATTGAATTTTTCACCTCTAGAAAAGCCTTTAACAGTTTAGTTTAAAAAGAGTTTTGACCTATTTACTCGATTCCAACCTTTCCGCGGTCTCCTCCATTTCATTTGCAATACTCCTTAACTCATCGATGAATGCTTCGGAACGCGTGGAGTATTCCTCCTGGATCTCGATGTTTCTGAGTGCAACGCGGGCGTGAGCCTCTTTTACCTTTGCCATCATCTCCGCTTCATCCAGCATCTCGTCCTTGATATCTTCTAGCAGGCGTGAAAGAACACAGTTGATGACGTGCGGAACATCGCCGTCAAGAGTCTGCTCCTCGCTCATCTCTTCCCTTATAAGCCGGGCTATCCGGCCTTCAGATAGCGCAAGATTGTCGTTTTCGAGCTGTCCGTAGTCGTCCGGAATCAACTTCTCCAGGTTCATGGAACTTATCCCACCGGGAAACTTCTTAAGCCTCACTATCGAGCTTGGGTTAGGCCGCCATAGTGTAGCCTGGCCAAAGTCGACCGAGATATTTCTCGGCTTACCTTCGCCGGGAGCGACGGCAAGTCATCTCACCCTCTCGAGGTGAAGACCCGGGTTCAAATCCCGGTGGCGGCA
>CAZKLW010000051.1:0-5204 GCA_964553995.1 uncultured archaeon
GAAACTCCTGAAGAACCTGAAACTCCTGGTGGTTCGGTGGCCAATGCTGAAAGCTTGACTGGAATGGTAGAAAGTACTTTAGAAACTCAGCTAGAGCGTCAAACTACACATAATCAAGAGAAAGAGGAGAAAGAGAGAAATGCTGCCGGGGAGAGCAGGGAGCTTATCAACAGCTACGAGCAGCTTGTGAACGATGCTGGGTCCGCTACCGAATGGGATCTTTCGCTCGATACAGAAGCAGGAGAACTGGTAGATGATTTAACGCATGCCGGGGAAGTAAATATCAGAGATTATTCCGAGCGTCAATCCGAGCAGATTGAAGGTCTGACAGGGACTGTACGCAAATTCAGAGGGATGATAGATTCCAAGGAGGAAGATATCGAGGAACTGAGAAATCAGCTAGAGGATCTAAAGGAAGAAGAGGAATCCGATCTGGAGAGCCTAGTAGACCAGATAGCAGAAATGGATGATGATGATCTTGCGGAAGGTCAAGAATTTTCAGACTTCCATGATTCTGAGAGAGAAGCTGTCCAGTCTCACTACGAAAGTGAAACACAGGAAGTTCAAGAAGATATAGCGGATCTCCAGGAAGCCAAGCGAGAACTCTTGGATAAAAAGTCAAGCGCCGCTTCCGAAAGACAGACTCGAAGAGAGGAAACTCAGGAAGTATATGATGCTGTTGCAGGCAGAGCAGAGTCGGTGTTAGACGAAAACACCGACGAACTGCGTGAAGCACTTTCCGTACTTCGAGCCCTTGAAACTCAGCAGAAGCTGCATAATGAGAGTTCGGTGGAGGTAAGTGACGAAGCTCCGACCTTGAACCAGAAGCAGGAGGATGTGGCGGATGCCAGAACCGAGACCGGTCATGTATACGCTCAACTTGCCCTTGAAGCAGTGGAGCATATGGAGTCGGCTATCAAGGACCACGATAGATTCGCCGAAGGTCTTTCTGATGCGACCCAGGTAGATGTCCGTGACCTGACTGAAGTCTACAAGGAACTAGTTGATCCGGAGTCAGTTGATGCGGATATTGAACCCGATGATTACGGTTTCAATGTCCTGAGACAGAGGATTTCGGAAGCAACCGAAACTATCGTCGGAGATAGTTACGATTCCAATAGAGAGATAAGAGACATAATGGATGAACTAGCGGGTTACACTGAAGAAGAGTGAGATCGCTCTTTGGACCTCTTCCATCTCTTCTCTATCTCTTTTTTATTTCTATACAGACTCTCTTGACAGCGGGACCTCTATCGCCGCATACAGTTCTATCCGTGATCTCATAATCGATACCTAGGTCTTCCGCCACCGTTTCTATCTCTTTCTCTATCTCGTTCCAGTTGCCGTCCTCAATGAAACCATAATGGTGTATAACGCCGTTATCATCAAGATGGTTGAAAGCAGACTCCAGGAAATCTTCCGGGAACTCCGGGATCGGCACGATAACGCGGTCAAACTTTTCCTCGAGTTCAAGTTCACGGGCGTCTGCTTCCACTGCATCAACGATTTCACCTACGTTATTCAGCTCTATATTTTCCCTTAGGTATTCGTGCGCGGTAGGGTTTTTCTCCACCGCAACGACTTTTTCCGGTTCTGCGTGTCTGGCCGCCAGTATAGCGAAGGGCCCGACTCCTGCACCGATTATCAGCACCTTCTCGCCTTCCTCAATCTTATCTATCACCCGCTTTCTCTCGGTTCCGAAACGTTCGGAGAAGTAGACCTCTGTTGGATCTAGCCTGTACCGGCATCCGAACTCGGTGTGAACTGTCTCTGTTTCGTCACCGTATATCTTCCTGTATCCTCCAACCCGATATTCGCCTTCCAGAGGATCATCTTTCACTAGTATGGTCTTTACGTGAGGGTGGTGGTCAAGTATGCCTTCCACGGCTTCCTCTTCTTCTACTTCGAGCTCGTTGATAACCACTAAATCTCCTATAATCTCGTAGCTTGGGAGGTTATGATCAGTTCTCTCGTTCTCCTGGATGACCGATACCTCGTTCTCCAGTTCGTTTACGATCTCTCGAAATCCTTCATCAACGAACACTATCGATCCAGGCTCTACATCTTTCATCATCTCAGCTTCCGAGTAACTGTGAGATGAGAAAACTTGCATGATCTTCTCTGTATCTTCCTTACAGGCGTGAAGCAGGTTTCCGGTTTTTTCAACCTTGAAACCCTGGTGATCGAAAATCTCTCTTACACGGTTTTCAAGTTCTTCCTGTTTCATGGATGTTCCCGGGTCCCGACGGTTTTATTTGAGCCCCAGGCTTATCCTGATCGCCCGGTCCACTTCTTCCAGCTTGTCTTCCGATAGTTCCCCGATTTTCTCCCCTATCCTGTGTTCTATGGAAACCGTTCTTATCTGGTTCAGTAGCACGGCGGAACCCTTCTCTAGCCCTGTATTTTTATCCGGTTCCACTTCAACGGTGAAAGGATAGACTCTGTCGTAACTGGAGGTTACAGCCGCCACTATAGTTGTTGGAGAGTTTCTGTTCCCTTTATCGTTCTGTATCACTAGTCCGGGCCTTTTCCTTCCCTGTTCCGAACCCTTTACTGGATCAAGGTCTACGGTAACCAGATCTCCTCTTTCTGGAATCACTCTACCATTTCGTCGGCTTCAAGAGATACGTTTCCCCAGAGTTCTGTGACTTTCTCCGCTCTTTCCGCTGCATCCCTGTACGCCTCACCTAAATCCTCTATTTCAGCCTTTTTAACGATTATTTTACCTTTTTCTTTCCTTAATTCCACTTTGTCTCCGCCTTTTATTTTTTTCTCTTCTCTAAACTTTTTAGGTATTGTTATCTGCCCTCTTTCTCCTACTTTTCTCGTTTCTGGAGACATAGCTATTCATACTTTTTTCATATTTTTATGCCTTACGGCATTATTCCTCCTAAAAAGATTGTAGATAATACCTCGTTATGCTCTACATAATCGGGCTGGGGCTTGACGACCGCGAGATAACAGAGAAGGGACTCGAAGCCTTGGAGTCGGTGGAGAAAGCATTCGCCGAGTTCTACACCAATACCGCCAGTATCGACATAGAGAGACTCGAGAAAGAGTCCGGGACAGAGATAGAGGTGCTTGAACGGGAAGAGGTCGAACAGCAGGACTTGATACTTGAAGAAGCCCGCGATAACGAGGTCGCGTTCCTTGTCTCCGGAGATCCCCTGACGGCGACAACTCACTACGATATCAAGCATCGGGCACAGGAATCAGGCATTGAAACCCAGATTTTCCATGCACCATCCATCCTTACTTCAGTCGCGGAGACAGGTCTGAACGTCTACAGGTTCGGCCGCACGGTGACGTTACCTGAGAACTCTGCACCGGAGTCGGTCGTGAATTATATAGAGAAGAACGATTCCATCGGTCTCCACACACTGGTGCTTCTCGACATCAACTATCCCGCGAACGAGGCTGCCGGAAAACTTGTTGAACTCGGCTTGAACCCTGACAGGGATGCCTTGGTTCTTGAGAGAGCCAACCATGACTCACAGAGTGTAAGGGTTGCGAATCTTGGAGAACTCCGGGATCTTGAACTGGAAGAACCCCCACATTCGATTATACTCGTGGGTGAACTCGACCACAAGGAAGAGGAGTTCCTGGAAAGGTTTAAGTAAATGTACGTGTATGTTTACACTTATGGCCACCAAGACCATCACTATAACAGAGTCTGCCTACAAGAAGCTGAAAGCTATAAAGGGCAACAGGAGCTTCTCAGAAGTTATAGATGATATCGCCGGGAGAGAGGCTCCTGATATATCTGACAGTGTGGGTCTCTGGAGCGGAAAAGAAGGCAAGAGAGCGGAGGAAAGAGTCGAAAAGTTTAGAGAGAAATTTGAAGAGGATTTTGATGAAAAAGTTGGCTCTTGATAGCAGCTTCGCCATAAACTTGCTCAGGGATAGAGCGGAGGCGGCGAGTACTTACGAAAGAAACCGGCACAACAGGATAGTTTTTCCGTCCGTCGCCAAGCTGGAGGTCGCGTGGGGAGGCCCAATTGGAGATCTCAAGGAGCTGGAGGTTTCCAGTTTCGGGGATGCAGAGGTGCGTGAAGTTCTAACGATGCGGGAATTTCTGGAGGAGAATGGCGACATGATGAACAGACTTGATCTGATGATAGCGGCACAGGCAACCTGTATTAATGCTGAACTGCTTACTTTTGACGAGGATTTTGAGAAGCTGGAGGATTACAGAGGGTTTGAATACAGGAAGGTGGAAAAATGAACGATACAAGGGAAAAACTTGAGGAGGAAACCCGGAAATGGCGGGACAAACTGGATGATCGACTTGAATACACTGATCCGGAAGTCGACCAGATGGAGAACGTTCTAGCCTACCGCAGGGATACAGAGCATTTCCTGGACCAAGAGGATTATATCCGAGCGTTTGAGTCAGTGGTCTATGCTTGGGGCATACTGGAGACGCTTGAGAGGCTGGGGAAGCTTGACTCCAAATAGATAAAAAACAGCGAAAAGAAGTCTCAGATATGAGAGATCCCTGGAAATACGTTGCTTTCCCGGTTGCTGCGATCTCAGGTTACCTTCTATCCTTGGTAATTGAATCAATTGCTCTAGGCCAGCAGCTCGGGATACCTGATATGGCCGCCAACCTGCTCGTGATAGGTCTGGCGGGACTTTTCGCGGGATTCCTGATAGACGAGCTTATTCCGGCCTACATCGAGAAAGTCAGGGGGCCCGAAGGAGATCTAGGAGGTGGAGACTTTGACAGCGACATGGACTTCGAGTAAGTCTCTGATTCTCGGAATCTTTCTTCTGGTCCTGACCTCCGTAGCTGCGGCACAGATAACGGGCCAGGGAAGCTACGACTCCTCTGAAATCTCGGCAGACACGGGATTTTCAATACCCGAGTACAGCTCCCATCAAGAGATACTGACCGAGTTGGTCGCACCATTTATCTTCCTCACAGTTCTTCTGCATTTTGCCCTTACTAAGGCACTCCACTTTACACTTGCAGAGGAGGATTACGGACCTCAGAATCCTTTTGCACCCAATAGAGCGCCCAATGTCAAAAGGTACTCTCTGGTGATGTCGCTGGCGATAACGGGAGCTCTTGTACCCACGGTCATCTGGGATTACGTGTTATGGTCGATAAGACTGCTTGGAGTCACATCTCTACTGTTCTTTATAGGGCTAATACTGTTTGTCCTGTACCTGATGTCGGGACGATGAGGAAATCATTTTTA
>CAZKLW010000052.1:0-5198 GCA_964553995.1 uncultured archaeon
TAAGATCCACCCTGTATAGTCCTGCCTGGCCCTCTACGTTAACTACCTCGTACTGCTGACCTGTCTGGGATGTAAGTGTCGAGACGAGGTTGTTTGCAGCCTGCTGGCCGGAAACATCTCCGTAACTGAAACCCAGATATGTCGCCCCGGCACCAAGGAGAACGCCCAGTAGAAGGAAAGCGGCTACCACCAGGTTTTTCCTGGAAACATCCGGGAGATAACCTCTGGACATACTCGGTCTATGCTGACGTACATTTTTAATCCTTTCTTGAGGTTTTAATACGATCCGAGAATATTTTTAGGCATGGAGAAAACTGTAATCCTCTTGATACTCCTTGCGCTGATAGTCTCCCCTGTGTCAGCCGAAGGAGATCTCAACACCACCATCAGCGACAGCTGCCCTAATGACTACGAAAAAGTCATCTCCATGCCGGCACCCAATAAAACCTTCAGCAACCCCGCGGCCCCAGGACTCTACGACCACCAGTTATGCATGCGAGGAATAGACGATGTGAACTTTGGATCATGTAGCGAGCCTGACTTTTACCTGGAAAGCAACACTACCAAGTCCCACTTCGCACTTGACAACGTCTACGGTGTAAATGTCTGCATCTCCGGCTTCCGCAACAAACTCAGATCCTCCTGCCTTGGAAACGAAACCGCCTACATGTCGGTGTCCTCCAAGAACAACGCCCACGTGGCCTGGCCCGGCCTCTATGGCAACCAGATGTGTGGATGGCTTGAACCCGAGGAACCTGATAACACAACCATAGAGATGAATCTCGATAGCGGTAGCACAGTTTTCATAGACGACGTGAACACACTTGGACCGGTACGGATCGCCGAGTATCCCTACATAGCCCGGGAAAACTCTCCATACGTACGGGCCATAGTTTCACACGATATGTTGATGGCGAAAAGCAGCAGCGACAAAAGAATGCTGGAAATGACAACATACCATAACAATAGCGAGTACTTCCTGACCTTCATAGAGAGGGATCACAACAGTATAGAGGAACAGGAAGAAGAGGTTCTGGAAAGAACCTTCCTGGATCAGCTTCATCCCAGTTTCGGGGAAAGACTTCCTCCAGATCCAACAGTAAAAACTATCCTGATGAGAGACGATATCAACTTCAGTTCCACCATAGACTCTGATCCCGGAACTCATACATTAGAGCTCGTGAAAACAGGAGATAACAGCATAAAAATCCGGCGCAAATGAAAGGTCAAGCAGTAAACATTGACTGGACGATCGGAATCTCGCTTTTCATGCTGACTGTGCTTGTCGGCACTTTCGCCACGTTTACCCAGGACTTCGGGGCAGGGGAGCGACAGGCACAGAGGAAGGCCAGCATTGTCAGCCAGGACATCAAGGACACGACATCTATCTCAGGAAGGAAAACAGAACTCTACGTACGGGGTCCAGTTGAAACCGGGAAAATCCCTGTGGACCGGGCATATATTTTCGACAGTGAAGGACACACGGGAACCGGAATAATGGACATTCCAAGCGACATCGATATGGAGGCTGACAACATCATAACCGTTACGGATACCGGCAATCTTTCACATGATATAGCCTACTTTTTCTCCAACGCTTCCAACAAAACCTATCCAAACAACATCACAGTTGACAACGACACCGGTTCCATGGAGAATAACCGGATCTCGGTGAATGTTTCCTCTCCCGGCTTGACCTCTATGAAGATCAACGGAAACGAACTGCTCAACGACACCGCTGACCTTGAAGCCAGCAACTTTACAGTGGAAGAAGAGGAAATCCACAGCTACTCTCTGAACGGATCGCTAAAGCTCTACAACGGTAGCCGGGAACTTGTATTCGAAAACGGTAACGGAACCTTCAGGCTGAAAAACCTCTCAAAACTTTACTGGTACGGTTCAGGCGTTCAGGATCTCGGTAGCGCCGGAACCTACAGGGACGGTGAAACAAGAGGCTTCACGGTGGCCTCTGACTACGGTGTCACCTTCAAAGGGAAGGATCTGGATGCAAAGATCGAGATCAAAGATGGAAAGGTCGTGGCCGATATCAACTCCACGCGCCTGAGAATCTTCCTCCACGACTCAAACTATACCGCGGGAAGAAAACGTCTTAACTTCTCCGCAGAAGACGACATATTCTTCGGCGCTGAACATCCAACAAAAGGAGTCTGGGAACTGGAGCTAAACAAACTCCAGGAAAAGCCACGGAGAGGATTCAAGAACCAGCTCGGACTTAGCAGCTGGGAGTATAACATCACCTTCAAGGATCTTGAACGGGGCTCCCGGATACCGCTCCAGAACATCGTTGTCAGAAACTCCCGCACAGTGGAAATATTCAGAAACGGTAGCTATACCGGGATCGAGAGCAGGGTGGCATTATGGCGCTAGAAAACCGGAAGGGCTTCGTAAGGACCCTAGAAGCTATAATAGCATCAATGATCTTTCTCGGGTTAGTTGTAACAGTTATCCCGGGAACCATCTCACAGCCAGAGGACAGGAGCACGGTCAAACAATCGGTTCACAGCAGCCTTGAAGCACTGGACAAGTCCGGAGAACTCAGGGATACGCTTACAGTGACTGCCGTGGAAAATGATCTTTCCCCCTATATCCCATTGGGATACAACTATACCGTACAGATTACACGAACCACAAACGAGTCGAGAGATGCCTCTCCAGGCGACAGCTTCCACTTCAACGAAAGTGGGTACGCCGAGATCCAGTTCTGGGTGGAAGAGGCTTCAATAACTGCAAACTACTCGGGAGATGAAATCCTGTCATCCGCGGGAAAAGGATACTACAGGAGAACCGTGGAACCCGCGGGCTGGCTCAACTTCTCCGGCTCCGGGAAGGTGAGATTCGACTACGACTCCTACAAAACCGATGGAGAAAGTGTCACTAAGGAAAATCTCATTACCGTGAGCTATATCATCGGCGACAGTGAGAAGGAGGTAGCGGTGAAACTATGGAAATGAACAGGGGACAAGTCTTCATAGTCACCGCGATCGCGTTCTCCGCGATAATAATAGGCTCCATGGTCAGTAGCGGCCCGGAGTTCAGGAGGGATACCTCCCCCAATACAAGGGACTACTTTGGCCAAGTCTTGAAGGAGAACCAGAAGGTATTCAACTCCGCACTAGAAAACAACCTGTCCGCTAAAGGTGCAAAACAGGCTATCTACGATTACGACAGGTTCGTTGAGAGACGTTCCCTGTCCAAGGGCATAACTTTCAAGGCCTACCACCTCCTGACCGTTCCACAGAAAGGGAAGGCAGTATTCATCAACTACTTCGACAGTAATCTCTCCGTAAACTTCAAGGCAGGAAGCTCCTGGACCAACAAGACCGTTGAGCCAAACAGCTCCGTGGAGAAGACCTTCAAACCAGGCACGGTCACACTGAACCTGACGGTGGAGGAGACTGGAACCAGCCACGAGTTCGACGCCGCTACACCAAGAATCCTCACTCACTCCAGGATGGATTCCTCGAAGGAAACCTGGATCGACACACTTCTAGGATAACCATTTAAGCCAGGAGAAGAAAAACGGATTATGCGGAAAGGAGTCTCACAGGTAGTAACTGCTGCCCTGTACGTTGGAGTTACGGTGACTGCTATCTCAACCGCCCTTACCGTAGGTGGGCCCGCAATAGATAATATGAGAGATGCCGCTGCCATAGAGAACGCACGCAACTTCATGCAGCAGCTTGACTCAAACGTGGAGCAGGTGGTTTCCGAAGGCGAGGGTTCGACCAGGACGCTCACATTCGATTTTGACAGGGGAAGATTCTACTACGACAACGATTCTGATGCACTGGTATACGAGCTGGAGACCGACGCGGGTTCAATATCTCCGCAGGCATCTAGACGTACAGGCAACGTCATAGTATCGAAGAACGCCAACGTAACCGTGAAAAACGCCACCGTAAACGGGGAGAGCTGTTACCTGATGAGCAACAGAATAGTAGACATCTGTATCAACGACACCGGAACGCCTTCGAAAGAGGTGAATATAAACACCTCCCAGCTTGTAGTCGCCTATAACTATACAGGTGGCGACAGAGAGCAAAAATTCAACGGAAGCATGTTCGTCCAGCTTGACAGTATTCCCTCCAGTGGATGGGGGACCGGCTACACCCGTGTACACGAATACGGTAGTTTCATAGGCACCGGAAGGGTCACCGCGCACGTGGACTCAAATGAAGGATACGTCTACGATGTCGTCTTCTCACTGCCTACAGGCGCCGACTTCATCAAGGTGGATGTACAGAACTTCCAGTAGCGAACTTCTCGCGATAAGTTCGAAACCTGTAAAGGTTTCTGCACTCACAGAAACTCCGAGAGTTTCGGGAGTTCGATCAATCACTCAAGGCTCCAGTGGGTGCCAAAAGATTCCTGACATGAACTACTGGAGGGTTGATAAGGTTTCCTGTTCAAGGTTTTGATGAGAAAAGGAGATACAGACGTATGAGTTTTGAAGAACTGGACATTTTACCGGAAATTATCGACAACCTGGAAAAACAGGATATAACTGAACCTACCGAGGTACAGAAACGCTCAATACCCGCCATATTCGAGGGTGAAGACGTTCTCGTCGAGTCGGAAACAGGTTCCGGAAAGACACTGGCGTTCTCGCTACCCGTGATACAGGAACTGGAGGGGGAAGAAACCGGAGCCCTTGTACTTACACCCACGAGAGAGCTCGCCAAACAGGTTTCCAGCGAGATAGACAGCGCCTCGGACAGAGTAGAAACCGTCACAATCTATGGAGGAGTTTCCTACGAGCCCCAGATAAAGGGTGCGAAAACCGCATCGATAATAGTCGGTACTCCAGGACGCGTCCTCGACCTCCTGAAACAGGGGGAGATTGACGTTTCCAGGCTTGAATACTTCGTGCTGGACGAGGCCGACAGGATGCTGGACATGGGGTTCCAGGACGAGCTAGAGGCCATAATAGAGTTTTTACCCAGGGAACGCCAGAACCTGCTGTTCGGAGCCACCATACCGCGGGACCTGAAGAAGATGTGTGACCGTTACTCCATCGATCCCGAGACCATAAGAATACAGGAAACCGAGCACACCAGGAACCTGGAGGAGAAGTATATCGATGCCAAGCGCAACCGTAAACTTTCCACCCTCTATACCCTTTTACAGGAAAGGGAGCGCGACCTGTCGCTCGTCTTCTGCCGCACAAAAGCTACCAC
>CAZKLW010000053.1:0-5150 GCA_964553995.1 uncultured archaeon
TGGAAACCTCCGAGATAAACGGTCTAAACGAACTCGAAGAGAAAGAGAACGGCATCATGGAGCCTGAAGAACCAGAGATAGTTTCCAAATCCAGTATTGATCTGGCCATCGTACCCGGAGTGGCCTTCGACAGGAACGGCAACAGGATAGGCTACGGTGAGGGATACTACGACCGTTTCCTCACGGGATTTCAGGGCTGGAAGATCGGCATAATCTACCACCGCTTTCTCGAGGATCGAATCCTGACCGACAGCTGGGACGTTCCCGTGGATAAAGTCGTCACCGAAACGGAAACGGTTGAAATCCCCTGATTTCAATCCTTTCTCCGGTACTCCAAGAACGAAAGATCTCCGCGGTCATCCCTGGAAACCTCCTCCCAGTTGCTCCAGTCGACTTCGGGGAAGAAAGTGTCACCCTTGTATTCCTCGTGTATCCGGGTGAGAACCATCCGGTCCGCTTCAGGCAGCACCTGCTTGTATACCGAGGCACCGCCCGCGATGAATACCCTGTTCCTCCCCGTTTCCCGGGCTTTTTCCCAGGCGTCATCCAGACTGTTCACTGCTTTTGCACTCTCATTTGGGAGGGAATCGAGTGAACGGCTCAACACAATACTGGTTCTGCCTGGTAGGGGACGATAATCCTCGGGAAGCGATTCATAGGTGGAACGACCCATAACCACAGGATTCCCCATGGTCTTCTCCCGGAAGTGTTCCAGGTCTTCAGAGTGGTGCCAGGGAATATCTCCGTCCTTCCCGATGACACCGTTCTCCGCTACCGCGGCTATGATTATCTTCTCCATCTTACCGGTTACTTCCGATCCCCAGAGATTTATAGCTGGTCATCTTCCTACACCGCATGGAGCAGAGGCTTCTAGTCGCCGGGATCGCCCTGATCCTGATAGGCTTCTTTTTAGTGTTTGCAGGGTCTCTAGCAGGGAATACTGATGCGGAAACAGGAGGAGCAGTTTTCATAGGACCGATCCCGATAATATTCGGATCGGACAGGAAAATGGAGCTGATCGCAGCTGTAGTCGGAGCCGCGGTACTGGGATTCCTGCTCCTCTTCAGGAGTTAATCTAGAGAGATCAAGTAGCCTGTTCCGGCTCTTTCCACCTTTATTCCTCCTGCAGCTCCGTCCATACATTCTATAATGTATTCAAGACCGTCCCGTACGTTACGGACATCATAGTCGAAACCCGGGTACTGCTCTTCCAGCAAACCGCGGATTTGCTCTGCATTATAAGTATCCCTGCTTTCGCTCTCAAGAACCTCTCTTAAACCGGGGAGAAGATCGTTATTAACGTTTCCACGGGTGTGACTGTAATTTATTTTTTCTCCCCCAAGTAAAGAGTCTTCTTCCTGACTGAAGGGGTCCGGCTTCGAGACAAGTTCCATACTTACAGTTTTTGGAACAGGAAAACAATTTAATGTTGGTGTTGGTCTCTACTCCGCCACGGAGAACTTGAGACCCCCGTGGGGATCGTAGTTCCTGACCCGGATATCTTTAAACTCGAGGTCGTCTATGGCTTTCGACGCCACCTCTATCGCGGGTCGTTCCCGGGGTTCACGCGAGAGCTGTTTCAAAAGCCCCGGAACGTGGTCGTATCCGTACTCGTCTTCTCCGGGATTGGCTTCCTCCCCGGGAGCGTTCTCCAGTATCCATTCCCTGGTATCCAGGTAGTCCTCCCGTGAAGAGGCTTCCCGCATCCGGGACTTCAACTCCTCCATGTTGTCCCCGTACCATTCCCCGCGTTCATCCTTCCCGCAGTAGATGTGTGCATCAACAAGAGTATGTGTGAACTTTCCGACCTCGAAATCTGTCTGCTCCGCGATCATGTGGGTGATCAGGGCGTACGCCGCGATGTTGAAAGGAACGCCGAGTGCTGTATCTGCCGAGCGCTGTGTCAGCTGCGTGTTCAGCTTCCCGTCCTGGACGTTGAGAACCCAGGTGAAGTGACAGGGCGGAAGCCTCGATACTGCTGCATTAGCCGGGTGCCAGGCGTTTATGATTATCCTCCTGGACTCCGGTCCCCGGTACGGGTGGTCATCGTTCAGGGTGTCGATGGCGTACTGGACCTGATCAAAAGTCTTCCTGCCGTTTTCCTCCTCGTTGATCCATCTCTCCATGCCTTCAACTATCTCTTCCTGGTCCACTCCGTAATGCTCCGCGGCTTCATCGAGCCATTCCTCGTTGCCTAGAACCCACCACTCGCCTTCAAGCTGACCATCTTGTTCAGGTATGGGATATCGGCGCCAGAACCTTCCGTACGCGGTGGGTAGATTCCAGTCATCGTCGGCCCAGGCGTTCCAGATCTTGGTCTCCTCCTTCAGGTTCTTTACATGGTGTTCACCCGAGAAATACCAGAGAAGCTCGTGGATAAGCGACTTCCACCGGTAACCGGATAGATCCTTGGTTGTCAGAAGCGGAAATCCCTCCTGGAGGTCGATAGTATAGGTCTCCGTGAATGTAGAAATCGTGTCCGCCGCGGTCCTGTTGGGCTTGTAGTTCCCCTTGGACAGAATATTTTCAATCAGTTTATGGTACTGTTCCATGGTTGATCCTCGATGTCGGGTGTTTTTAGTTTAACGTGTGGAGCTAGTACTTCACTTCCGAGTCCCGGTAGAGCGGGAACTCTTCCAGCAGCTCTTTTACTCTCGACGAAACTCTCTTCTCGACTTTACGATCGTCGGGATTCCTGATCCTCTCCGCGATCATCTCCCCTATCTCATCAAGCTGTTCTTCTTCCATTCCCCGCGTCGTTAAAGCAGGAGTCCCGATTCTCACGCCCGAGGTAACCTTGGGCGGCTCGGGGTCGTGCGGAACCATGTTCTTGTTGACAATGATGTTGACTGATTCAAGCGCTTCCTCGGCTTCGGCTCCCGTTACTTCTTCGTCCCGGAGATCCACGAGCACGAGATGGTTGTCCGTTCCGCCGGAAACGAGCCTGATACCATTATCCTGTAAGGCGTCGGCAAGCGCCTCCGCGTTCTCTACAATCTGGCGGGCGTAGTCACCGAACGAGGGCTTCATCGCCTCGTTGAAGCAGACAGCTTTTGCCGCGACCTGGTGCATTAAAGGTCCGCCCTGGGAGTAGGGGAACACGGCCTTATCGACGGCATCAGCGTACTCTTCTTTACACATTATGGCGCCTCCTCTCGCGCCACGAATCGATTTATGTGTGGTCGTGGTTACGATATCACATTCAGGGAAGGGTGAGGCATGTTCTCCCGCCGCAACAAGCCCAGAAACGTGGGCGATGTCACACATAAGGATCGCGTCCACCTCGTTAGCCGCTTCACGGAACGCCTCGAAAGGTATCTCTCGCGGGTACGCGGAGTAACCACAGACAATTAGCTCCGGATCGTGATCCCTTGCCGCCTCCAGGATATCCTCCCGCTCGAAACGCTCCGTTTCCTCGTTTATGCCATAGGTGTCAAAGTCGAATAGCTCTCCCGAAAAGTTAACGTGGTGTCCATGGGTTAAATGGCCGCCGTGGGAAAGAACCGGGCCAAGCACGCGGTCGCCTTCTTCAATTACAGAGAAGTACGCTGCAAAGTTTGCCTGTGAACCCGAGTGAGGCTGGACATTGGCGTGATCCGCATTAAAGATCTCACATGCACGGTCCCGTGCAAGATTTTCAACCGTGTCATGGTGGTGGCAGCCGGCGTAGTAACGTTTCCCGGGATAGCCCTCCGCGTACTTGTTGGTCAGGACGCTTCCCTGCGCCTGTAGAACCTGGCGCGGCACGAAGTTCTCGGAGGCTATCATTTCGAGCCCCTCCGATTCCTGCCTTTCCATCTCGTTTTTCAGCGCTTCGTGAACCCTGGGGTCGGCATCGGAAAGATCCTGGTGCTCCATGCATTCAAACTCTAAGGAAATAACTATTACTCTTTCGGCTCGAAGTCTTCCAGCAGAAAGTTCCTGTCAAAACCACCTTTCTCCTTCCTCTTCTCCTCCATCATTTCCTCGATCTCTTCCCCCGCCTCCTCTAACTCCATGTACCTGTCAATAATTTCAAGAAGATCCACGAGTTCTTCCGGATCACCTGACTCTTGTAGCTCGCGGGCTTCCTCAACTATCTTTTCACGAACGTGGGGCAGGACTTCCTCATTGTCGAGCTCCTGGGTGAAAGGTTCGTAACCATCGTCCCGGATAATCTCAGGTATCCTGTCCCTGACAAGCTTGGGCAGATCATGGTTCACGAGCTGATTACTCCCTCATGTACATCCTTACCACGATTTGAAGGATCTGAACAGCCTGGTTTGTCCGGTACTCCAGTATTTCGAAGCCGCTTTCCTGCAGCATTTTCTCAACCTCTTCTCTTCCAAGATGGTACTCCTTCACTTTCTCTCCCCATTTCTCCTTTACAAGTTCACCTTTTCCCACCTTGAAGTTGAGATAGATCACCCCGTTTTCTTTCATGACCCTGCTAAACTCTGCCAGCACCCCCTTTATTTCCTCTTTAGGGATAAAGAAGATGGAGGCGGAGCACCATAAGCCGTTAAAGGAACTGTCCTCGAAATCCAGGGATCGCATGTCCATGACGTGGAACTCGCCCTTCCGGTTTCCTCTCGCGTACTCTATCATACCCTCTGCGACATCTATTCCTACAGCTTCGAACCCGTTTTCCATGAAGAACTCGCAGTCACGTCCCGGACCGCAGCCAGCGTCAAGTATTCTTCCGCTTCCAACCAGTTCTACAAATTTTCGTCGAAACTCCACAAATGGTTCGGGAAGATTTTCCTCCGAGTACTTCTCTTCCATTTTTTCAGGAATGAGCGAGTAGAATTCGCCGGCAGATTTCACCATCCTACCTCTCCATGTACATCCTTACCACGATTTGAAGGATCTGGACGAAGACACCCATGTAGGCAACGTAAATCCCGATGCCGTTGAGGTACGTCCTGGAAGGTTTCTGTTTCAGCTCCCATATCTCGTAGATAAGGTAGGCTATGAAGCCGAACAGCGCCAGTAGAAATGCTATGATTGCGAGAGATGATGCAAACGTCCCGACTAGAGCCATCAGGAGGACCCCCATGAACATGTAGCTGGCGTACCTGTTCCAGCCGGAGAAGTCGTGATCCGTACCGTAGACAAGAAGTCCGGCCAGGACCGCAATCGTCGTCGTAACAGCAGCAGTAACTCCTAAA
>CAZKLW010000054.1:0-4929 GCA_964553995.1 uncultured archaeon
AACTACAGCATAGAAGAACTGAAGTCCCTTTTCATAGAGAAATTCAGACCTCACCACGTTGCGGCAGCAGACCTGGATTCGGACAGTGGAATCCTGGCGGCCTACATGGCGGCTCGACAGGGGATTCTACCTGTAGATTTCGATCACGCCACAAGACCTTACAATGGAAAAACTGGTGTAGACGAATGGAACGAGAATAACGGTGTTATAAAACTCCAGGAAAAGATTGGTTCTGCCTTCAAGAGTATTGGTGCCAACAGGAAAACCATCACAGAAGGCAGGTACGTGACACTTCTATCCGGTCCAAGAAAACTGTACGAAGATCCTGTGGAAAAAGGTTTGATATCAGATCCAGTGGACGGAAAGCGTTACAGGTCCGATGTGGAATACGGTAACCTGGATGGAGATAGGAGAATAGAGGCTGGGGTTGGCAGGCTTCCTGAGGATACTGCCCTGGCATCAGTGGTCTACCAGAGATCTCTGGAAAGAAGTGTCGGTGAACGCGCCCTCGTGGCTTCAGAATACATGCATACTAGGTGGCCGGTCATACTCGCATCCTTTGGCGGCGGCATGTGGCACGGCAAAAATACAGGTTATATCCTGGAAAGACAGGGATACAATGTTACCCGGATTGTTGAACAGAGATCCAGGCCTGTAACGATGTTTCTGGAACTTCTTGGGATGCCCAAGCCTAAAGATGCTTTCATCAAGGGATTCATGGAGAACAGGGAAAAAATCTCACGGTATATCGGCCATGACTCTGTGAAAACCATAACTAATCTAGTGCATATAGTAAAGGCTGCAGAAATGTCGGAAAGGCTTCTCCAGGTGTATCTCGAGTTCGACTGGATCCACTGGGAGCCGCTAAAACAGGATATTGCCTTCCCGGATGAACCCTCAACGGAGGCCGCGAGAAAATTCGCCCTCAGTCTTCTGCCGGATAGATATCCCGAACTCGACAGGGAAAACCTTCGATCCGGGCTTGAAGGCGCGCATATAGTATTCTACCATGGCATAGGGAACAGGAGTAAATGGGTTCTTCCAGACAGCGAGGGATACACGGGTAAAAACAGTTTCACCGGAAGAGAAATCCCCCGGATGGATAACTCCATAATCTGGGAGAGTTCTACCGAGAGCGGAGTGGAGAACGCTGAGATGAAAAACGGTTTCCTGGAAAAAGGTGCCTCCACAACGGCAGGATTCACCGGTGCGACCTACTCTGCCTATACCGCAGCGCTTGCGTCAACCTTCTTCGAGTACGGGAAAACCACGGGTGAGAGCTGGAGGAAAGCCATCAACCAGCTCAGGTCAGGTGCGCTGATATACGACCCGAACAATCTGCTGAAAGCAGGGATAAGAGAGAAAATGACTGAAACATTCTCGCTGTACGGCAACCCGGAGACAGTAAAAGACCCTGTAGATGACAGCATTCCTGACAGTTCCACGCGGTGCCGCAGAGCCACCTGTACAACCACGATAAGAATTGATACGGATTACAGTATCAACAGAGGTAAAGAGAAAAGGGTGGTATTCAACGCGACCGATCACCTGCTGAGAACCTTCAAGCCCATAATACCTATCTACCGTTACACCAGTGATTTCAGGGGTAAAGTACTGGAAGCAAGCGTGAATGAAAACTTCAGGTATGTAGAGAATGTTTCAATCAAGAACCTTAATCCTCTGAGTCACCATAACGAAAGCTACCTCAACAGGTCGCTTGACATCTACAGCTTCCCGGAGAAAACACACAGGATCAATACAACCGACGAGTTAGTCTACATCCAGGCCGCCATGCAGAAGGTAGGTGAAGATGCGAGAGTCCTTGAGGCCGCCAGGCTCAAGTTGAAGTACCGGTCACCATACACGGTAGACCTGGAAACTGAAGGAAGGTTGCTCCATGCAGAGATATATTCTGAAAAAGAGAGAAACGCAAGCCTGGCCCTCATTACAGACAGTAACCGGACTGTAAGAAACATCCGCCTCAACGAAGGTATGAACAGGTTAGCGCTCGGGAAACTAGACTACGGCATACATTCGCCCAGGGCGAAACTATTCGATGAAAAGCTTCTTGCCTCTACAGAGGAAAAGTTCAGAATCAAACAGCCAGTGAATATACGTCTTTACCCCAGGGACCTTATGAAGTCGAGGCATACCCTGTTGAAGGTAAAGATCTCCAATCCAAATAGCTTTCCTGTAAACGAAACGCTCTCAATCGAAACCGGACCAAACATGGAGCTAGGTCTGCTGGAGAACCGGAAGAAACATCTGAGTCTGGAAGCTGGAGGATCAGAAACAGCGAGCTGGAAGGTTATAGGTATGAGAGAGGGCGTTTCAGAATTCAGGGTAAGGAACAAGACTGAAACCCTTGAAGTTAAGCCCGCCACTCAGTCAACAATCGGGCTCGCAAAATCAGTCTATGCATCGAGCCTTTCCCATAACGGGGTTGTGAAGCAGGGTGCTGACAGCGGTTCCTCCTCCATGAAAATCGTAAGCCCTGGTGGTGTCCTGAAAATCAAGAGATCCCGAAAGATGGAAAAGCTGAAACTCAAGACCGGCGCCTACACCGTAACTAAAACACAGCGTTCTGGATCAAAAGGTACCCTGGTTAAATCAGAGGAAGGAACATACAGTAGAACCGTTGAGAATGGAGAGGTATCATATTCCGGAAACCTTGGTAAAGATGCGGCAAGAAAATACGTCAGGAACCTGGAAACAGAAGTCTCCAAATTTGAAAAGTACCTATATAAAAAGTGAAAGGATCTTGAATATCAGGTTGAAGATTGAGTAGATAACACTGAGAACGAATGCGGCTGCGGCAGCCACCACGCTCGCCGCGCTCTTCTTCAGAAAACTTAACTGTCGTCTCGAGTTTGCTAGTTCGCGACCCACTAACACAAACTAGCAATTATATAATTTATAATAACTTGGCGATTTCTATCAAACGCACTACAAGATTCACTGAACAAGAGTGTTCAATAATTGTCCACATGAAATAAAGGGGTTGGGGGTTGGTGATTTCTAATTTTGTAAGAGAAAAATGTTGTTGGAGTTGTACGTAAGATGCTTGAAAGTTGTAAACTGATCTTGTAATCTTGTCCCCTTTGTTTCATTTGGAGAAAGTCTCATAGGTTCGAAAATAGCCGTAAAACACCGCCATAATATAATAACACTGTTATACCAACCACCAACCACCACAACCACTTTCCACTCGAAACGAAGGGGTGGGTCAGACACAACCACAGCTTCATCTGGAGTAGTATTTTAAACCTTAATTTCGACTAGAATTTCACGGGGGAAGAATGAATTTGAAAACAGGAGGGGAAAAAGAGTGAGCGAAGGAGATCTTCGCTCGATGTTCTCAGACTACGTCCAGAAAAAATCAGCTTTTAGAAACAAGAATGCACTTACGACCAACTGGAAACCGAACAGCATCCTGCATCGGGACCAGCAGATCAGTGGTCTTGCGTCGATCCTGGCGCCCGCATTGAAGGGTGAGGACCCCAGCAATGTTTTCATATATGGTAGCGTGGGTACAGGCAAGTCTCTTTGCACACGTCACGTTACCGAAGAGCTTCACCATGTTGCAAACGAGGAAGATGTTGATCTCAATATAGTATACATCAACTGCAAGATGAAGAAGGTGGCCGATACCGAGTACCGTCTGCTCGCGAGGCTTGCCAGACAACTTGGTGACGATGTACCTTCGACAGGTCTTCCGACCGATGAAGTATACAGCCGGTTCTTCGACGCGCTGAAAGAGCAGGAAGGCGTGGTAATAATAGCTCTTGACGAGATCGATGCTTTGGTAAAGAAGGTGGGTGACGAGTTTCTCTATAACCTTACCCGCATTAACGATGATCTTGACGAGACCAGGGTTTCGATAATAGGGATATCAAACGACCTTAACTTCACGGAGTACATGGACTCCAGGGTCAAGTCTTCCCTTTCCGAAGAGGAGATAATATTCCCGCCCTATAACGCTCTCGAGTTGAGAGAGATACTGAGCCGGAGAGCTGACAAGGCTTTTGTTGAAGGCGTACTTGAGGACGGCGTCATATCCAAGTGTTCGGCTCTGGCAGCCCAGGAACACGGGGACGCCAGGAGAGCTTTAGATCTCATCCGCGTAGCCGGGGAACTCTCCGAGCGTTACAATGATGAACGCGTAACCAAGGAACACGTTGACGAGGCACAGAGGAAGATTGAGAGAGACCGCGTAGTTGAAACAGTTCGTTCACAGCCAAAGCACTCAAAACTGGTTCTCTACACCATACTGGAGATGGTTGATGAGGAGGACGAAGTGGCGACCGGCGATGTCTACTCCGAGTACAAGGAGCTCTGTGAAGAGGTAAACGTTTCGGAACTTACACAGAGACGAGTATCGGAGTTGATCTCCGAGCTCGACATGCTCGGGGTTATAAACGGCCGGGTGATCTCAAAAGGGCGCTACGGCAGGACAAGACAGATAAGCATTGATCTCTCTGAACAGATTAGAGACCAGCTGAGGGAACTGGTCGAGAACAAGTTCTACATTTAACGGGGGAGGGCATTGAACAAGAAAGCAGTCAAACAGCTAACCGAGAAAGGATGTATTGTAGAGTCGGATGCCGCCGAGTCTCTGACTGATGAAGATATAGAACGCATCCAGCAGCTGGACTCCACTCCAATGTACCTGTCCGAGGAGATGCTGGAAAATCTCCGGCCCGAGGAGGAACCCCTGGAAGAGAACGAGGAAGAAGATTCTTCATCCAGCGACGGAGGCGATGCCGGCCGCAAACCTGTATCGATAAAGGACACGGGAAAACGGGGTATAGACACGAAGGTAGAGATCCTGGACGAGAGGCAGATATCCCATGACGAGAAGGATGTCCCTGAATTTCTGCAGACCTATAACGATCGGTACGACCGGCTGAAGAAGATACTGATGAGGAG
>CAZKLW010000055.1:0-4814 GCA_964553995.1 uncultured archaeon
GTTGTAGGAAACACCGTCCAAATTATCGTGGTTAATCGTTGTCGTGGAAATACCGCCGCTGGAACTGATATCAGTTATTCTCTGACCCGAACCAAGACTGCCGGTCTCGAAGAAGTTGGTTGAGCTGTCATCCTGGTACAGATTGGTTACGTCCTGCAAATCATTTGAGTTGAGATCAATATTATCGTCGAACTTTACGGCATCACTACCACCATCAATCGAGTAAACGTCATTGATCGAACCGTTGTCAAGATTCACCGAGCCGCCCGTAGTATTGATCGAACCGTTGATCTGCATGCCCGACACAAACTTCAACGTGTCGATGTTCGTAATATTATTCCCGCTCATATCGAGGTTGTTGTTAAGGATTTCCACCTTACCCCCCTCCTGAGCCTTCAAAACCGCCTGACCATTCGCAGAATCCCAGAGCGTTAAAGGACTACCACCAGTATTCAGCGTATTCCCCCTCAAACTCAAAGCAACACTCATATTCAACTGGGGACTAAGACCTCCCGAATCAGTATACTCAAACACAGGATTCTCATTACCATCCTGCAAAAGATGACCACTAACATTAAAACCATCATCCAAAACCAAGTTAGAAACATTAATGATCTGCTTCTGAGAAGCATTCAAATCATCCACCATAACATCCATAGGATGGATCTCGCTAAGGTTGTGGCTCTGCTCAGTCTGTGCGGCTGACACGGAAAAGGCCAGAAAAACTGGCACCAGTACTAGGAGTAATTTTCTCACGGTTGTTATTTCTCATACTGGTTTAAAGAATTGCGCCAAATAGTTGCAAATGTTTTAACCGGCGGCGACAAATTAGGTGACGTGAAAACGAAGACTCTACTGGTACTGATACTGTTTTTTGTAGGTCTGGGAGCTGCCAAACCCAGTTTCAGTCTCAAGCAGAGCTGTTCCAGCACGGAAGTAGGCGTATTCTCGATGTACAGCAAGAATGGAGGGAATATTGGGTCACCTGGGCACTACAAGTGGCAGGTTTGCCTCACAGAAACCAATCATACAGCGTTCAGGCAGAGATGCCAGGGAAGCGAGAACCGGATAATCTCAATGTACCAGAGAAACGACTCTCATGCATCAAGCTACGGAGATTACAAGTGGAGCGTCTGCGTGCCCGATATAAGTACAAGCTTCAATCAGACTTGTTCAAACGCCATAGCCTCAATGAAATTCCGGGATAATAGCCATTTAGGCGGGCCAGACCATTTCAAGTGGAAAATCTGCCCTACCGTCACCAAGCAACCCGATAACACCACGCTACAGATGAATCTTGACAGCGGGAGCACAGTCTTCATTGACGATGTGAACACTCTGGGCCCCGTAAAAGTCGCAGAATATCCATATATTGTCCGGGAAAATCCTCCCTACCTCCGAGGTATCGTATCATACAACATGTTATCAACTAGCAGCAGCTCTGACAAGAGACGGCTGGAAATTACCGCATCTGCAGACAATAGCGAATATCTCCTGCCTTTCACCGAGGCAGATCACCAGGATGTAGAGAACCGGGAGGAAAAGGTTCTGAACAGGGAATTACTCAACCTCGTCGATCCCAGTTTCGGACCCGGTATATCCAGCCAGAGCACTGTAAAGGTGGCTCTAAAGACGGACTACCCGACCTATGGTTTCTCCGGGCAAGAAAGAAACTTCCTGGATATCGCGGTCAGGAACAGATTCGATGGGGACAATACCACGGACATAGAGTTCAAGCCCAGATAGGAAAAGAAATGTAAGTACTTGAAACCATACCGGTTGCATGGCGAAGGGAAACTTCTGGCTGATCGAGATATACAATGATGAAACCGCCAATGTTTCAGTAACTTCAGAGGAAGAGATCAACGTTCTTGAATCCATGGACGAGATCGAGGACTGGATGTACGAATCCGTGGACAAAGCCTCGGAAGAAGAGATGATCGAGAGAGCCGAGGAAAAAGGCTTCGAGCACGATCCCTGGTAGATATGGCCGAGCCCGGATTTGAACTTGAAAATCAGAGATTTTCTGCTGCTCCAAATCGCGGGCCTGTCAGCGCTGAAAGCGATGGCCGAGCCCGGATTTGAACCGGGGACAACTGCATAGCTGAAACATGTTCCAGCGAAGCGCCGATATAATCGGCGTGTCTTCAGTGCAGCGCTCTCCCAGGCTGAGCTACTCGGCCCTCAGGTAAACTCCTGATGGAGCCCAATCTTTTAAACAACTCCGAGAAGGTGCTTCCGAAAGACTAGGATCAGAATCTTCAAGAAGAAGAACAGTCCCTCAGCTATCAGGATGGCGTAGAGGATAGTGGTGTCGTAGACTTTACGTACGTAAAATATCTTGCCAAGCATCACCATCAGGATGTATGAGACAAGAGCGGTAGCGGCTCCCAGCATCACCATAAAACCTCCTTTAGGAGCCACTATGTTGTTAAGACCTATTACAGCGGCCGTGTAGGACACTATTATCAGGGATATCGTGGCCCCCACAAAGAGAGATTTCTTCCGGGAGCTTCCATGCACCAGCAACAGGTTCGCCATCAAATGGACGTGGAGGAAGTATAGCACCGTAAGAACGATATATAGAAGCATCAGATACAGCGCGGTCTGGGCCAGAGCCATGAACCAATCCTTCTCCTCGATAGATAAAAGCTTAGTCTCCAATTTCTGGATGTGACACGGGAAAACGTGCTGCCCGGTACAGAATCTCCTGCAGAGGGAGAAAAAGTTGAAGGTTACGACTTCCGGGGCGATTTCTCCATAAAGAATCTGCTTGAGAGCTACAGGACAACGGGTTTCCAGGCCACCCATCTTTCAGAGGCGATAGATATCGTGAAGGAGATGCGGGAAGAAGATGCAAAGATTTTTCTGACCTTCACCTCGAATATAATCTCTTCGGGACTGCGGGAGACAGTCGCCTATCTAGCCCGTGAAGACCTCGTAGATGTAATTATTACGTCTTCAGGCTCCCATACGGAGGATCTAATAAAGACAAGTAAAAACTTCAAGATGGGTTCATGGGAAGCCGACGAAGAAAACTTGAGGGCAAGGGGAATCAACCGTCTCGGAAATATCTACGTGGATTCGGACTGTTACGTCTGGCTGGAGAAGTGGCTTAACAGCGAGTTCTTCCCCGACTTTTTCGGGGAGGAAAAACTTAAAACTCCCTCTGAAGTGGCAGAGGAGCTCGGTAAAGCTGCAGGAGAAGACGAAAATCTGGATGAGACCGATTCCTTCCTCTACCACGCGTCCAGAAACGACATACCGGTCTACTGTCCCGCACTCGTGGACGCCGAGATCGGTGACTTCATGTTCTACTACCGACAGGAACAGGACGAGGAAATAGGTATAGAGATCCTGGATGACTGGGACTCACTGATTCACGAGGCAGTAGAAGCCGAGACTACCGGGATTATCTGTGTAGGCGCAGGAGTCCCCAAGCACCAGGCCATCATGAGCAACCTTTTCCGGGGCGGTGCCGACTACGCGGTCTACATCTCGACCGGTATGGAGGGAGACGGCTCTCTTTCAGGCGCTCCACCAAAAGAAGCGGTCTCCTGGGGCAAGATACAGCAAAAAGAGAACAACTACACACTTGTAGAGGCAGAAGCCACCCTGGTCTTTCCGCTACTTGTTGCGGCTGCTTTCAAGGAGGATTTTTGATGGATCGTAGCTACGCAGAGTTTGAGAGAGAAATAAGAGAAGCTTACGAAGCCGTGCTTGACTACTACGCCTATACTGAGGAAGGCTTTAGGACCAGAGATATTGAATACCAAACCGACTCGCTTACCAGAGCTGCTGCGAAGGCATCAAGGGTCAGGGATGCAAAATCCAGTTTGGACGGGATAGTAAATCTTCTCGGGCCTGGAATGAAGGATCTGAATACTTTCCTCGAAAGAACTAGTACTGACGCGAGAGGCGAACTTAAACTGCCAGAACTGAACCCAGAACATCTAGCGGCAGATCAGAAAGCAGCCTACAGGGCTGTAAAGGAAAACTATCTAAGGCTGGTGCACATCCAGAAGCTCTACTCCAGATCATCCTTCAGGGCGGAAATGGGTAACCTGACTCTGGAAGTACGGGTTTGACTGGATCAGGGGTATTGAAAATACTTGGCGGGGTTAGGACCAATAATGAAATACGTAAATGTACAGAGAGAAGAAGTTCCGGCGCTAGGTTTCGGGACATGGCAGCTGAAAGGCCGTGAATGCAGGAAAGCCGTTGAAGACGCACTGGAACTCGGATACCGTCACATCGACACTGCGCAGGTATACGGCAACGAGGCGGAGGTCGGGAAAGGAATCGGAGACTCGGGAGTGCCGAGAGAAGATATCTGGCTGACCACAAAGCTCTGGAGAGACAACCTGAAGCCAAGACGGATCAGGAACTCCTTCCAGGAATCCCTGGAAAAACTCGGGACGGATTATGTGAATCTTCTTCTTGTCCACTGGCCGTTTGACGGAATGGATCTCGAGGCCGTGCTCAAGGAGATGGCCGACCTAGTTGAGGAGGGAACCGCCCGGAATATAGGAATAAGCAACTTTACGCCCGATGGAATCGAGAGAGCTCGGGAACTGTCTCCTGTACCTCTACTCACGAACCAGGTCGAGTATCACCCATTCCTCAACCAGGACGAGATACTGGAAAAGTGCCGTGAAAACGACATGATGCTGACCGCCTACTCGCCGCTGGCCAGGGCTGCAGTAATCGGAAACGATGTTCTCAAGGAAATCGGGGAGAGGTACGGAAAGAGTGAAGCCCAGGTGGCTCTGCGCTGGCTCATCGACCAGCGCGACTTCACGTGTGTACCGATC
>CAZKLW010000056.1:0-4713 GCA_964553995.1 uncultured archaeon
AGAAGGAGTTAAGTTCTGTGTTGGTTGGAACTGCACCCGCGGCACCAACCGGACTAACAGCAACCAGCTAAATGGAACCAACCACGTTTAAAATGGTTCTCGGACCATCAGTTTCCAGTGAATCGCTTTGGAGCTGGAAAAATACTTTGACCAGGTCTACCGAAACTATGAGCGCTACGCAGTTATACCTCTGGCAATGATTTTATTTTCTGTAGCGGTAATAGGTTTCAGCTATTTTTCCACGGCCCAGGCGCCCTACGTCCAGTTTGAAAACGGCTCTCTGGAAATCGCAAACGGAGATATCTTCGAGAAAAGCGTACAGTTCACGGGTGGAACCGAGATAACCTATGATGTCGGGAACGATGTGACTCCTACAGATATGGAGTCCGCCTTTGGAGGTTCAGGTTTCCCGGATGCACAGGCACAGACCGGCAGCACTGGTGCAGGAAACGTAATATTTGTCAAGGTGACGCAGGATATAGACCAGGCTCGCGCCCAGGAGGTAGTAGACTCAGCGGACATAACGGCGACGGCTTCAAGCGTCAACTCCTTCAGCGCCTCGATAGCTGGCAGCTTCTTCACGCAGGCGAGGGTGGCGATCCTTCTGGGTTTCACGATAATGAGCCTGGCCATCTTCATAGCTTTCAGAGATCTCACGCCTTCAATAGCGGTCATACTGGCGGCGGCAGGTGATATAATCTTTGCTTCTTCCCTGATGATACTTCTCGGGATACCTCTTTCGCTTGGTTCCATAGCCGCGCTCCTGATGCTTATCGGTTACTCGGTTGACACGGATATCGTGCTGTCCACCAGGACGCTCAGGCAGTCCCGTGGATCCCTGAAGGACAGGATATGGAGTTCTACGAAGACAGGTATAACCATGAGTTCAGGTGGTATCGCGGCGTTCACCATTCTCTATATCGCCTCCTACCTGATGATCGGGGTCTCTTCGACGCTAACAGAGATCGCCTCTGTAATGGTGATCGGTCTGCTGGCTGACATGCCTTTCACCTGGTTCGGCAATGCTATAATACTGAAGAAATACATAGAGGGAGACTTTAACGCCCTGGGCAGGAGACTTGGAAAGGTGATCCCATGGAGGTAGAACAGATGCTGAAGGAGTGGCGTATACTCCTGCTGCTGTTCGTTATAGGTGTATCATTCATGGCTTTAGGTCCTGGATACGAGCAGAGACAGGACGATGTAAGGCTAACGTTTACCGGTCTACAGGACAACCTCGGGACAGAGTTCACCGGAGGCACCCGGCTTCTACTCTCCATTGAATCGAACAAGACTGGCCCGGAGCTCAAGACGCTTGCCGAGGAGATACAGGGAGTCCTGAGGATTCGTGCCAACGGTATACCCCAGATACGTGACCCAACGATAACTGTCGTGAATATCGATGGCTGGAAGATCCGGCTGGAAGCTGCGACCGCAGGGAACAACTCGGCGGAGACTATCAAGGAACTGATCGCCCAGGAAGGCCAGTTCGAGGCCAGGATGCCGATCCCGGTGGAAGGTACCAGGAGATTTAACCTTACTCAGTCCTACCGTTTCCGGAATCTGGAAGGTACTTTGGATGTTGATAGGTACGGGAACGGGGAGATCGAAGAACTAAATCAGACCTACGAGGTAGGTAAACGTTTCGAACTTGAGAATGCGATATTTGTCTACCAGAACTTAACCGATGGAGTTGCGCAGGTAGAGGTCGTTGGATACTCTGGTCAGGACATTCAGGAGGTGCTTGAGAGCACACAGAGAACCCAGGGTAGAACAACCAGCTTCCAGGTACAGCTGAGTTCGGAGGCCACGGAGAGATTCTTCCAGATCGCGAAGAACTATGAGCCTGGAAATCCGTCTAGAGGAGGCTCCCAGCTGGTACTTGAGTCTGGAGAACCGGCAATGCTCCATTACTATCTCGATGGGACGCTACGTGACCAGCTCACCGTGGCGGCGGTCTTCAGGACCCAGAAGATAAGCGATCCATCGATACAGACCTCAGGCAACACCTCCGCCGAGTCGAGAAGGGAGGCACAGAGGCTGCAATCCATCCTCAAGTCCGGGCAGCTTCCTGCACCCGTAAAAGTCGAGGCACAGTCTACTCTCGGGTCTTCACTGGCTAGCGAATTCATGACGGTCTCGATCCTTTCGATCGTGCTTTCGCTCGTTGCTGTAGGCTTTCTGGTGCTTGTACGTTACCGCAACCCGAAGATCGCTATTCCTCTCGTCCTGACAGGTTCGAGCGAGGTCTTCATCCTGCTTGGTCTCTGGTTCTCGACATTCGGCGAATTAACGCTGGCAGCTGTCGCGGGTATAATTGCCGCGGTTGGAACAGGAGTGGACGACCAGATAATCATAACTGACGAGTCAACGGATAAGATCCAGAGCTGGACGAAAAGGATGAAAAGAGCCTTCTTCGTGATCTTTACCTCGGCTGCCTCGACGATAGGTGCCATGGTTCCGATACTTTCACCTGGCTTCGCCGCGATGCTTGTAGGCGCCTCAGGCCTTGGCCTGGTCGGATACACCTACTACTCCCGGAGGACCAATCCTCACTACGTTGCCATAGGAGCCTTTGCAGTCGCGGTCTCCTTCTTGATCGGTCCTTTCGCGGGGCAGGGCGCCGCACTGGTGGATATTCACGGGTTCGCGACCACCACCATCCTCGGCATCATGGTTGGTATCACCATCACGCGACCCGCGTACTCGACGATCCTGGAGTACATTGAGAAATAGATCTACTGGAGCTCCATAACGGCTCCCGCTACGTCTTCGGAGTTCTGGAGAGCCTCTGCGGCTTCCTCTTCTGATGCACCAGTCTTTTCCATCACGAGCTCTATATCCTCCTGGTCAGGGCCCGAGGTTTCCTCGCTGTAATCTCCCTGGAGCTGGAAGATTTCCTGCCCCTGGGCCTCGATCTTTGAGACAGAGGGGTCCGTGAATACAAGTTTTTTTCCACCGATATGGATCTCGACTGAATCAGCATCGAGCTCCTCCATGTCCATACCCATCTGCTTCATCATCTTTGACATGTTGCCGCCGAACATGTGGTTGGGTTCAACCACATTCTTTTTATCGATGGCGGAAAGGGCTAGGATATGATATATTATCTGGTGATTTTGCTTCTTGGAGTAGCTACAGGAACTTTAACAGGTCTCTTGCCAGGTTTACACCCTAATACTATCGTTTTTTCAACTTTACCGTTTTATTTCAGTACTGAAGTTGATTATATAGTTTATTCTAGTTTTATAGCCGGTCTTTCAGTATCTCACACGTTTCACGACTTTCTACCCGCGATTTTTATAGGAGCTCCTGAGGCCGAGTCGGCACTCGCGTCCCTGCCAGGTGCTGACATGGCCGCGGAAGGCCGCGGCCTAGAGGCCTTCGGTTACACCGTTAATGGAGGAGCGGTTTCGATAGCGGTCTTCGTGGCTTCCGTACCTTTCCTGCTACTTTTCTTGGAGAGTCTTTACAGCAGCCTTGAGCTTGTGCTTCCACCGCTCGTGCTTTTCTTCCTTTTCTTTGCCGTGTTTTCTTCAGGTTCAGGTCATGCCGCACTGGTAGCACTGCTTTCCGGTATCTTCGGTTTACTGGCGTTCCGGATGCCTGTGAACCAGAACTTCGTGCTTCTCCCTGTGTTCTCGGGTCTTTTCGCGATCCCCGCCATCTTCAGGGCACTGGAGTCAGATTTCAATTTTCCGGAACAACAAGGTTACAGGATAAGAGAGTCTGTCGCGGTCCGGGGAGGACTGGTTGGCTATCTCTCAGGCCTTCTTTCTGGAGTTTTACCTGGTGTTGGACCTGCTATCTCGACAACCTTTGTCTCTCCCCTGCTTGAGGAATCCGAGAAGGAGTTCCTTGCAGGGATGGGCGCCGTCAACACATCTGATATCCTGGTTTCGTTTACAGCTCTTCTTCTGATAGGCAAGGCCCGTTCTGGTGCCGCGGTGGCACTACAGAAGATCACGGCTCCCGGTTACGTGGACTCGGTGTTCCTTCTGGGAGCTTCTCTCGTCGCCGCAGGCATCTCAATCCCGCTGGCTTTCCTGACCGGGAGGAGGATCGCGGAGTTCCTTCCCGGCCTCCCGGTGAAAGCTATACTGATGGCAGTCCTTCTATCTATTCTGCTGCTTACGGGTGTTCTAACAGGTCTTCCAGGTTTCCTGGTCCTGGGGACGGGAACCTTCATAGGTTACTCGTCGGTGCTGGTTTCTTCAAGACGGGCGTGCATGGCGGTCCTGATGCTGCCTTTTCTTGTCTCAAGCGGTGGATTTATTTGATTTCAGGCCAAATTCAGGTTATGGATTTTGAAGAACTGTTCCTGGTGGCGGTAATCCTGGTTTTTGCCTGGCTGGCATTCCTCATGATATCGCCTTTTACGGGCTACGTGATTGGGGCCGCGCTCCTGGCGTTTGTGATGTATCCTGCGCAGAGAAAGATGAGAGACAGGATAGGCGAGAGATTGTCCGCATTCATACTGGTTATTCTGGCAGTAGTTCTTGCGGTGGTGCCGCTTGTGCTCGCGGGTATGGCCCTGGTGGAGGATGCAAGGGATCTTACTAAAGACGTGAAACAGGCGGACTTCATCAATATCTCCGGGGTTGAGTATAACATCGAAAGGTATACAGGACGGTCCGTCGACCTTGAAAAGGAGATAAGCTCTACGGTCAGCCGTTTCGCTAATATAACTGCGGGAGGTTTCTCCCAGGCAAT
>CAZKLW010000057.1:0-4254 GCA_964553995.1 uncultured archaeon
GGAGACTCGCCCTCACCGATAGAGTCCGCTGGGGGAATGTTCCACGTGACCCAGTGATCCCAGACCTTTCCCGCGGGCTCCATCGCGTCGGGATCATCCATGATGAGAACAAGAGTTTCAGTTTCGGGGGGTACGTCCTCGATCTCGAGCGGAGGATTAACGTTTTCACGGGTGTATCCGTACTTTTCGGGTATTGCGCCACCGTCTCCAAACGCAGGACTCGTGAGTCTCATGTATTTCTCCGGGGCGTAAAGAGTCTTCAACCTTTCGGACCCCAGTTCCGTTCCACGTAACGTTCCAGCGCAGAGTTGTTCCTCGACACCGGCTGCATCCAGGTTCCCAGTAACTCCCGGTTCCAGTTGTTCTTCGACAGGGGAGGCGCGAGCTCGTAACGGTAAATCCTTATCCTGATGTACCTCGGAGGCTTCTCGAACGGGCTGTGTTTCACCAGTTTCAGGGCGGCGGGGTCGTTGTGGAGCAGCTTCCACGTCAGGTGCAACAGCCACGGCTCCCTTTCAGGTTGGGACATCGAGGCGAACCAGAGCTGCCACGATAGTCTCGGCTGGTAGGGTGCGATCACCGTTAAAGGATCATCTATCTGGTCGGGCTTGTGCCGGAAGTCGTACTCCTTCCACTCCGCGTTCGAGAGGTTGTCCCGGGTACCTTCAAACACGAGTTCCGTCCTTGAATCCCTCACGCTTCCAAACGCTCCGTAGGTGTTGACAAAGTTCCAGTTGTTGAACGAGGTGTTCATCGCCTGTGCAGGGGAGAACAGGTTCACGACTATGGGGATTGAAAGTAGCGCGACCACAAGCACCACGAGAATATTCACCAGGTTCCTCCCGTCACTTAACTCGCTTGCGACCGCCTTCGAGGCTTCCGCTCTACGCACGATAAAGTTGGGCAGGAACCGGGACAGGAAACGGTCATCGAAGAACCCGATTATCGGTACTATGGTGATCCAGTTCAGGAAGGCGAAGTTCCCCACCAGTACCAGGAACACCTGCATGGAAAGCAAAACGACGCCCCCGATGTTCCTTATCAGGCGGTACTGGTTTTCAAAAACCGCGGTCCAGGGAACCGCGAGTTGCCCTAAATGGTTGTAAAGAATCATTAGCCTGTGGAACGGCCCGGGAAGATAATGCATCCATGGACTCACGGGATTAGGGATCGGCTGGGTCTGGAAGAAACGGTCAAGGCAGGTCAGCTTTTCCCAGCACTCCACACCTTTAATCTTGATGAGTCCGGATCCCAGGTGAATTCTTATGGTGAGCCATCTCAGCAGCCAGACCAGGAGCTTTGAGGGCGGCGTATTCTCAGGAAAAGGCCTTGGGTTCAACAGCGGGACAAAGAAGACCGCGAGCAGACCCGTTTCAAGTAATTGAATCTCCCAGCCGTAGCTCAGCCAGACCTGTCCCGCGTTGACGAAGGAAAGGTAGATCAGCCAGTTCCCGAGAAGCATTGGGACGTTCGCGTAACCTACAAGCACGAGGAAAGAAATCACGAGTCCGATCAATGCGAGCGCCATGATGAACCAGTCGCTCTGGTTGAACCAGAAAAGTGTCGGAACCCTGAGGAACTCGGTTACGCCTCCTGCGGGAACGTAACTCCTTATGGGGGTTAAACCGTTCGAACCGTACAGCGGCATCAGCTGGTTTACCAGCGACAGGAACGCGAAGAAGTACGTGAAGCCCAGGATTCTCAGGAACAGGAAACGTGTAAGCCAGTAATCGTTTTCAGACTGCTTCGACCATTCCCAGAGCCTCTTCAAGCGGGACCTTCCGGCCATGTTATCACCGGAAGTCACGAGCTTCAATTATCTTTCGGCCCGAAGTATTAACTTCCACGCGGAGAATATTCAGGTATGGAGCAGCAACGCCCGGTGCTTCTCTTCGACGGTGTATGCAACCTCTGTAACGGCGTCGTCAGCTTCACGCTGGAGAGAAATGAAGATTTCAGGTTCGCACCCCTGCAGTCGGAAGAGGGAAAGAGACTGCTGGAGCAGCATGGTTTTGAGAGCGACCTTGAGACCTTTGTAGTGGTCGACAATCACAGGATCTATACCAGATCCGGGGCCGTGATCAGGCTGCTGGAGAGGCTTGGAGGCGGCTGGAAGATCGCGGGAAAGATCCTGAAACTGGTTCCCCGCACCTTGAGGGATCTTGGGTACCTCGCGGTCGCGAAAAGCCGTTACCGCGTATTTGGAAAGAAGGACGAATGTATGGTTCCCTCCGGGGAAGCAAGGGAAAGATTTCTGTAGTCAGCCCTCGGGGTTCTTCTCCATTAACTTCCTGGCTTCATCGACGGCGGATTCCCTGTTCGCGTAACCATACTTTGGTAGATCTACCTCCAGCCCGGTTTCCAGAGTCCAGAAGCCTGCTTCGGTTTTACGCAGCTCTATCTTGGTCCCGGACTTCGAATGTTTCCAGCCGTTCCCGGTCTTCTCCCAGCGACCGACCGTCCTGAGGTCTTCGATGTACGAGGCGTACCGGGAACTCGACTTCCTGTTCCTTACAAGCAGGTCCCCGGTTTCCGCCAGGTAGATGACGTACTCGCCTCCAAGAGGGCCCTTCACGTGAACTTCTTCTTCCTCCACCTCTTCGACCTCGAGCGGCACCTTTCTTTCGTTGAAGAGTACCAGATCTCCTTTTTCAATTTCCTCCAGTTCCATGGTGCCCGGATATTTTTTCAGCTATAAGTATGACCCCGGTACGGTTAAGAATCTTGTTGGCTTCCTTTCCGGTATGGAAACAGACAGGAAGACTCTTCTCATTGCATCATCCGTATTTGTTGTGCTTGCTTTCGCAGGTTTCTACGCCGGGAACCTCACTGATAAGGAGGTCAAGTACGACAGGACAGTCAACTTTACGGTGAACCCCGGCAGGGATATAGTAACCGCCCGCTTCAATGGAGAGAGCATTGACATAATGAGGGAAAGCCGTAGCCGCGTCCGTTTCTACCTTGATCTCGACAGGGACGGTAACGGGGCTGAGAACCAGGGTGAACTTACGGACCTCACTAGAAACGGTACTGTACAGGAGACGACAGAACTCGTGAACCTTGACGGGACCAATTACAGGCTCTACTTCCGTTACAGGGACGACGGGGAGATAGAAAACGATGGATGGCTGACACTTTACAGGGTTAAAGAGCTGTGAAGGAGAAACCAAGGCCCAGGTGGAAGGACGATTTTGCAGGTAAACAACCTGAATGGATTCTCTATGACTCAAAGACCGATGCCATGGAGACACGGTTCGCCTCGAGCCAGAAGGAGGCGATCAGGAAGGCTATTGCGGCGGGAATCTACCCGCGGGAGACCATGGACGTTTTTCCCAGGGACAGTGGAGTCTGGCAGGAAATAATGAAGCCACACGAGTTCAGGAGCTTCATGGACGGCCTTACCGACTGAAGCGCCGAGAATTTTTAAAGAGTTGGGTATTCAAGCCTATACATGCCTGACAACTCTGATTACGAGGAAGTCATATCGGGCACAGTTTCCGAGGCAAAGGCGGAGATCCAGGAACTCGAAGATCCTGATTACAGGAAGATTCTCCAGCTCGAAAGAGAGAACAAGAACAGGAAGACACTCAAGGAATGGCTGGAGGAAAGGGTCGATGAATCCGAGGAAGTGGAAGAAGATGAACCCGAAAGCTTCGAAGAGGTGATGGAAACGCCGGTAGCTGAAGAAGAGGTGCCGGAGACACTTACAAGGAACCAGCTGATGGCTGGAGGACTCGTCATTGGAATCCTCATCGGTCTCGCTGTAGGAGTCTTCGCGCTTGACTCGGGTTCAGCCTACGAGGTCTCGAATTCACAGGTTCAGGAATCCGTCCAGGACTACGTTGACCAGATCGCAGATACCACGCCTCAGGTAAGTAGTGCAGAAGTAACCGGCGTGACGCGTGGGAACGGCATGTACCTGGTTAACGTGACGGTCAGTACCCAGCTCAGGAACCAGACTACAGAAAACACCGCTGTTTTCTACGTTACTGGTGACGGAAGCCTGATGTTCCCTAATCGAGCCGCCACCAATCTTGAAGAAGCAACCCAGCGTCTGAAGCAGAGAGCGCAGCAGCCTCAGAACACTACCCGATAGATAACCCACATTTCTTTTTCTTATCTTCACCCTAAGCCGTATAACTTTTGAGGCCTCCAAGATTTCACAGGTGAACTCAATGACTGAAGGCCTAATGAAACTGCCATACGACTACGATGCTCTAACACCTCATATATCCGAACAGGTGCTTGAATGGC
>CAZKLW010000058.1:0-4040 GCA_964553995.1 uncultured archaeon
ATGGGTTCGGGCGGATTTGAACCGCCGATCTCCGCCAAGTTGAGCCCGTTAGTTTTGAATGGCACGCTCTCGTAGTTAAGCCCATCTCAAAGCCACCGAAGCGTGGCTTCTTGCGTGCCGCCTCAGCGTAACGAGGCGTGTCAAGGCGGTGTCATAACCAAGCTAGACCACGAACCCCAAACTCTAACGAGTTTGATCAGTTGCTCTGCGCTCGGCAAGCCGAGGCAGGCCTCACTGTATGATTTCGTTTCGCGCGTTACCTTTTTTACTTCTGCGTTTTCCCGGGAGGTTAGCCTTAAATAGGTGGACGACAAGACTCAATTAGAGGAGATAGAGTTGGTCTCAAACTGCGATGAATGCGGAAAAGAGCTACATGTAAACCCCGTTGATAGACCCAATATTGACTGGGTAAAGGTCGTGTGCAGCGACTGTGGATCCATCAAGAATATCTCCATGGTGAGGCTTTCCGCTAACACTCATCGCAGGGAATAGCTTCGAAATCCATAAAAAGTTCTCCGCTGCTTTTCTTCTTGATAACCATGGTTAACAAGTGGCAGGACTATGAGACCGGTCCGGATGCACCTGATGTCATCCACGCAGTGATAGAAAATCCCGAGGGAACCAGGAACAAGTACGAGTACGACAAGGAGAAGGAATCGGTGGTCCTTGATCGCGTGCTTCACTCCGCGGTTCATTACCCGGGTGACTACGGTTTTATCCCCCGCGCTTACTACGAGGACGGGGACCCAATGGATATCCTGGTGCTGACAACGAATCCCACGTTCCCGGGATGCGTGATCGAGGTTCGACCTGTAGGTATTCTCTACATGGATGATGACGGCGAGCAGGACGACAACATCATTGCCGTCCCCGTTGAGGATCCGCGGTGGGACGACGTTGAAGATATTGAGGACATCCAGAAGCATAGACGTGAAGAGATAGCAGAGTTCTTCAGGACATACAAGAACCTGGAGCCCAAGAAGACCGTCGAGATAGAAGGCTGGGGAGACGCGTCAGACGCGAAGGAAGCGGTCGAGCGCTCACAGGAACTCTACAGCGAGAAGTTCGAGTGAGTGTATAGCTCCTGGATATCCTGCGCTTCCAGTATTTCATCTTCGAAGCCATTACCGTTCTTTCGGATACAGATGTAGTCATTGAACGGTCTGGGTTCTATGCTTTCTTCCGATAGCCCCCCTTTTTCTTCAACAGCCACAATAGAGTCATCACCCCTGAAAATTATGTGGCGTGTGTCTCTACCATCGAGAAGCCTATCCTGTCGGGGTTTAGGATCGCCTAGAAAGTAGTCATTCAGGAATTTGTCGGCGTCTTCTTGGTCTACAGAATCATCGAGAACGATGTGGGTATAGGGCTCTAGCTTCACCGCAAGGCTACAATGGAGTCTCCAAAATATAAATACGTTTTCGATCTAGCTCCCGGTGCTGGAGTAGTTCGAGAGCCCAAACTTCCAGAAACGGTAGGCCAGGAAGTAGAATACAGGCCCTGCGACTATGGCGGCCAGCTGGAAGCTGCTCCAGCTCTCCTTGTCGAGAAGGAAGGCCGCGGGGAAGAAGGAGGCGAAGGCTATCGGTATCAGGGTCACGAGGACCAGCTGGATCGCGAATCCATAGATTCCGTACGGGTACTTCCGGAAGTCGCTCATCCGGAATATCAGCCAGATAGCGGCGCGAGAACGTCCGGTCCAGAAAGAGGTGGCCGCGAAACTCAGGTAGATAGCCCCGAAGATAAGTATGCCGGATGTGAATGCCAGGATTGAGTATAAAAGCTTCTCCGGGGTAAAGAGAACGACTTCCAGCCTCGGTACGGCATATGCAAGGATACCTATATTCACCAGGAGCTTTGCCACGCTGTTATCCCTGACGGAATCGGCGTAAACCTGGAAGAGAGGATTTAGAGGCCGCACAAGGAAACGGTCGAAATCGCCGGTCACGATGTAGTCGTCGCCCACCCGGTAGACGTTGAAAAGGAATATATGGTGGAAGTTCATTATCAGTCCCCCGACTCCCGCGAGGAAAAGCATCTGGTTGAAGCTCCAGCCCGCTATAGAGTTGACCTGCGTAAACAGAAGCCCGAGGAAGAGCAGCGAGAAGACCACGTTCAGTGTATGAGCCGTGAATCCCAGGAGGAAGTCAGACTTGTAGATCAGGCGGGACTTCCAGAACTGCCGGAAGTAGAGCCAGTAAATCCTCCAGTACTTTCCGACTTCTTCCAGCATTTCAGCCACCCTGCACCGTCAGTTTCTTCCTGGCTTTTATCCAGACTAGATGACCGAGAATGAAGAGCAAAACCGTCCAGGCCAGCTGCTGGCCGAATGCGAGGAAAAGCTCGTTTCCTGTCAGCTGCATCTGGAATATGGATATAGGCGTGTCAACCATCGATGGGAAGGGTGTTGCGTGGAAGAACGGTTTAAGCGACTCCGGAACTAGGTATATGGGAAAAAGTACTCCCGAGAACAGGCTCTGGACAGTCGACCTCATGGATCTGAGGCTCCACCCTACCTTTGTCCAGAAGACGAACATTGACGTAAAGTAGGAAAGCGAGAAAACAAGGTTGAATCCCAGGAAAAGACTGAAGAGGAAAGCCGCGGCATTGAAAGCGCCAGGGAACTGCAGGTTGACCACCACTGCTCCAAGTATGGCAACAGGAAGCCCCTTTGCCAGCAGGTTGAACAGAGACCTCCCCATTAGATAGAAGTATATCTGTCTCCGGAGAGAAATAGGTCTCTTCAGCTCGTTGACTATCGTGCCCTCCCTCACCCTGCGGCCTATCTCGTTCTCGGCACTTGTAAATATGGAGTTGGAAACTATCTGTCCAACGAATATATAAGTTATAACTGCCGCGAAGCTTGATTCCAGTGAACCGGTGGATGCGATTGCTCTCCAGATATAGTAGGCAAGCAGAAGATAGAAAATCGAGGTAGCGAAGCTCATCAGGGCGTCGAGCCTGTACGCGATAGCCTCTTTGAACCCCATCCGGATGATCTCGAGATACTTCCGGTACATTAGAGGCCCTCGCTGTATATCTTCTTGACGACCTCTTCCACGTCAGGTTCCTTGATCTTGAAATCCGCCACAGAATAGTTTTCAAGGATTTCACGCATGAGATCTGAGGCTGTAACCTCCTCCCTGTTGAATGTTATCTCCACGTGGTTGTCGGCTTCCTCCACAGATTCCACGCCGTTCATTTCGATCGAGAACTCCTGACCGGCCTTCAGGTCGAGTATAATCCTCCGGGAAGTGAACCTGTCGACCAGTGCATCGAGTTCACCGTCGTAGATCTTCTCTCCCTCGTCAAGCACGACTATTCGGTCACATAGATCCTCGATGTCGTCGAGATCGTGTGTAGTAAGCATTATGGTAATATCTTTCTCCCGGTTCATCTTCCGGATGAAATCCCTGATGCGTTCTTTTACGGAAACGTCAAGACCTATCGTGGGTTCGTCAAGGTACGCGATCTTGGGGTGGTGGAGGAACGCCGCGGCCAGTTCACACCGCATCTTCTGCCCGAGCGAGAGCTTGCGTACAGGCTGATCCCAGAACTGGTCGAGATCCAGAACCTCATTGAATTCCTCTATTCTTTCTTCATACTCTCCATCGTCGACCTCGTAGATCTCCTTTAACAGCTTGAAGGATTCCCGCACCGGCAGGTCCCACCAGAGCTGTGTTTTCTGTCCGAACACCACGCCTATATTCATGGCGTTCTTCTTCCGCTGTTTGTGGGGATTGCGGCCGTCAACCTCGATCGAGCCGCTTGTGGGCTCAAGTATACCTGTAAGCATCTTTACGGTGGTGGACTTTCCTGCACCGTTGGCGCCGATGTAGCCAATCATCTCGCCTTCCTCGATCTTCAGATCGAGATCTCTGACCGCCTCTATCTCATCGTATTCACGTGAAACGAAAGATTTCAGGTAGCCCCGGATTCCCTCTTCTCTCCGGTATACACGGAACTTCTTTTCGAGGTTTCTGGCTTCTATGAGGCTCATAAAGAAGGATCGGCTGGAAGCTTTAAGAAATCAAATCCGG
>CAZKLW010000059.1:0-3992 GCA_964553995.1 uncultured archaeon
CGTGGATCCAGGAAGGATTGTGCCGGAGCATGGAGTCCATTTTCTCGCTGGTCGCTATCACGATGTCCGCGGTATCAAGGTAGTCACCGGACTCGTCCCGGTCGCCGACGCTCATCATGACGTCAAGTTCTTCATACCTTTCCTGGAAGTCCCTGTACTTTTCGGCGGCAAGCGCCTTTAATGGTACTATGTAGACCGCCTTCTTCCCTTCCTGCACGGCTTTCCTGATCATGGCGAGTTCAGCGATAAACGTTTTTCCTGACGCCGTAGGTGCCGCAACTATCATGTCTTTTCCTTCCAGGAGTCCTGCGTTCACCGCTTCCTGTTGCGGAGGATTGAGTTCTGTGATACCTTCCTGTTCGAAGTCCTTTTCCAGCTGCTCTGGTAACTCCAGTTCTTCAAGCTTCACGTTTCTCTCGACGCGAGGAATTCTTTTACCAGCTTTCCCAAGCCTGAAATACTGCTACCGGTAAATTCATAATATGGAGCTGGAGAAAATTCTTGGCTACGGTGATAAAGCCGCGGTCTACGGTCTTGCGTTAGTTTTTCTTTTGGCAGGTGTTTCCAAGTTCGTGGATCCCGGTCTCTGGCTGGGGTTTGAACCAGGTTTCCTGAAGTCTCTGCTGTCTCTTACATCGAAACAGTTCGTCTTCATGACAGGTGCACTGGAAGCTGCTCTAGGCGTTCTCTTGGCGACCCGATACCGTCAACGTTTAGTGGCTTCGTTTGCCACCCTCTGGCTTCTCGGGATTACAGTTACTGTTGCCTCCATGGGTATGTGGACTATTGCGTTGCGGGACTTCGGTCTCGTTGCACTTGCGTACGTTGTGGCATCGAACGCCTAGTTACGCGGAAGGCTTTTAGTATGTGGAGGGATTGATACGGATGACAGTGTTTTCCACCTCCGTCTTCTTGATTCTGGAAACTACATCGCTTACTGCCTCCACTACGGTGTCATAGCTGGATCTTGATGTGATGAAAAAGATTCCTGGGTGGTTCCTGTATTCGAAAAAGTCGTTGTCAAAGGTGAGGATAGGGAGATTCCTGTCTCTGGCTGTTTCAAGTATTTCCAGATCCGTGGATCCCTTCATCTCTTCTTCGACATAGAAAACGGAGATGTCTCTGCTTCTGAGCTTCTCCACTACAGGTCTCGGTATATCCTCGTCCGCTACTATCTCTTTCACGCGGTGACTTCCTCTTTGTCCCTGCTCCTGTGATACCTGAGTGCTTCCTCTACCTCTTCCTCAGAGATACCGTGGTCTTCTGCAAGTTCTTCCACGCTTCTGCCCACGGTGTAGAATCCTTCGGCTACGTCTTCTACGGTTACGCGGGTTCCCTTTATGACGGGTTTTCCAGACCTTACGTTCTCTTCTCTGGTGATAGGCATGTATACATCTTACCGGTCAAAGGCTAAAAGCTTTAGGACTTTGATTGAGGTTTTCTAAGTGTAACGCCTCAGGAGTTCGTATACGCCGTAGAAGACGATCAGGAACACCGGCAGTTTGATGATCCAGTCTCTTGCTGACCAAACCAATAGGTTGGAGGGAACACCGCTCAGTAGATCCGTGTGCATGTAAAGGAATGCTGTATGGAGCGTTGTAGCCAGTAGGGCGACCAGTCCAGCTATCGCGGCTTTGTCGACTTTATCCAGTTTTTCTATCATTCATTTAGAATATGTGGTTCTATCCCTGATAAACTGGCAGGGTGGAGTTAACCTTCGTTCTCTAGGATCGGTTTTACACACTTGTTTATGTACCGTCTTGTTGCCTTCAGGCATTTCTCCGCGTCGCTCTTGGAGTAGTACTTGTTCTGGTACTGGGCTTTGGCTTTCTCTGACTTTACCCACTTGTCAAGCGTTTTCTTGTAGGTACTGTATTTTGTCTGGATATGGTGGTCTCTGCTGTAGAGATCCTGGAACCAGGCCGGACAGTTGTCATGGTTGGAAGGTGTTTCTGAGTAAAAGTGCTGGAATAGTGCATCAGAGGCTTTTATGAGGGCGAGCGAGCATAATGATACTGTTATTCTGCCTTCATCTCCTGGAAAGCCGCCCTCGGCTTTCCCGAGATAGGATTCGGCGTCTGAAAGCGAGTTTTTCCAGTCTACCATGGTTTTTTACCTGCCAGTACTTTCCCGTCTTCCCGGACCTCTTCCGCGAAGGGGGAACCGTTCTCCAGGTCTTCCCGGAAACCCGAGATTTTCTCCACCATTGGTGTTATAGTTATATTCTGGTCTCTCTCGTACCTGGAGGCGAGCCTGTTGGCGTACTCTTCAACTGCTTCATGGTCGCTTTCAACAAGTACGAGGATGTCTATATCGGACACTGTTTTCGGTGTACCCCTTGCCACAGATCCAAAGAGTATTACTGATTCTACCTGCTTCTTTTCTTTTAACTCTTCGGCGTACTGTTCCGCTTTTTCCACGAGAGGCTGGTGGTCGATCCTTGCAACCTGTTTTAGCGCTTCTATGTAGGGTGTTTCCTGGTTTAGCGTAACTATTACGGCGCCGCCAAGTTTTCTCCTTTCGATGATGCCGAGCTCCGAGAGCTGGCTTACGAACCGATGCGTAAGGTCGTATGAAGCCCCTGATTCCCTGGATAGACTGGAGATGCTGTAATCTTTCCCGGGATTGTCTATGAGTTCTTCCAGGATCTTCAGCTTCCCGTGCTGGAATATCATCTGGCTCAGCGATTTATCTTTCATAACGATAGTTCTATCAAATAAATAATATAAAGTTATCGTTTTACTTGATACCGATCCTGACTAAAAGGTAAAGGTATCTATGTTTCCATATGGAGTCTTTGAAGATCGCTGTTACAGGCGGCGCAGGATTTATCGGTTCCGGGCTTGTGGAGAGACTGGTGGACGAAGGCCACGAAGTTGTGGTGGTGGACAACCTTTCCACGGGGAAGAAGAGTCGTGTGCCCTCAGGTGCGGAGTTCCGTAACGTGGATCTCTCCCGGGATTTTGATCCTGGATTCCTTGAAGGCGTGGACCGTGTATACCATCTCGCGGCCAACGCAGATGTGAAGGCTCAGAATGATGACCGTGACCTGGATTTCCTGAACGGTTTCAAGGCGACGAAGAACCTTCTGGAGGCGATGGAGTCCCAAGGTGTAAATGATCTGGTGTTCACCAGCAGCTCTACGGTTTACGGGGAAGAAGTTCCGACGCCCACGCCGGAGAGTTACGGTCCTCTGGAACCGATCTCTCTTTACGGTTCCTATAAACTGGCTTCTGAGTCTTTAATCTCGACCTATTCCCATTCCTTCGGGTTCAGTTCCACGGTTCTTCGACTGGCCAATATTGTTTCCGGCGACATGGAGAAGGGCGTGGTGTACGACTTCGTGGAGAAGCTTCGTGAAGGCCCCTCGAGCCTTGAAGTTCTCGGCGACGGAAGACAGGAGAAGTCCTACCTGTCGCTGGAGGAATGTATTGACGCAATGCTTCAAGCAGCGCGTGGACGTGAGGAACGGTATGAGGTCTACAACGTCGGCAGCAGGGACACGGTATCAGTCGAGAGGATAGCGGAGATAGTGGTCGAAGGGTACGGCTCAGATACCGAGATCACTTACACCGGCGGACGCAGAGGATGGAAGGGCGACGTACCCCGGATGCTACTCGATGTTTCCAAGATCAGGGAACGTATCGGCTGGAACCCGGAAAAGTTGTCGGAAGAAACGGTGGAACAGGCCGCGAAGGAAATGACGGGATAGATTTTTCCTGATGTTTTTTACTCTAAAGTCGTTTCAATTCTCTGGCATAATGTTAATAAAACCAAGTATTCTATAACCCCGGTATGGTACGGGGGAAGGGAAAGACAGCTCTACTTGTGTCCGCGGTTCTACTTTTATCTACAGCTATCGCAGCTGCACCAGCACTCAAGCTTTCCAACGGCGACCTTGACCTCTCTGGAAACGGCATATCCGATGTCTCCGCCCTCGGCATAAGCTTTGTCATCCCCGACAGCAATGTTTCTGATTCGATTACTGTTTC
>CAZKLW010000060.1:0-3819 GCA_964553995.1 uncultured archaeon
GGACCGGTTACCACGGATATGCTTTCTGAAAACTTTTCGGAGGATGAACTGGAGAGTTACAGGGAACTCCAGCCTATGCGAAAGTTCAGCGATCCGGAAGACGTTGCGGAAGCTGTTTTTATGCTGGCTTCGAATGATTCATTTAACGGGGCCGAGATCGAGGTGGGTGGAGAAGCCCACTCCAACCAGTACGGCATCTGAATACTGAGATGGTCCAGCAACCAGGTTTTGTTGATAGAGAGCCCGATCCTATAAAAACAAGTGAAACGTACACAGTCTTGTATATGTTCGAGAAGTTCAGCTCTATAGTTGATAGATACTGGTCGAGAAGAGCGAGCCAGGTTTTCTGGGCGGTTGTCGCCACCGCCATTCTGGGAATCCTGCTTCACATGTCGGATGTCGGCAAGATGGTTTCCGCCTTCAAAAAGGCCAATCTTGATTATATGTCGCTCTCACTGCTTTTTGGCCTTCTTGCGTATATAATATGGGCTTTCAACTGGCATAATTTCTTCAGGATATCAGATATTACGGCCGGTGTGGCTAGAACATTCCAGCTTTACACTGCAAGCCGGTTCCTTAACCTTGTGACGCCTCTTGGACAGTTCGGCGGCCAGCCTATTATGGCGTACCTGGTTTACAAGGAAACGGATTCTTCGTATGAAAAGGCGCTGGCAACTCTTTCATCGGCGGACCTCATAGTTATAATGCCGATAACCATCTACACGCTCCTGGGATATCTTTACCTTTCCTTTACGGGAGACGTACCTCTCCAGGTAAAACAGGCCTCGCAGTTTGCGTTCGGACTCGCCTCGTTTGGAGTCTTCATGGGATACATGGGCTGGAGGCGGCCAAAGATACTCAAGGATATACTTTTCTTCATTTTCAGGCAGGTCCAGTGGATTACTGGCAGGGAATCGGGTCTAGTGGAGAAGATAGACAAGTTCCTTACAACGCTGGAGGATTCCTACAGGCACATAGGTACCTATCCGTGGAGAATAATGAAGTCGATGGCTCTGGTCCACGCATCCTATCTGTGCAAAATAATTGCGTTCTTTATAGTGGCTACATCTCTGGGTCTGGAGGTAGAGTTCTTCCATGCTCTTCTCCTGATTCCGCTGGTCAGCGTGGCAAACTTCAGCCCCACTCCTGGCGGCACGGGAGCCTACGAGGCCGCATTATCCGGTCTTATCATCCTGGTTGTGAGCACCAGTCTTTCAACGGCGCTGCTTGCCGCCCTCATCTACCGGGTTGCCACCTACTGGCTTGGAGTGGTTCTCGGCTACATATCGATGGCGACGCTGAGCTTCGATGCGGATGAATACGCCGAGTACGTTTCCAAGAGAGGGTGAAATCTTTTTATCGGTAGAGAATAATTCCCAGCTATGGAAATGGAAGCAAGGCGGCCTTCTAACAGGCACCTGGTCGAGATTTTCTCTGTACTGTTGATTTCAGTGGTCCTTCTGAACCCGTTGGGGATCTCGGTCCAGGCTGCCACCTCCAACCTGACGCCAGAAACAATCAGGGCTGCTGTACTCCAGCTCGGTGTGCTGGCTCCCCTGGGAATGATTTTCCTGGAGTGGCTGCAGGTGGTCGCGGCACCGATACCGCCGGTCACAATGGTGGCCTCTGGTTACACGTTCGGAATGTTCCCTGGAGGCCTCTACAGCTGGATTGGGATGTCTCTAGGTAGCCTTACGGCGATGCTTCTTGGAAGGAGGTTTGGCAGACCGGTTGTCGAGAAAGTGGTCAGTGAAGATCACATGGAGAAGTTCTATCACCTGACGGAGAAGCACGGTCTGATAGTTTTTACTGTGATATTCATACTTCCTGGCTTTCCTGATGACGTGGTATGCTATCTCGCGGGCCTGACTGATCTTGACATGAAGAAGCTTTTCCTATCAGCCTCTCTTGGAAGGCTTCCCACCGTGGCGATACTTGTAATTACCGGCAACAGTATAGCGCTGGCAAATACCAAGGTTATGGTGGCTTCTCTAGGTGTATTTGCAGGAATCAGCTATCTTTCCGTAAAGAACGAGGAAAAAATAATATCTACTGCGTCAAGATGGGAGGAATCGCTTGTCAACCTTTTTCCATTCCTTTAGTACTGCGAGAGTCTTCTTCAAGGCGGTGAATGATTTCATCAGCTAACCGCTTTCTGGGCGAAAGGTATAAGGTACATCGCCGTGACGCCGATGGAGAAGACTACCATGTGTTTGAGCAACTCGTCTTCGGAGTTCTTGAACTCCGGTATGAGGTCGCTGCCTGCTATGTAGACGAAGTTGCCGATCACGAGCGGCAGGAGATATGTAACTACACCTCCTGTGTAGGAGGACAGCAGTAGCACTACCCCGGCTCCAGCGAACATGAAGAGGCTGATGCCGATGTTGAACCCTATAGCTTCCAGTCTCGAGAATCCTGCGTGGACGAGAACGCCAAAGTCGCCTGCCTCTTTTGGAATCTTGTGCATCATGACAGCTAAGGTGGCTGCTATGCCTGAAGAGACACCCGCGACGAAGCTTGAGGCTATCAGCACTCCATCGAGTATATTGTGGACGGAGTCCCCTGCCAACAGAACGTATGAGAAAGGTTCCACGTGCTTGTCACGCCGGTGGCAGTGCCAGTGGACCACTCTTTCCAGTAAAAGAGACCCCACCATCCCGGCGAGGATAAGTAAGCCGGTTAGTCGGGTGTAGTTACCCTTGCTCGCGAGCCTGAAGACAAGATGGATGAAGACGCCGCCAAAGATCGATCCTGCGGACAGAGATATGAGGTACTTGAGTATATTTTCCAGGTTCTCCTGTTTCATTGCGAGGAAAACCGCTCCCAATCCCGAGAAAAGGGAGGCGGCTATCAGGCTTGCAGCTATCAGTTTGAATACCATACAACCAAGTTCTGGCACCGTAGACTCAAAAAGACCTGTTGTTTAAGTTTCGAGTTATGAAACTGGATCACACCATGATCCGGGTCTCGAACCCGGGTAAAGTGATCGATTTCTACCGGGAAGCGTTCGGCTTCGAACTGGTGCGCGAAAGCGAGCACGACTCGTTCACGCTTTACTTCCTGGAGATACCTGGCCAGGACGCGAGGCTTGAACTCACATACAACCACGGAGAGGATGACCGCTACGATAAGGGTGAGGGCTTTGGTCACATAGCTATACGGACCGGCGACGACCTCTCACTTCAGGAGGCTTACGATCGGGCTGTTGAAGCCGGCGGAGAGGATTACCGTCCGCCAGAAGAATGTCCTGGAAACTATGCGTTTGTCAGGGATCCTGAAGGTTACGAGGTCGAGATACTGGGCTAGACTCACCCTCACATCTGAATACAGGGGGGTATGTAAAACGGTTCAAAATATCTCACATGCCTCCTTGAGGCGATAGATGCACCTTTTCCCCTCCCAGTACCTGTCTCACGGACCTGAAACTTCCTTCCACACACATCAGAATGTTTGTTAATAGAGAACATTCAATGTTTTTAAAAGACTGATGTCTTGAGTAGAGAGTAAATATATCTTTCTTGAGTGTTTATAGTTTTTGAACACTCATTTCTTTATACCGGAACCTGGGCTTTTTGGGTCAGTGTTGCCTATGTAACCAAATCCGCCAGAAATCTGGTTAATGGTATATTGAAAATATTTTGATCAACGTCTTTCGTGAGTAATGAGTGTGTAGTGTTATTGAACACTCATTTGATCCTGAACCCTTATTGAGTGTTTGAAGATTTTGAACACTCTTTAACAGATCAGACTTTTTCTAACCTGGTTCTCTCGATATATCCAAAACAAAGAAGGTATATATCGGACGGTTCACTCGGTCAC
>CAZKLW010000061.1:0-702 GCA_964553995.1 uncultured archaeon
CGGCGATGAAGAAAGCGACCTTTACGAGGAAAGGCTTGCGGCGGAGTTGCTGGATGAAGTGAAGGATACTCTGGTGTTGGATCTCCACTCGACCCGTTCATATCCGGAACCCTTTGCCACCTTCTCCAGGCTGAACAGCAGAGTGGCCGGTATAATCAGATCTACCGGAGTCGAGAACGCAGTCCATTTTCCCGAGGACGCGGGGGCGATGAACGAGCATGTCGACGGAATCGTGGTTGAGTGCGGGTACCAGGGAACCGACCAGGCCGCGGAGAACGCCTACCAGGTAACGAAGAACTTTCTGGCCTGTCAGGGCGTGATCAACAGCGGATGTAGAGAAACAGATCCGACGGTATTCCGCCATACCCGTAAAGTCGAGGGCTCAGGATTCGAATTCCTGGCGGAGAACTTTAGAATTGTGGAAAAAGGAGAGGTATTCGCAAGGAAGGGAGACCAGGAACTCGCGGCCGAGGAAGACTTCTACCCCGTTCTTATGTCCACAGATGGCTACGAGAACCTCGTCGGCAACATGACAGAGAAACTGGGAAAACTCAGTGAAGTCACCTGAACCGGTTCGAAACTTAAGAAAACTCCTACCGAAATACTGTGCAGAGGATAAACATGCCTGAAATAGATCCATGGGGAGACGTCGAGATAGGAGATTACAGCGAAAAGATGGAGAAGTTCGGGATAGAACCTGTA
>CAZKLW010000061.1:712-3808 GCA_964553995.1 uncultured archaeon
CAATAGAGGGTAGAAAGTTCGAAGGCCTGGATGATAATTATCTCCGAGTTGGTGTCAGAGATAGAGAGACGAATAAACAGTTCCTTGAAAGACTTTCCAGGATAGTAGAGTCGGAGAAAATAAAAGATCAGCAGGTGGAAAACTAACTATGCCTGAAATAGATCCGTGGGGAGATGTCGAGATAGGAGATTACAGTGAGAAGATGGAGAAGTTCGGTATCGAACCGGTAGAAGAGATAGCCGACAGTTTTCCCGACCACCGTTACATCAGGAGAGGAATAATATTCGGACATCGGGGCATGGAGCCTTACCTTGAAGCCCTGGATTCTGGAGAGGACGTGGCCATGATAACAGGTATCATGCCTTCCGGTCTGTTCCACCTTGGACACAAGATAGTCGTCGACCAGGTGCTGATGTATCAGGATATGGGTGCCGAGATCACGCTTACAGCCGCAGATATAGAGGCTTACAATACGCGTGATATGGGGCTGGATAAATCCAGGGAACTCGTGATAGAGCAGTACCTCACGAATTACGTTGCCATGGGCCTGGAACTCGAAAACGTGGATTTCTACTTCCAGAGCCGGGCCGGCAACAACCACCTTGCGAGGAGCAAGCAGTTCGCCCGTTACGTCACCAGGAACGAGATGGATGCTACATACGGCGATCCTGATCCCGGGAAGATCGCCGCCGCACTCACCCAGTACGCCGACATTCTCAGGCCACAGTTCCCGGAGAACGGCGGTCCGAAACCTACTGTGGTTCCTGTAGGGCTGGACCAGGACCCGCATATCAGGCTTACGAGAGAGGTCGCCCGCAAGTATGAGGAACAGGATTTCTACAAGCCCGCCAGCACCTACAACAAGTTCATGCGCGGTCTACAGGGGGGGAAGATGTCATCCAGCGACCCGAAGAGCTACATTGCGCTTACCGACTCCGTGGAAGACGCGAAGGAGAAGATTGACAGGGCGAAGACCGGTGGACGCGACACGCGTGAGGAACAGCGGGAGAAAGGAGCGAAGATCGAGGAAGACATGGTGTTCGAGCTGCTGGCATTCCACCTGGTAAAGGACGACGACGAGCTGGAGCGGATCAGAGAAGAGTACTCGAGCGGCGAGATGCTTTCCGGAGAACTAAAGCAGATCGCCAAGGACAGGGTCGAAGAATTCCTGCTCGAACATAAAGACCGGAGAGAGGAAGCCCGGGCGGAAGTCGAGCAGTTCGTTGGGGAGATGGATGCCGAACTGGTTTAAGGCAGGGGAAGGTATCTTGAGGTATGCTGCCGGAGCTTATACTCCACGAGGAGGAAGAACATAGACCCTACCTGCTGGTTCTCCTGGGGGTTGTCTCGGGGATTCTGGGGTTCGGTATAGCGAGTTTCTTTTTCCCGGAAAATGTAGATATCCTCTCGGTGGTGTTCGCGTCAATACCTCTGATATTTCCGCTTCTTTACTTTCTCTTGGAGGAAGAGGCAGGTGAAGACTACATACTGGGCATTGAGGACTATGGCGCTCTTTTCGTTCGCATTCTTCTTCCTGGGAACGGTTTTTCCCGACGTTTTTAGCCTCCAGAATCAGGTGGTGGGGCTCACAGGTGCAGCGACATCACAGGCATCTTTTTTCTCAATTCTTGGCAACAATCTGCTGGTGTTCTCGGGAATTCTGGTGGTTTCCGCCATCATAGGTTCAGCGGGCGCATTCATACTGACATGGAACGCCTCGGTACTCGGCTTTTTCCTGGCACATATCTTCCAGGATTCCCCGGGCAAGGTTCTGGCGTATCTGCCCCACGCAACTCTTGAGATGACAGGTTTCATAGTCGGCGGCGTCTCGGGAACCCTGATTTCTGTTGCAGTTTACAGAGAACATTTCGAAAGAGATACATGGATAAACCTGGCGAAACTGGCTATTTCCGGAGTATTTCTTATTGTTCTGGCGGCGATACTGGAAACTGCCTGAAATATTAAAGCTTAATTCGCCCGAGGTAAACTGTGAAGCTTTCGAAACAGGCAATACAGATTCTCGAAGAACTCGGGTCGGGACCGAAGACGGTTGCAGAACTCGAATCCAGGGGCTACGACCAGTCAATGGTCAACAGGACCGCACTCGAACTCGAAGAGGCGGGGCTCGTGGATATAGAGGAAGAAGAGGAACTTGAGCATCGACTTACGGAGACAGGTGAAGCCGTTAAACAGGAAGGCTCGCCCGAGTACCGGCTGGTTGATAAATTGAAGAGGCAGGGCACGGTCTACCTCTCGGAAGACCAGGATTTCGAGATGGATGTGGCACTCGGGAAAGCCCGCCAGAAGAACTGGGTCGAGATCGAGGACGGCGAGGTAACCCTTACCGCTGAAGGAAAAAAGGTTGACTCTGACGACGTCAGACGGAGGCTTGAATCCGGTGAATACGATTCCCGGCTCGAGGAACGTGGCCTGGTAGAGACCGTGACCCGGACAGAGAGAGTGCTCAGTCTCACGGAGACAGGGAAGGAAGTGGAAACCGGTGAAGTCGAGGAATACTTCGATGTCGAGGCGAGGACTCGCACCCCGAGAACTGGCAAGAAGCATTTTTACAAGGAAATCCTTGACTACGCGAGAAAACAGTTCATAGAGATGGGTTTCGAGGAGATGAGCGGGGACTTCGTGGTCTCCAGCCTGATGAACTTTGACGCGCTCTACACACCCCAGGATCATCCTGCCAGAGATTTACAGGATACGTTCTTCCTTGAAAACCCGGAGAGATCAGACCTCTCGGTCTACGGTGACAAGGTAGAGCACATAAAGCAGACTCACGAAGACGGCTGGACCACAGGTTCCCGGGGCTGGGGCTACGAATGGAGCAGGGAAGAGGCCGCGAAGAACGTACTGAGAACACATACTACAACGGTTTCCGCCCAGAGACTACACGAGATCGAGGTCAACGAGGAGGAACTGCCGAAACAGCTCTTCATAATAGGCAGGAACTTCAGGAACGAGACAGTCGACAGGACACATCTCGCGGGCTTCATACAGACCGACGGCATAGTGGTAGGCAAGGACCTCAACTACCGTCACCTGAAGGGTTACCTCACAGAGTTCTTCCAGAAGATGGGTTACGAC
>CAZKLW010000062.1:0-3789 GCA_964553995.1 uncultured archaeon
CTACTGGACGACAACTCCGAACGAATCTACCCCATACAGGTGAGACCCAGAAAAGCCTGGCATGCCGGAGGTACACCTGACGCCTTCGACTGATATCCATGGCCGCCATAACAGGAAACCCTGGAATCGCCAGCCTTGACTCTATCATCTGGAAGTTCGTTATAGCTCCCGTAGAGCACCCCCAGCTCCTGCCGATTCTTCTGCCTCTTATACTTGGAGCGGTAGTTATCGAACTCTACTTTGGCAAGTACAGCCGAGAAAGCCTGGGGTGGAACACATCGGTCGGAAACGCCATCATCTGGGTGACTACCGGTGTTTCACTTCTCCTGTCTTCAAACCTTCAAACTCTCGAGAGAAACGCCGCGTACTTCCTCATACTTGTCGGATCAGTGGTGGTATATATGGACTTCTACCACAAATGGCCTTCTACCGTCGCATTCATGGTTTCATCCGCCGGAATAGTCTACTCGCTCGCATACGTCACAGTTGTGTTCGTCAAAACCAGCCTGGCGATCAACAGTGCCAGCATCAAGGCTGCGATAGTATTCATAGTGGCGGCAAACATACTTTTCAAAATTCTGCAGTCTCTTGAGACCCCGAGAGATGCGTTCCCGAGGTAAAGAAGTATATATCTTGACCGGATTTGAGATACATGGAACAGGTGCTGGAAACAGACAAGATAGAGTCTCGTGCCTACCAGGAGGTTATAGCTGCCTCTGCACGCGACAAAAACACTCTCGTTGTTCTTCCCACGGGACTCGGAAAGACAGTTATCGCGGCCATGGTGGCTTCACAGAAAGTACCTGAAGGCAAGGTGCTCTTCATGGCTCCTACCAAGCCACTGGTAGAGCAACATCTCTCAACCTTCAGAGAACTTCTCGCCATAGATGACGAAGACATGACTGTCCTAACGGGAGAGACCAGCCCGGAGGAAAGATACAGGATCTGGGGTGAGAAAAAGATATTCTTCGCCACACCCCAGGTAGTGGAAAACGACCTTATAGCTGGAAAAGTGCCTCGAGAAGAGTTCTCGCTCGTAGTATTTGACGAGGCCCACAGGGCGACTGGAGAGTACAGCTACGTCTTCATATCGGAAAAGATGCGGGCCCAGAAGCTTGCACTCACCGCGTCTCCTGGAGGCGACAAGGAACAGATACTCCAGGTTGCCGACAATCTTGAGATAGAGAACTTCGAGGTTCGAACAGAGGATGATCCGGATGTCGAGCCCTACCTACACAGGAAGGAAGTGGAATGGATAGAGGTTTCACTGGATGAGCGGTTCCGGGAGGCAAAGAACAACCTGGAGGAAGCAAAGAGAGAGCAGCTCAAAAAACTGAAGTCAATGGGTATGCTGGATTCTGTCTCACGGGTCAATAAAAAACAGCTGCTGAAGTTACGCGGAAAACTGGGTTCAAAGGCTTCCAGCGGCGACGATCCCAAGTACTACTCCGGCCTCTCGCTTGTGGCGACCGCCCTGAAGATATCGCAGGCGCTCGAGTTGCTGGAAACGCAGGGAGTCTCCCAGTGCTACGAGTACATGGAAGGTCTCAAGAACGATGACTCAAAGGCGGCTTCCCGCGCCCTAAACAACGAGAAGCTGCAGAAGGCGAGATCGATGGTCGAGTACCTGAAGAAGAAAGGGGAGGAACATCCCAAGCTGGACAGGCTACGGGAGATCCTGGGGGATATCGATGAAGGCGAGAAGGCAATCGTATTCACAGAGTACAGGGCATCAGCCGACAGGATAGCCGAAGAACTGAACACCGAGGGCCTAAAGGCGGTCAAGTTCGTGGGTCAGAGAGGAGACTCTGGTATGACGCAGAAAAAACAGATAGATGTTCTCGAAGCGTTCGAGAAAGAAAAATACAATGTTCTCGTCTCCACCTCTATAGGTGAAGAAGGCCTAGATATCCCCAGTGTCGACTACGTAGTATTCTACGAGCCGGTTCCATCCGCGGTACGGGATATTCAAAGAAGTGGCAGAACAGCGAGACAGCAGGCAGGAAAGATTTATGTCTTGATGGCTGAGAATACACGTGACGAGGCGTACTACTGGAGCTCCCAGAACCAGAAGAAAGAGATGAACGAGGTGCTGGAAGAACTGAAAGACGAGAAACGTGAAAAAGGTGGTCAGAAGACCCTGGACGGCTTCTCTGGAGAAGTAGAAACTGTAATCTATGCCGACGATCGGGAGAACTCGGTCGCAAAAGAGCTCTCCCGAATGGAGATAACGGTGAGGAAGAAGAGGCTGGAGGTCGCTGACTTTCTCGTCTCCGATGCGACAGCGGTCGAGAGAAAGAGGGCCGATGACTTCGTCGACTCCGTGCTGGATCAGCGACTGTTCTCCCAGCTCGAAGAACTACAGCAGTTCAGTAATCCGGTGCTTATTATAGAGGGTGATGATCTCTACTCTCACAGGGAAGTGCATCCTAACGCAATAAGGGGGGCGCTGGCCACGATCGCCCTGGATTACGGTATACCGATTCTCTGGAGCGATGATGTCAGGAATACCGCGGAACTCCTGAAGTCGCTCGCCAGGAGAGAGCAGGAGGACAAAGACAGGGAGATTGCCATAAGGGGAGAGAAAGCTCCCAAAACGGAGAGTGAGCTGAAAAAATTTGTGGTGGCCGGTCTGCCAGGGGTCAACACAAAGATAGCCGAGAGACTCCTGGAAGAGTTCGGTACGGTTAAAGCAGTATTCACCGCATCCGAGTCCGAACTGAAGGATGTAGAGGGTCTTGGAGACAAAAAAGCTTCAAGGATAAAGGAACTAATTGAGACCTAAAATGGCCAAACCGCTTATAGTTGGCGTGGATCCCGGAAACACTTCAGCGGTTGCAGCTCTCAATCTAGAGGGCGAGCTCGAGCTGCTGGAATCAAGAAGAGAATTTCCGTCAAGAGAGATCATACTGGAGCTGATTAATGAGGGAAAACCAGTGGTGGTAGCCTGCGACACCGGAAAGATGCCATCCACCGTCGAAAAGATCGCGAGCTCTCTCGGCGCGGAAAAGTTCAAGCCAGAGGAAGACCTTGAGGCAAGAAGGAAAAAAGAGCTAGGCCAGGGTGAAAACTCCCACGAGGTCGATGCCGTCGCCTCGGCGGTGTACGCATACAACAACCTCAGCCGTAGAATAGAGAAGATAGAGGCCGAATCCCGGCACTCAGGGCAAAAACGCTCTAAAGTCGCCGAGACCTATTTCTAGCCCAACAGTTCTAAAGCAGGAAAGAGAAAAACCTTGTGTGGAACTCGACCTGGATCTCGATGAACGGCAGGAGAAACTATACAGGACCTCGATCTTCCTCGGGAAACTCATAATCGCCGGAATAGTCTTCAGGCTTTTCATACTCTTCTACCCGGATACCACCTCGCTCCAGGTATCCCTGGCAGACCTCACCGCCGAAACCCTTCGCCTGACAGGTATAAAGGCGTCTTCGACCGGCATCTTTGTACTTACAGAGAAATTCACATACGAGATAACCCGTGATTGCCTTGGATGGAAATCAGTGGCTGCCCTGCTCGGACTGACCTTTGCAACCCCCAAAAAAACTGATTTAAGGTTTGTTGTCGCGGGAATAGCCGCTATAGGCATAGCCAACATCGTGAGACTTCTTACAACTATCTACCTTGACATGTCAGGAATCATCTCGTTCGATATAATTCACGGGATCCTGTGGAGATGGGGGTTAACGGCTGTAGTGCTTGGAATATGGGTTCTCTGGTACCGAGAAAGGCTTTAAATATGAGGATAGAAAATTTCCTGCTATGAAACGGAAAGGTATTTCGCCCCT
>CAZKLW010000063.1:0-3592 GCA_964553995.1 uncultured archaeon
CGACGCTTACGGTTAACTCCGTGTTTGTCATAATACTGTCATTTCTCTTCCTGGGCGAAAAATTCGGCTTTATGGAGTACTCTGGGATGGCTCTGACCGTTCTTGGAGCGGTACTTATCTCTATGGATCGTCCAAGGAGAGGAATACATGTCTTCCAGTCAAGGAAGGCGATCTACCTGGGTTTTCTGGCAGCGTTTCTCTGGGCGGTTAGAGACGTCATACTCAAGTTCGCGACCTCTTCAACCGGGCTGTTCCAGCTGCTGTTCTGGATAGGCGCAACAGGATTGATTCTGAACCTTCTTTTACTGGTCTCGAAGGCAGGAAAACTGGAGAAAAACGAGTTGAAGGGATACGAACACCTCCTATTGATTGGTGGATTAACAGGCCTGGCCTACCTCACATTTATCAAGGCTCTGAGCCTTGGACCAGTGTCCCTCGCCTCGGTAGTAGTAAAGATCGACTCCGCACTGGTATTCTTCGTAAGTATCTTCCTCTCAAAGTTCCACCCGGGTATCATCCATGAGAGGCTGGAGAAGACAGTTATAATCCAGAAAACTATCGCGCTCGGAATGATAATTGCAGGAGTAGCGTTGATCCAGCTGGTGTAGAGTTCAACTCTCCAGTCTCGCAACGAAGACAGTTCCGTTATCCTTGGACGAATCTGTACCGTAGCCATTCTCAAAGATCTCGTACTTAAAGCCCTTTTCTTTCAGCATCTGTCTTATTTCCTTGTCATCACGATCAAACAGCTGGTGCTCGTCCGGGAAGAAACCTTCCTCCGTAAATATGAGAGACTTGAAACGTAATCCTTCTTCTTCACTCTGTAACTGGCTGATCCTGGCCACGTTCTCGCCATCCCTCGACCTTGACTCTAGGATGGGAACTGTGTGGTCTTTGGATTCTTCGAGCCAGAAGTCTCCATTGTCAAATATCAGAACTCCATCTTCTTTCAACACGGAGCTGATATTTTCCAGAGTCTTGAGAAGAGCTTTCTCAGGCAGGTGATTCACTATCGTAAAAGGCATGAGGATCAGGTCAAACTCTCCCTCGACATTTATGTCAGGAAGATCAGTCTGCCGGAAATTGGCACCGGATTTTTCTCTGGCGATCTCAAGCATGCTCTCATACTTGTCGAGCCCAGTAACCTCGAAACCTTCCTCAACTAGATGCCTGGAATGGCCGCCGGTACCGCAGCCCAGGACAAGCACTCTTTTCCCGCCGCTGGAACTGAACTCCTCAAACTTCTCGAGTATAAAATCGACCTCTCCCCTGTAATCCTTGTCCCGGTAAAGTATCTCGTAGTACCTGGCTCTATTGGCGTAGAGATTCTCGGACATGAATCATATTTTTTGAAAAATTAATTTAGTTCTTTCTTCATTACTTTGATTCCTATTTTTTCTCCTTCAATATCTTGTTTTCCTTCCTCTATTATGTTATATCCGTTTTTCCTGTAGAAATCCACTGCCTCCAGTGATGCCAGAGCCTCCATTTCTTTCAGGCCTTCTTCTCTCGCTTTTTGTTCTATCTTTTCCATTAGCCTGGAGCCTATACCAGAATTTGCGTATTCTGAATCTACGAATATTCCAGCTACTTTACCACTTTCCCTTTGAAAACCTGCCACGCCCCGTATATCCTCGTTCATTTCAGCCACGAAATACTCGTATCTGTCCTTTTCTGAGAACTCAAGGTTCATTTCAAGAATTACTTCCTCTAGATGTTCCTGCTGTTCTTCCGAATAATGTTCTGGTTCAACATTCTCTACGGCTCTACCAATGAGAGTCCTGATATCGTCTTCTTTCCTGTATCGTCTGATTTCCATCTTATTATCTCGTGAAATTATTTTTAGCTGTTTTCAAGCCCCTCTTTGTTAATTCTGATTAGCTCTTCTGAGCCAAGTAGTGTTATCCTCATTTTATTCTCCCCTTATTAACTGTACCAGTTTTTCTCTGTCGTTTTCGTAGAATTTTTGGAGTTCGTTCTGCCCATTTTCTACTTTTTCTCTGGCATTTATAGTTCCTCTCAGGTAGTTTTCCACACGGTAATACCGGAACCGTTTTTCGAAATCTTCTATATCATGTTTCCCGAGGTACGTTTCCAAGAGTTCTTCAGTCATCCCGTAGTTATCAGTCCATCTGCTGGCGGTTTTGACAAGGTCGTAGACGGAATCCCCGATGAATGCTTGCTCTGCATCTAGAACGCCGATTGTTTCTCCTGTTAGTGTGTTCCATATATGGAAATCGTCGTGGACTATTCTAGGTTGTATATCTGTTTCAGTTATGCGAATATTTTCCCTCAGCCAGTTTATTGCGTGCTCTTCCAGTTCTCCGGATGCTCTTTCTGTGTAACTGGAAAGACGCTCCTCCATGAATTCTGTCCAGCTGCTGTAACTGTGAAAGCCTTCGTCTGTAAACCTGCCGAAACCATCTACATCTTCACCGATATCTAGAACCTCGATGCCGTGGATTTCAATCAGGGCTTCTGCGTGGCTCCTTATTATCTCTAGTTTCCGTTCCTCAGAGGATTTCTCAAATACCGGGGCGTAGCTTTCTCCCGATAGACCCCGGACCAGGATATAATCCTTGCTGTATTCTATTACTTCTGGTGTTCTCAGACTGGTATTGTTGCCGATTAGCTCGTATATTTTCGCCTCAGTTCTTGTTCTGGTTAGAGAATTTTCCGGATAAACCGAGATATAGAATACCTCCCTATTCCCGACTTTGTAATTTTTCCTCTTCTCAGGGCCGTGTGAGTCAATCCTTTCAACCGTTTCTGGCTCCAGTCCGTGGATTCTAGCTATCTCTTTTGCCTTTGAAAGCATCTTATCAATCCTATTCTACTGATCCGTATGCTTCCGGATATAAGTCTGAGATTTTGAATTTCTTGACTTCGTGTTCAGTTAGATTACTGCTCATAATACTCGTCCTCGAGAAGGCTCATCCGCACGAGGTCTTGGTACTCCCCGTTCCGGTACTTGTATTCTCTTTCCCTTCCCTCGACTGTAAAGCCAAAGTTTTCCTGGACTTTCCTCGAGGCTTCGTTTCCCTCGATGTAACCTCCTGCTATACGGTGCATCCCGAGCTCATCGAATGCATACTCGAGAAGCAGTTCGAGCCCAACAGTTCCTATTCCCTCTCCATGTCGATCAGGTTCGACCATGAAGGCTCCGAACTCCGCGTGCCTGTAAGTCCTGTTGATCTTGAATATTGCTATGGTTCCAACCGGTTCACTCTCCTTCTGGATGATGAACTGGATGATGGAGTCGTCCTCGGTGATCTGTTCTATCCTGTCCTCTGACTGTTCTACCGACATGGGTTCTGGTAAGCGACCGAGATGCTTCCTGACCTCCGGCTTCTGGACAAGATTTCTAACGAACTCCGCATCCTCTTTTTCCAGAGGCCGTAAAGATACGTCTCTTTTCTGCTTGAAAACTGCTCCAGCCATAACAAAGAGTCAGTCTTCAGTTAAATAAACGTGTTCCAAAAGGCACCTACTGGAGCCTTCCGGCATGATCGAACTTTGCCTGAAGTTCGCAAAAATAAAAGAGAGAAAAAGGGAAAATTTGAAGGCTTGAGAGACTTTAAACGTCTCGTGC
>CAZKLW010000064.1:0-3469 GCA_964553995.1 uncultured archaeon
AGCACCAGGTTTGTACCCAGGAAGAAAAGAAGTGAATCCAGCGATGCCTGTATCAGGTTTATCTTGACGAACTCCCGTCTAAGGCGTGTAAGAAGTTTTTCTACTCTCATTTCCCTAGGGTTCGTGCCCCTGGTTCTCACATAATGTTTCAGAGTTTTCGGTCAGGTTGTTGTCGGATTCGGTGCATATATCTCCGAGTGTCGTGTTGATTGAGAAGATGGTGATGTTAAGCTGCTGGTTCTGGTTCTCCAGGGAATTGATATCCGATTCCAGTTGATCCTTTTCCGACTCCAGGGTATCTATCTTCTGTTCTTGGGTGTCAATGGTCTGGTTGAGGCTCTCCACCAGGGCCACGGTGCTTTCGAGATCGTTTTCCGCTATCCTGAGATCCTCGGTCAGGTTGGTGTTCTCTGCCTGGAGGCTCGATATACGTTTGTTTTTCTCTTCCAGGGTGGACTGCAGAGATTTTTTCTCCGTCAGTATATCATTCAGCTGGCCCTGGTAAAGTACTGAAAGTCCTGCGAGCAGTGAAAGCACGAGAACTGTGGATGCCAGCAGGAACGGGTTCAGTCTACGTTTAAGCATTGGCGTTCTCATCTTTTACCTCTTCTCTTCCGGTAACCGATTTCGGTCAGCAGTATCAAAAGCGCCGCTATTATGAAATAGCTGGAGAGAGACTTCTTTTTCTCAACCTTCCTCTCGCTCAACTTTTTCACTTCCTGTATTAACTGTTTTTCCTCTCCAGGTTTGAATACCTTCCCTCCAGTGTCCCGAACGATATCACGCATCGAATCACTGTATCCAATCTTCTCGAACTCGGGGTTGTAGTTATAGCCGTATATCCTGTCCTGGACTCTGTGGAATCCCAGGCTTCCCGGCGAAAACTCCCGGGTGTATAGATCGCTTCCCTGCCTCCTGAAACCCGGTAGATCGTAGCTGGCCTTTGCCTCTATATCTTCAGGCCTCCTCGAGGATTCTACCTTTAACCATCTATCCCGCTTCCTCTTGGGGTCTCCAACAGCCCAGGAAACTGTTCTCGTGACAAAAACAGGATCGACCCTGCTTACCTGGGAGAGGTCTCTTGCGCCTCCTGAAAACGCCGCGACTCTACCGATGCCGTACCTCCAGGTGGTAAGGAAGGGTTTACCCGAGGTTCCAGTAACCAGCAGGTCGGCACCGATCTTTGGCTCCACAGAGTCGAAGACTGACGACGAGGATGTAAGCTCTATGCCGTCCGTTATGAAATGGTTGGGATTGGTCACGACAAGCGGCTCGGTGTTGCCCGACGCCCCTCCAGCGCCGAAGGTAAACTGTAGCCTCCCGGTGTCTCTCATGTCCAGGTAGTAGCCGTTGCCTCGCTCAGCCAGCTCTTCCAGGAACTCCCTGTTAGAGTCTTCTCCCACGCCTATGGTTATCAGTCGTACATCAAGATCCGAGGCGATTTCCCGAGATTTCCTTTTGGTATCAACGTTTCTGCCGAAGGAGGATATCTTGCCGTCGGTCAGCATCACTATGTTGCCCGTGCCGTTGAGGATTTCTCGGGCACCCTTCAGACCGTTATGGTGGAATGAGTTGCCGCCTGTCTTGATCCTGGATATCTTCTGCTTCAGTTCTTCCCGATGACTGGCGAGGACCTTGGGCTTGCTTATTATAAACGCCTCCCGGTTGTAGGCGATCGCCCCCACCCTGTTGTTGAAGGGTAGCTGTTCTACGAGGTTGAAGGCCAGCTTCTTCTCCTGCTTTACGCTGGATTCCGTACTCTTCGATACATCGATGACCAGCATTACCTTGGCGCCTTTTGATTGCTGGTCTTCAGGCACGGATTTTACGGGCAGCATTCCCATCCCTTTTTCGTAGTCTCCCGTGTAAACCAGGCCGTTGCCCTCTATTACGAAGCGTTCAAGCTCGGGGCTCTTGACGTGTTCCTTGGCGATGACGGTATAGTAGTCCGAGAGGTCGTCAGGCAGGCTGTTCTTGTACTCCAGAGAATAGAATTTTTCCAGGCTGTCGCCGAGGCTACCCTGTGAACCGATTACGAGGATTTCAGGTTTTTCCGTGACGTCCACCGAGCTGTAGAACCTGTTGTTCCTGCTCCAACGGTCGTTCACTTCAATGGAGGCCTTAATGGTATGGCTTCCTTTTTCCTGGAAGGCCCGGGTGAACTCCCAGGTGGTGTTCGCGGTTCTCTCAAGTTCAGCCGGTTCGCCGTCAACTGTGACCTCAGGTTCTGGTATCTCGCCCGTGGAGTGAACCCTGATCCTGAAACGATTTTCAGCGCCTGGAACCGTGGTCGAAGGTCCTTCAACAGTTACGGATGCCTCCTCATCTGCCCCGGTTTTTAGGGCGTAAAGAGTGGAATTTTTCCTCCTGAAGGCTTCGGCAACGCCCTCAAGCGTTTCGGAGGACTGGAAATCGCTTGATGCAAGGTAGGCGGAGTCCGGTTCAATGTTCCTGAGGAAGCCGCTTTTGAGGTCGGAACTGTTCCCCGAGGCTATGACTTTTTCCCTTATCTCGACTTCTTCTGCATCCAGATCGGGACTGTTGAGCAACTGGGTCGAGAAGGAACTGTCCTTCAGGACGGTCAGTTCCGCGGTCTCGGATACTTTCTGGTCCGTGGTTATGAAGGGGGAGGCAGCCGCAACTACCAGCAGGGATAGAGCCAGGAATCTTGAAGCCCCGATAAGGTAGCTGTATCTTTCCCGTCTCTTTAAGGCGGCGTAAACGGCGGGAGCCACGAGTACCAGCAGAACCAGCCATGCAGGGTTCTCAAATCCTGCCACTACAGCTCACCCGCGTATATAAGATAGAGCAGCTCCATTGTTGCCAGTACCGCAAGCAGCACTACCATCAGGTTCTGGAGGTTTTTCCTGGTCGATCCTTCACTGGAATCTTGTGAAGGTATTTCGGATCTTTCTATCCCGGATTCGTCCTCGCTGACCAGGTTGGCGGCGTAGGTTCCCGAGGAACTGTTGTAGAATCCTGCCTGTTTCAGCTCGACCTGTCCCGAAAGCGTTTCTCCACCCGGTTCAATTACTGACGATTCGTTTACTGTGGTTCCGGTCTGGAGGTTTAACTGTTCTATGTCTGGTCTATCGCTCAGCTCATTGAAGATCCTCTTCCAGAAAACAGGGTAGAGGAATTCCTTGTTGAAATCACTGTCTTCTATGTTGTAGAACAGTACTTCTCCACCTCCGTAACTGGCTTTAATGATCGCGGTTTCAGGGGTGGCGTAGGCTTCTCCCTTTTTCTTTTTCACGTCCAGGATACGGGTATCAACGCTGGTTCTCACGGGTTTCCTTATCTCGACGCTCGTGTTACTGAAACCGTTTCCAGGTTCCACGGGAAGCGAGCTGAAACCTGCGTTCTCGAGTCCTGTCTGTGAAAATATCACCAGGGAGTCTCCCTTCCTTACCCCGGATTCGATGCTGTCGACGGTGCTTTGAAGTATCCGGCTGGTATCTCCTACGAC
>CAZKLW010000065.1:0-3121 GCA_964553995.1 uncultured archaeon
TTGTAGACTGGAGCCATCCCCAGCAGCTTTTCGAAGAACTGATGGAGACATTTGAAGGGTGAAAGCCCCTACTTTATTTTTTACTCTTTTTGAACAACATAATTAAAAATCCTAATACGTATCCTTCTCTGTATGCCTGAAAATATGGATCAGGTCCTCGGGGATATTTCTGGTGGAATAGGATTCAACGATTTCAGGGCAAAATACGGTGAAGAGGCACATAATCTCATCGAGGAACTTGAGGAAGAAGGCCTGATAGAGGGATCATCGACTTTTGAACTGACTCAGGAAGGCAGATCTTTGCTAGAAAATGGGTCAAATGGCACGCCAGAGTCTTTGACTGGGGAGGAAGATACGGAATCTGAGGAAGAAGATGACGACTGGAACTGGAATCCAGAGATAAGGTTTGCAGAGGACAAAGAGCAGGAAGATGGAGTGGAAATTGCCAATGAAGAAGAGTTCACTGTAGATAAACTTTACGAGCTTCTGGAGGAGGAAGGAGGGGTAATGAGTCTAGAGAGAATTGCGGCTATTGCTGGACTTGCTGATACTGATGAGGCACTTGCTTGCGTTAAAGAGGCTCGTGAGGATTATGATATTTTGTGGGAAGATGAAGGAGATGAAAGAATTACGGTATATACTTCTGAAGCCTGGGCTTATGGGATCGAGATAAGTCCAGATGAAATTCTATCCGACAGTTTCGCACAGGGAGAATCAGCTATTGTTTCAGGTCGAAAAAAAGATTATCAGAGGATCATTGAAGAAATAAAGGGTTTCCTTAAGAGACAGGACGGCTCAGCGACTTATGAAGAGGTCCAGAAAGAGGTTCCAAGAAACCCGTACAAGGTTAAAATATCTATGAAGGAAATGGCCAACAGAGGGATTCTTACGCCAAGAGAAGAGGGCGTTGTACTGGTTGACCACTTAATGGATGATGATGTACAGAGATTTACGGATTACAGCGCATAGGAGAAAATTGAATTCGAGAGGAATTGGGAATTTACTTGAAAGACATATTTAGGGGGCTGAACTGTACTTCCACCGGTCGATATCTAAATTTCGCTATATGCATATTAAGGACAGTCCGAGCAGTATATTAGCGGCGACATCAACTGGGGCCTACCTCACCACCTATATCGTTTTCGTCAAAATACCTCATAACTCCTCTCACAGGGTAAAGATTTTCAATATCCTCTGCAACTCTATAAGTACTGTTGTTTGCCTTTTCTAAAATATCAAAGTACTTCTGGAAAGCATTCAGAACCTCTCCTAGTACCTGTTCCTCTATATCCACGTTGACGTTCTGGAGATTGGCCGGGTTTACATGCCGCGAACCATTTTCCATCCTCTTTATCAGCCCGTCGAGTACAGGTTCCATGTTGCCTATTATCCGGTAATTCTTTTCCTCTTCCTTGATACTATGGACTGAATCCGCCACATTGACAGTATTTATCAGCTGCCTACGCGATGGATCCTGTGGTAGGCAGTTGTTTAGGCGGTATGAAATGTCTTGGTTGAATAGACTTTTGTAATCCATGTCTACCTCAACTAGTTCCGAGAATTGGCGGAGCTGACCGGGGAAGAGGTCTTCTTCAACCAGAGCGTTCTCAAGTTCTCTATCACCATGCATGTATTTGTTGGCGTCCAGAAGGTTGAACCTGATTCTCTTCCAATCACTGTCTTCTGCTCTTGTTTCTAGGATTTCCCTGTAGGTATTCCAGAATTCCGGTGTTATGCCTTTCGTTCTTCCAACCGAGCGATACTCCCTCACACTTTTAGCGCTTACATCGGTCTGTTCTGCTATATCACCAGCTTCAAGCACTTTCAGTGTATCTCTGATGGGTTGAGTGGTCTTCATCCTGACTTTCCCAGCATCTTCGTAGAACTCTATGTCCTCAGGGGATATCTCTGGAAGAAGCGAAAGAGGCTGAGATGATATATCCAGAAGTTCCAGAGCGGGATCAAGCGGAAGAGTACTATTTTCAGCATGATGCTGTTCGTAAACCCATCTGTCACGCATCCCGAGATGCTGTGAGAGGGCTTGCATCTCACGTCTTTTTTCTAGAGGCAGCATAGCCCTTTCAAAGAGCAGCCTGTACAGATCTTTATCCTCTACCTGTACCCTGTAATCATCCAATTCCATCTCGAGATTCAATAAGGTATCTAAAAGTTATATTTGATGAAGATAACATGAAAGATGTCATAGTAATAGGGGGAGGCGTTTCAGGTCTACAGGCAGCGGTCTTCACGGCGAAGGCTGGAGAGGAGACCCTGGTTCTTGACACTGATGAAACACTTGTCTACTCAACCTCCAACATCCAGAACCTGATAGGCCATGATTCAATCGCGGGCCAGGAACTGGTGCGGAAGGGCCGGGAAAAACTCTCCGACTTTGGAGGCGAGTACCGCGAGGAAGAGGTCGAAAAGCTGGAGCGAACCGGGGAAGGCTTCCGGGTTGCAACTTCCGAAGATGAATACGAGGCAGAGTACGTAGTTCTGGCGTCCGCGGGCAACACCGACTATATAGAACTCGATGTCGATTTCGAGGAAGGCGTTGAAGGACCCTACATGATGGATAAACACGTTGTGACCGACGATGACAATAAAGTCGCGGAAGGCGTCTACGCCTGCGGCTTAATCAACTACTGGGTCTACCAGACCTCGTTCGCGATCGGCGACGGCGCGAGGGCTGCGGTCAACCTGCTCAGCGACAAGTACGACGGGCCGTACAGTGATCACGACACGTAGCTAATCTTCTACCTTTTCAACAATCTTTTCGGCTCCTTCAACCAGCCTCGGACCCGGTCTGTTGAGAAGAGCATCATGGATGACGTGGATATTGGCTTTCTCGACCGCGGTTATCCCCTGCCAGCCTTCCCTTTTCAGGATGGCGTCAGGATCGATGTTTTCTCCTGCTCCGCAGACATTTAGAAAGATGTGCTCCGGGTCGAAGTCACGTAGATCGGCAAGATCAAACTCCCGGCTTCTCCCTCCATCGATAAAGTATTTTCCGTCGATCCTCTCGATGAGCCCGGGAATCCAGTTGCCGGAGACCATTGGAGGATCAGTCCACTCCTCGCAGTAGATTCTCTTTCCTTCCACTGAAAGCTCCTGGAGACGT
>CAZKLW010000066.1:0-3119 GCA_964553995.1 uncultured archaeon
TCACTTTACACCACCTGCGACGCGATCTTTCCGATCGGCGTAAACCGCTGCACGACTTCCTTGGCGATAGGGCCTCTTGTAACGGAACCCTTTGGAAGTCCGGTTTCCTCAACCAGTACAGCGGCGTTGTCGTCGAAAGCGATCCGCATTCCGGAGGGTCGCTGGTACTCCTTTTTCTGTCGCACGATTACGGCATCGAATACCTGGTGCTTGACTTCCTGGTCACCCCTCAGGATCTTGACCTTTACTACATCACCGACTCCCGCGGATTCCCTGCGTGATCGCCGACCTTTTCGTGATTTTACACCGATTATCTCGAGCTCTTTCGCTCCAGAGTTGTCCGCACAAGTGAGCTCGGCACCCTTGTCCAGCGTCCTTGTAATATTGGCGCCGAGCGGCTTCATCAGCTGTTCACCTCTACGATTACCGAGCTCTTGGTCTTGGAGATAGGTCTGGTCTCGAAGACACGCACCTCGTCTCCTTCGTGAACGTCGATGCATTCAGGTACGTGTACTGTGACCTTGGTATTTCTTCTCTCGAACCGCTCGTACTTGGGAACTTTTTCAGAATGTTCCCATCTTACAGTTGCGGAATTCTGCATAGAAGTGGACTGGACGGTTCCCGAGAAAGAGCTACCTCTGACTGGTACGTCCCCGTGGAAGGGACAGTTCTTGTCTCCACATTCTTCTGCGGGTTCTTCGACGTCAAGTCCAGTACTCATCGATTACAACCTCAACAGCGGAACCAACCTTTTTAAACCAAGCCGGGCTAGAACGATCCTTAGACGTGGTTTTCCAAGATCGCTCCAGAGTATCGAACTCAACAGGCGCCGGTACAAAGGGCGTCCCGCGTCACCCGACTCCGGGCGGTCAAGCTGTGTCTACCTGATCGAAAGCAAGATTTAAAAGGGGAATGATCGAGGAAGTCCTCTAGTCAACGTCCTCCCATTTATCCGGCAGCTTCATACCGGTGCGTTCCTCCGGGCGCTTCGCGATCAGTGATCCGTCTAGCTTTACTTTTTCTCCCGAGGGCAATGTAAAACGGAAGGTCGAGGTCTCCTTCTCCACCTGTTTATCGCCTACCCTCAGCATGTTCTGTGTCTCGTCCAGAACTTCGCCGGAGATCCCGACCTTGTTTTCATCAGTCGATTCGATTACCTCTACCTCAAGACCTATGAGTTCGTGGCGCGGGAGGTTTTCGGGAGTTATCGGCATTATTCTCGATGGCGACCGTGGTCGAGACTGTAAGATTGGTTACCGTTCTCAAACCTGGCGTTTAGAAGATTCCTGACAATGCTTTCGTCCAGGTCTTCGTCGTAGGTGAAACCGTTTTTCATTGTAATGGAAGATTGACCCGACATTTTTATCTACCTGTTCAGTCTTTCCACTCTTCCTTCAACAGCCCGTATACAAAAACTTCCTCGTAGCTTCCATCCCGGAATACATGGTTCCGGAGTCGGCCTTCATCGGTGAAGCCGAGCTTCTCCCAGACCCGCTGGGAGGCGTCGTTGGATTCGAAGGCTCTGGCCATGATCCTGTCGTATCTTCTCTCGTTGAATGCGTATTTGATCAGAAGCTCGCATGCCTCGGTGCCGTAACCCTTGCCGTGGAAGTCGGGATGGATCCAGATGCCCAGCTCGGCGACTCCCTGCTGTTTCTCCCGCAGCTCTATGAGCCCGATAATATCTGAATCGACGGAGATTGCGAGGTTGACCGGTTCGTCTTCACAGATGACGTTCTCGAAGAAGTCTTGTTCCTGTTCAAGATTGGCGGGACCCTCATGGTCCAGGAAGGTTCGAACCTCAAGATGGTTGAAAGCGTCCCGTATAAACTCCAGGTCTTCCTCCTCTACTGTTCTCAGGTTCACATCTTCACCTTCAAGGAAAACTGCGCCGGGCATGGGATGAAATTATAGCCGATTCTTATGTGTTTTATTCCAGTTTTTTCTCCATCACGTGTTCGGTAACTTTCTGGTCGTGTCCGGCTCCAGGCATGAACTTGAACTTGTTTACCTCTGACTTGTGGTAGCCCTGATCACCGAAAAATTCTTTGCCTCCTGTGTTCTCCGCGAAAACTGGGGCCTGGATTCTATCACATCCCTCATCAATGGCTTCGGCCTCTGCCTCTTCCAGAAGTTCTGTGCCTATTCCCTGGTTCCTGTAACCCTCCCTTATGTAGAGACCAAAGATCTCTGCGGTTTCTTCCGAGTATCCAAGCTGCAGGAATCCTGTGACTTTGTCATCCCGGGACACCAGCACATCCCAGTCTTCGGTTTTTATCCGTTTTTGCACGTCTTCCTTGCTGTAGTATTTCTCCAGAAAATCTTCTATAGCATCGTCTTCTAGGAAATCGTATTCACGCCAGCCCTGCTCTGCCACCTCTATAATTCCTTTTGCCAGTTCTTCTTGAGAATCTACCGATTCTTCAAATACAGACATCTTCTAAGCCTGCACTTCTACCTGGCCGGGCTCGAATCCTTCCTCCTTGAGAACATCCTTTATCCTGTGGGTGTGGTCTCCCTGAAGCTGGATCTGACCGTTTTTTGCGGTACCTCCACATGCGAGCTTGGATTTGAGGGTCGAGGCCAGTTCGGATAGATCGACTTCGTCACCCATTCCCTCGATAACTGTCATCTCCTTACCGAAACTCCGGGTGTCGATCTTGACGGTTATCTTCTGTTCGCCCTTGGCTATTGAATCACATACACAGAGATCCTGTGGCATTCCACATTTGGTACAGGTTTCAGCCATTCAGTAATCTCCCACGCGGTTTCCCCGCATATCCAGAAAATCTCCGGTTTTTATCCATTATTGTTTACTCGGAACCTCTTTCGTTGAGAACTGTTTTAATCCGTGCAATGGTTTTTCTCATCTCTGATATACGTCCAGGATCCTCGGCAAAGCCACCGACTTCTATCTGGCCACGCTCCTCCACAAGTTCTTTCTGGAGATCGACAAGTCTCTGTTTTAACTCTTTTTCACTGAGGTCGCGTGCTTCGCCTGCGGTCAGAATTGCCATCCAATAAACACCAAGTGGAGTCTCCGCCTTTTAAGCTTTGTTACAGCTGGTTTTCCAGCCAGTCTGTGAATGTGGTGCGGTTTTTGTTGTCTTTTTCTGCCT
>CAZKLW010000067.1:0-3033 GCA_964553995.1 uncultured archaeon
TCCAAGTTCCACAAGCTCCAGCAGTCGAGAGGTCAACAGGGAATTGGAATATCCGCGGCGGCGATGTACGCGCAGCTGACAGCGGGAGAGCCCGTAACGGTATGGTCAAAGCAGAAGGACTCTCCCTGTCACAGGTTCACTGTAAGGATCGACACTGAGGAAAACGAGCCGGAGATAATAGAGGATGAAGTCGTGGATGAAGACTCGGACGAGTTTCCGGGCGACAAGGACTACTACTTTGATCACGGCACCACTATAGAGATGGATATCGAGGCCAAGTACACCAAGGGACATCACTCGGTGAGAAACTACCTGAAACACACGGCCATCATGAACCCCTACGCCCGTGTAGTTCTGAGGGAGCCTGATGGCAACAAGATAGAGTATCCCCGGGTATCAAAGGATCTTCCGCCCAACCCGAAGGAGATCAAGCCACATCCCCACGGTGTAGAACTCGGAATAATGATGAGGATGGTGGAGAACACCGATGCCAGGACCATCTCCTCCTTTCTTCAGCAGGAGTTTACCCGGGTCGGAAGAACCAGTGCCGAAGAGGTATGTGAAGAGGCCGATCTAGATACAGGGAGAAGGCCAAATACTCTTGACAAGGACGAGATAGAACAGTTGCTCAAAGCCGCGCAACGGGTAAAACTACAGTCGCCCCCGACAGACTGTCTGTCCCCGATAGGCGAAGACCTTATACTCAAGGGTGTTGAGAAGGAGCTTAACCCGGAGTTCTCGACAGCGATCACCAGGAAGCCCTCGGTCTACAAGGGCAATCCTTTCGTTGTAGAAGTGGGTCTTGCCTGGGGCGGCGACATCGAGGAAGAGGGCTCCTTCGATGAACTTCGTTTCGCCAACAAGGTTCCCCTGCTCTACAAGAAATCCTCGTGTGTTACTACAAAGGCTATAGAGGAGGTTTCCTGGAATAGGTACAATATCTCCCAGGTGGGCGGGAGACCGCAGGGACCTCTGTACATACTTATCCATATAGCGTCGGTATGGGTGCCTTTCACCTCGGAAGGCAAGGAAGCGGTAGCGAACTACGACGATATACGCAAGGAGATGAAGCTTGCTTTACAGGAGGCGGGCAGGAAACTCGGGCGTTACATCGGCCGGAAGGAACGGAAGGAGATACAGGAAAAGAAGAAGAGGAAGCTCACCTCGTACGCCAAAGAGATGGCCCCTGCAATCGCCTCGCTTGCAGAGGAAGGCGATGAAGATGAGATGGAGGAAAAAATCCAGCAGCTTGTCGAAAGGGACTACAACCCGGAGCAGCTCTAGAGGTAGAATGCTATGAATAAGAATCAGACATACATCCGCGGGTTTTCAAGAAAACCCGCTGTCGAAGCTCGCAAACTCGCTTCTCGGACAGCCTTCACCAGAGGTGAAGCCTGAATGCCAAAGAAGGATTTCGAGAACGACAAAGAGACGCTTGACAAACTGAAGCATCTCGGTAAGAAGATAAAGAAACAGCTTGAGGATCCTGAGGAGGACAACCTCACGATAGAGACCAAGGTCAGGTCGCAGTCCAACGTAAATTATGACGAGGAGGAAGGCCGGCTAACACTTGGAGACAGTTACTCCACCAGGAAGTTCCTGAACATTTCGCACGCGAGGAAGTTCATGCAGACCATGATGGTGGCGTCCAAGGCCAAGGAACTGGTCAGTGAAGGCCGCACCGCGGCTATAAGAGAGGTTTACTACCAGCTGAAACACTCGGTTCCAGGTCTAGAAGAGAACACGTTCGAGGACCAGGATGAATCCAACAACGTAGTTGTGGACATAGAGACCGCTACAGGCGCTATCCGTGAGGACCTACATCTTTTCGCGGAGCCCAAGGGAAGGCTTTTCGGCCCTATAGTTATAGACGACTCAGGTGACGAAATCGACGCGATGCAGATGGGAACCTCTGGTATGGCTATTCCATCTATCGTTGACCACTTCGAGTTCGTGGAGAACGAGGCCGATTTCCTGCTGCTGGTCGAGACATCGGCGATGGTCAACAGGCTGGTCGAGGAAGACTTCCACAAGGAACACAACGCCATAATAATCGGTACAGGTGGACAGCCGTCACGCGGTACTCGAAGACTGATCAACATGATGTCCGACGAACTGGATCTACCTGTCTACGTATTTACGGACGGCGACCCGTGGGGTTACTACATCTACTCGGTGCTGAAATCAGGATCGATGTCGCTGGCGTTCCAGTCGGACCGTTTAGCTACGCCAGATGCCAAGCTTGTCGGCATGACCATGGAGGACATAGATGAGTACGACCTGGAACACGTCACGGAGAACCTCAAGGGCAAGCCAGAGGATTCTGGAGGCCCTACAAAGGACTACAAGCGGGCCAGGGATGTCATGGACTACGAGTGGATGCAGAAGAAGGAGTGGCAGGACCAGCTCCAGAAGATGATCGACATGGGGGTAAGAGTTGAACAGCAGGCCCTGGCCTCACAATCGCTCGAGTTTGTGGCCAATACCTATCTCCCGGAGAAGATAGAAAACGAGGAGTTCCTCAACTAACTGCCGCGGCAGTTAGCAACGCCGGATGGGTCCAAGGACCCATCTCTTTCTCTGCGCTGATCTATCTTAAAAAATAGTTCGACTACCTCCTAATTACTGATCGGAAGCACGCGCTCCGCCCAAGAAGCCAACGGTTTGAACCAGAATTCATTGTTAGTGGTGTCGGACTAGGCTATACAGCTCCGGTGGGAGCACCCGTTCTCGATACAGACGTGGTTCTCCCCTTCGAGAAGCCCCCCGCAGACCACACAGTGTTCGGTTTCCATCCTGTGTATCAATAGGTTTTGGAGCCTTATAATCGCTCCCTGAGCTTGAGGTAAGCGTTCCAACCCCGGTCCAGCTTTAAAAAAATAGCTCGCCCCCAGTTAAGTACAGTTGTGCCCTTGGAGAACTACTCGTAGTGGAACTCCATGTGATGCCCGGTGCTTGGCACCGGAGCGCGCTGCCAACTGTCGCGAGAGTTGTGCCCAGGTAGCTCAGTAGGTAGAGCGCGACGCTGTTAAA
>CAZKLW010000068.1:0-2710 GCA_964553995.1 uncultured archaeon
AAGAGGGCGCGGTCGTCTACGGGAACGACATGAAGATCGATCAGTCGCCTGTTGTCGGGAAAACTACTGACACCGGACGCCTGAAGGAAATCGGGAACGAGGGCGTAAATCTACTTGTACCCGGCACCACAAGGGTACATGAGGACGGTAGAGCCCGTTCCGAGGAGTCGGTGCGTGTGGAACTTGAAGATGTGCTCGATTCCTGTTACGAGGCGGGCGGCGCGGTTTTCATAACTACTTTCTCCAGCCACATCGGTCGCCTGAACTCTATACTGGAGGCCAACGATGGCGCGAGAAAGGTAGCCTTTGTAGGGCGCTCATTGAGAGAGTACGTCGAGGCCGCTGAAGATGTAGGGCTTATCGATGCCTCCAACATAAAAGTGGTATCCTACTTTGACGAGGTCAAGGATCTAATGAGAGAAGTGGACGAAACTCGAGAGGAATGGCTGATCGTGGCGACCGGCAACCAGGGCGAACCCGGGGCGCAGATGGACAAGCTCGTTACGAACCAGTATCCATTCTCGTTCCAAGAGGGAGACCACGTGATTTTCTCTTCACAGGTCATACCTACCCCTGTAAACGAGGCGAACCGTCACGAACTTGAGAAGAAAATGAAGGCGAAAGGTGTACGTATCTACAAAGAGATCCATACCACGGGTCATGCGAAGAAGGAGGACCACAGAGACTTCATTAATTTCCTTGATCCGGAAAACATCGTTCCCTCACACGGAACGATCCAGAAGCTGGGCGACTACGTTGAGCTCTCCCGTGAAGAGGGTTACACCCTGGAAGAAGACGTCTTCATAGGAGAGAATGGCCGGATCATCGATCTCAGTTAAGTTCTGTAGAACCGGGTTTCTAGCTTTTCAAACCGTTTGAAGTGCTGGTCTCTCGTCACGAGGATCAGGTCTCTGTTCATCGCTTGGCCTGCTATGAGGTAGTCAAGTTCTCCCACCTTCTCATCTCTCGCATCGAGCCGCCTGTAGAGTTCCGCAGCTTTTTTGACATCAGAAGGCTTTAGAGGCATTACAGTGTTACGCTCGAGCTTGGATCTGTTGAAATCAGAAATCTTGGAAAGTTCGTATAGAGTTATTATCCCGGTGACTATCCGGTTTCCCTTTCGGATGTTTTTAGCCTTTTTCTCTCCTCTAAAGAGATCTATTAGGAAGCTAGTATCAGCGAAGTATTTCTTCTCTTTCATCGTCTTCCGTGTTCCTTCTCCGTTCTTCAATGAGGTCCTCGACCGTTATATCTATCCCTTCTCCTACAATATTTTCAAAGTTTCCTGCCCTGTCATCGGTTAGCTCTATGACTACGTCCGAGAAGCTCTTGTCACCTGTCTTCAGAGCTTTCAGCCTCTCGTAGGCCTCATCTTTCAGGGATATAGTCTTCGAGCCCATATTCTGTGTATGTGTACCAATACTTATACTTCTTTGGTTGCCGGGAGCTTAAAGAGGATTATTCCCCGAAACTAGATCATGGAGCTTGAAGAACTCGCCCGGAAATACGCGTTAAAGAACGCCTCCGAGTACTCGGGAGAGGCAGATCCTGGCGCGGTCATAGGCAAGATAATGGCGCAGGAAGAGTTCGAGCCAGGAGAAGTCCAGGAAGTCGCGGGCCGAATATGTTCCGAAGTCAACTCCATGGACCGTGAAGCCCAGGAAGAAGCCCTCGAAGAATACGAGTACGAGGAGGAAGGCCGTGAGCACGATCCGCTGCCTGATCTAGAGGCTGCGAATGAAGGTGAAATCGTCGTAAGGTTCGCCCCCAACCCTAACGGACCGCCCCATATAGGGCACTCCCGCGGGATGGTTATCAACGGGGAACTTGCGGAGAAGTATGGTGGGAACCTTATACTCAGGTTCGACGATACCGATCCACGGAACAAGCGGCCGCTGAAGAACGGTGACAACGCCTACGAGATGTATCGGGAAGACTATGAATGGCTGGGTTACGAGCCCGATGAAGTCATCTACAGCTCGAAACAGTTCGATAAGTACATTGAGCACGCCGAGAAACTTATAGAGATCGGTAAAGCCTATGTTTGCTTCTGTGACCCGGACACGGGCAGCGACTACCGTTCAAGAGGAGAGCCGTGCCCCCACCGTGATCGCGAGATTGAGAGAAACATGGAGGACTGGGAAGAGATGAGGGATGGAGGCATCGAAGAGGGCGAGGCAACCCTGAAGATCAAGACCGATCTGGAACACAAGAATCCCGCGGTCCGTGACTTCGTGGCTTTCAGGATAATCGATAACCCGGATCACCCGGTGACGGGAGACGAGTACAGGGTCTGGCCTCTGCTTGACTTCGCGGGGGCGATAGAGGATCATTTCATGGGCACCACGCACATAATAAGGGGAAAGGATCTAAGGGCATCAACCAAGAGACAGAGATACATCTACGATTACCTGGGATGGGAGTATCCTGACGTACGTTACTGGGGCAACGTCAAGCTTACAGGCACTGAGGCACCTGTTTCGACTTCTTCGCTAAAGGAGATGATAGATTCGGGAGAACTTGAAGGCTGGGACGATGTACGTGCTCCTACTGTTCGCGGCTTCAGGAAACGCGGTTTCCAGCCGGAGGCGATACGCGAATTCTGGATCGACATGGGGGTAAGCGAGAAAGACAATACCGCCTCGATGGAGACTCTAGAGTCCTTCAACCGTTCCGTAGTTGAGGACAGCGACCGGTACTTCTTTGTCGC
>CAZKLW010000068.1:2720-3006 GCA_964553995.1 uncultured archaeon
GAACTTGTGATAGAGAATGCCCCGGAAGATCTGGAGGCAGAGATACCGCTACATCCTGATCACCCAGAACGTGGTTCAAGGAAACCGGAACTTGAGAGGGATTCGGGTCATGTGAAGGTGCTCGTTGAGAGAGACGATCTGGAGGAGGGTTTCCTCCGGCTGAAAGGACTCTGCAACGTCGAGATCGAGGATGGCGAGGCCGAATATGTTGAAGGCGACCACACCGAGGCAGTCGAGAGAGACGCACCCATCATACACTGGGTTTCCGGAGATGCAGAGACTGCTA
>CAZKLW010000069.1:0-2998 GCA_964553995.1 uncultured archaeon
CTGTGGACATTCCTCGTTAGCCGCTATTATCAGGATTGCACCATCCATTATTGCAGCTCCTGATAGAACGTTGGCCATAAGTGTTTCATGGCCTGGAGCGTCGACAAGTGATACAGTACGGACTTCTTCTCCTTCTTCAACGTTTAACTCTCCTTCCCCGTTCCTGTAGTAAGTAACGTCGGCGTAACCGATCCTGATGGTTATACCTTTCTTCAGCTCTTCCGAGTGTTCGTCCGTCCATTTCCCGGACAATGCCCGGGTAAGAGTTGTCTTCCCGTGGTCAACGTGGCCCACGAGACCTATATTTACTTCTGGAACAGTCATTCTTCGTCCGCCAGTAGCTCTTCAACGGTTTTGGATCCTTCTTCTACAACGCGAGTATTGAGCTGCTGGATATCCTCGCTCACAGTGTTTCCCCTTACCGATTTTCTTCGTTTAAGGCCGGTCTCCTCTTCGTTTATTCCAGATCCTTCTTCTATAAGGACCCTTCTTCTCGCGGAGCCCTCTATAGATCCTCTCATTGGGAAGCCATCCTGGTCGCTGCCTCCCGTGATCTCAAGTTCGTAACCGTCAAGACCGATTATTCCACCCTCGAAGGTTTCTCCAATCTTTTTTCCCGTCAAACGTGTTGCGTCCTCCAGCTCTAGCTGGCGTGTTTTACCGTCAGAAGTTCCAACTGTTACCTGCATGCTTGATTCACCTCAGTTGCCCGAGTAACTACAACAGCGGCGGCAACCTTTTTTAACACGATGATCTCGTCGGGCTTTTTATTCAAGTTTCCCGATTTCCGGTACATGAGGAGCAATGCAATTTTCCGTTTCGTGGGAAGCTTCCTGCTTGTTTTCTCCTTTATACTGGCGGTCCCGCTGCTGGTGTCAGTATACTACGGCGAGTCCTTCATGCTGAAGGCAGGATTCATAACCGCTTCTGTCTCGGCGCTGGTTCTTGGTTACGCCCTGAAGCTTTCGTCCTCCGATGGTTTCGACCCGACAACTGAGGAGGCAATGTTTGCGACGGTTCTCGGCTGGGTTCTGGCGGTGGGCTTCGGCGCCATACCCTTCCTGGGTTACACCGGCGTTTTCAACGCCTACTTTGAGGCTGCTGCGGGGCTGACAACTACGGGAATATCGATGTTTCTGGAGCCCGGGAAGCTTCCAAAATCCATACTTTTCTGGAGGTCTCTCTCCCAGTGGGTTGGAGGCCTGGGAATACTGACGTTCTTCATCGCCGTCATCAGGGAGTCCGGAGGCGTTTCCCGCAGGCTTTTCAGCGCAGAGACCCACAAGACGGACTCGGGTTCTATAAGACCATCTCTCTCGAAGTCGATAATCGCCCTCTGGAAGGTATACGGTTTTCTTACGGTAATTATAGCTGCGACCTACATAGCGTTGGGGGTTACGGTCTTTGACTCTGTCCTGCACGCATTCTCCGCGATATCCACTGGAGGTTTCTCGACTATGGGTGCAAGCATAGCCGGTTTTGACTCGGCGGCAGTAGAGGCCGCGACCGTGCTTTTCATGTTTATAGGTGGTGTCAACTTCGTGCTGCTGTACCGTTTCCTGAGGGGAGAGACATCCTCGCTTTTCAAGAGCTCGGAGTTCAGGCTCTACTCCAAGATCTTCCTTCTGGTGGGAGGACTGATCTCGCTCGAACTGATAATGTCTGGCGGAATTTTATCGAGTTCCGTGCTTGACGCCTTTTTCCAGTCCGCGGCACTGGTTTCCTCCACTGGCTACTCCACTACCTCCATACTCGGGTTCTCCGTTGCTCTGCAGCTACTGCTTATAGCGGTCATGTTTGTCGGTGGTTCAGTGGGTTCCACCGCAGGAGGCCTCAAGGTGTTCAGGCTCAAGACCATGATCGAGCTGGTAAAGACCAGGATAAGGGCGTACTCCCTGCCTGAAACCGCTGTTAACGAGGTCAAGTTCGACGGTGAGATATTAAGTGATGATACCGTAAGAACGGTATCCGTACTCTTCTTTTCATGGCTGGCAATTGTTTTCCTGTCAACGCTTGCCGTTGTCGCAGTTGAAGACGTAGGGATAATGGCGGCGCTGTCGGGAAGCGTCTCTGCTGCGGGCAACATGGGCCCTGTCTACATGGAAGGTACGGAGATGGTGGCTCTGTCGCCCCTGGTCAAAACCATATGGATCGCGGTCATGATCGCGGGAAGGCTGGAGATGCTACCGGTTCTGGCAATCTTTAATAGCGATCTATTCAAAGACTCGAAATAATGTACGTCGTAATCACGGGTATCAACACTCTTTCCAAGAGACTGGTTTTCCAGCTTGAAGACAGGCATGATGTCGTAATAATCGATGAAGACGAGGATAAATGCAAGCGACTTTATTCTTCTTCCGGAGCTACAGTGATCAACAAGCAGCCTTCAACGCTTTCCGCGCTTGAAGACGCGGAGATCACTAAAGCCGATGTCCTGATCGCCTCCGGAAAGGACGAGAACGAGAATATGGTCATCTGTTCCCTGGCGAAGAAATACGGTGTATCAAAGGTGGTCTCCCGGGTCGATGACGACGAGTACTACGATGCCTTCAACATTATAGGGGCCGAGACTGTCGGCCATACAGATATACTGATCAGCGAGTTTCTATCGGCTGTAGAACATCCGTATCTTGTGAAGCTGGCCAGTCTCTCCGAGGACCGCGAGATACTGAAGGCTTCGATAAAGGAGGACTCGGAGCTTGTGGGCTCCACCGTTAAAGAGATCCAGAGTAGCAAGGGTTTTCCAGACCGTTTCAAGGTGGTGGCTGTGACCCAGCCTGACAAGGTTCTTACAGGCGACATGGATATTCGCCTGAACGAGGAGGACCAGCTTATCCTTATAGGGCCCGAGGAAAAGAAACGGGAGCTTGACAAGTTCTTCCAGAAACAGTAGAGTTGTAAACAACAGGGATAATACGTTTTCCATGTCAAGGATCAGAAGTTTCACGTCAAAGATCAGGAGAAAGATCCGGCGCGGAATCTGGAGGAAATTCAAGAA
>CAZKLW010000070.1:0-2904 GCA_964553995.1 uncultured archaeon
TTGTGACATGGGAGTATCCGCCAATAAAGGCCGGCGGGATCGCATCCCACTGTGAGGACTTGGCGACGACACTCGCGGACAGGGGCCATGAACCTGTTATAATGTCTTACGGCCCCGAAGAGAAGCAGGAGTTCCAGGACGGTGTGGAGATCCACAGGGTCAACGCGACTGAATCGGCTACGGACACTCTTTCCTGGGCGATGTCTCTCGGCCACGAGATAGAGAAGAAGGCTATAGAGCTCGCGAAGGAGAGAGATTTCGATCTGATACACGCTCACGACTGGATGTCCGTTCCCGGTGCCACGGGAATCAAGAAGACGCTTGACATACCTATGGTGTTTACCATCCACTCGACGCAGCGTGGAAGGGACGGTCTTGACTCGGAGTACCAGAGAACCATACATAACCTGGAGTGGTACGGGACCTACGAGGCCAGCCAGGTCATAACTGTTGGACAGGACATCTCTTCCGAGGTCAAACACATGTTCGAGGTGCCCGAGGAAAAGGTCCACTACATACCAAACGGGGTCAACCTGGAGAGGTTTGACAGCCACAGTCACAGCCTTGACAGGCATAACTATGCGCTTGACTGGGAGCAGATAGTTCTCTTTGTTGGACGCATGTACCCGCAGAAAGGTCCGGGCCACCTTATCGAAGCCATGCCAGAGATAATTGAAGCCAGGCCGGAGGCAAAGTTCGTCATGGTGGGATCCGGCGCCACACAGCATTACGAGGGTATAGCCAAGAACAGGGTGGGAGACAAGGCCCATTTCCCGGGTTACGTTTCCGACCAGGAACTGGTTTCGCTGATGAAGACTGCCGAGGTAACTGTCGCGCCCTCGGTCTACGAACCTTTCGGCATCGTACCTCTTGAGGCCGCGGCCTGTGAAACACCTACCGTCGGTTCCTACGTCGGAGGAATGAAGGACACCATCATCCACGAGTATACCGGCCTCCACTCGTATCCCGAGGACTCGGGTTCGATCGCCTACCAGGTCCAGCGATCCCTGAACGATCCCGGATGGACGGACTGGATGGGGGAGAAAGCCCGCGACCGGGTAGAAGACAACTTCCGCTGGGAACAGATATCCGCGTGGACAACAGGAATCTACTCGAAGGCTCTTGCCTGAGGACTGCTTTTTATCATTAACTCTCCAGTATTTGATATGGATTTGAAGATTTTCCTTGTGGATGATGACTCTGGTTCCCGCGAACTTGCGGAAGAATGGCCTGAGTTTGATGATCTTGAGGAACGGGTTGAAAATGTTGTGACGTACTCTGATCTTGGTGAAGCTCTGGAAGATTATGCAAAGTGTGAAGCCGGAAGCATCGGTGCCTTCCTGACAGAATACCTAGGTTCAGGGCTCAAATCGGGAGAATACACGGTAGAAGATCTTCCGGAAGATACGTACGTTGGCGTTATCTCAGGTGCTGGGTACCTGGAGAACGAGTCTGGTCTCGGAGACATAGATATCTTCAAGAAACCTGTCGATCCACGGGAGATAGTCGATGCAGTAGAATCCTACTGGAGAGAATCCATTATTTCTCCTGTTTCGGAAGAAGCTCCAGGACCCTAGAGATTTCCGTGAAGTTATTCGGCTTCTTCACTGAAGGATTGGTTCTCTCGCAGTCCTGAAGATGCTTTAACTGGAATCTACAATAAAGGGTTGGAAGGCTAGAGCAGTTCCTCTCTGATCTCCTCCCAGTTGGCGGCACCTCTCTCTATTATCCGCCTTGGGTCTCCAGAAATTTCTGAACCTGCTTCCATTGCTGGCTTTCCTGTTTCATCATCGTAGAATCTCCCTGTGGCGGCAGCTGTAGCTAATCCTCTTGCCCTTGTATCTCTGGAGTGAACGGGATCATAACTGGTTTCTTCCTCGGCAATGTATCCCAGGGCCGCTCCGGCTATATAAAGGAAGGCTGTTTCTGGATCGAAGCTTTCGGCCACGAATTCCCTTTTCTCCTTCAGCTTCTCCTCGAAGTAGGAGTTAATAATTTTCCCTTCTACATCCATTCTTTCAGCTAGAAGCTCGTCGTGTTCAACATCAATATGATCGGCTAGATCTTCCTTGTAAGTTTCAAAGGCTTTTTCAGCATGATCTCCTTCTGTAGGCACTCCTTCAGGCACAGAGAGTTCAGTTGTCATATACCGGTTGTAACTCCTAATTCTTTTATTTTTGTGACTCCAGCCAGTCGAACATCTGCCGCTGCATCCTTCTTTCGGCTTCTTCACTGAAGGAGTGGTTCTCACCCTGGAACTTCTGGAGCATGACATCGGTTTCCAGTTCTCTCGCGGCCTTTAGAGCTGTTTTTGCACGGACCTTCCTGTCCTGCGAGCCCTGGAAGATGGCTACAGGAGCGTCCAGGTTTCCCGTTACTTCACTGAAGGAGTAGGTGTCGAAGTCTTCGAAGAACCGCTCGTCGATGGTCGCTCCCGGGTGGTGCCTGAACTTTCCTTCATCCTCGACCCTGGATCTGTACTCCTCCATTATCTCGCCGTAGGTCACCGGCGCCCTGCCGATAACCGCATTGGGTTCAAGTTCAAGCGAGGCGTGGAGGACGACTTTCCCGCCGAAGCTTGAGCCGAAGAGGACATATTTTTCGGGCGAGAAGTGTTCAATTACGGCCTTCAGGTCCTCTATCCTTGAGCTTAAAGTCTGCTCGATGAACTCTCCATCGGACTCACCGTTACCTCTAAAATCGAACCGGACAGCGTTGAAGCCTTCTTCAACAGCTCTCACCGCTCTTTCCTCGTAGCTACCCTGTTTGTCGCTCCCGAAGCCGTGGCAGAAAACAATCCATTTCTCGCTGTCGGCCTCGTGGTGAACCGCGGCAACCTGTTCATTTTCTCCGACTTCGATGAAGTGTTCCTAATCTTCGATGAGGTGAACCGGACCACCTCCC
>CAZKLW010000071.1:0-2768 GCA_964553995.1 uncultured archaeon
AGCATCATGCATTCGCTCTTCTCTCCACGCAGCTCTGTAGGTTCAAGGTTGACGAGCACAACTACGTTACGACCCTCTAGTTCTTCCTCGGTGTAGTGGTTTCTCAGGCCGGCGCAGGTCTGGAGTTCTCTGTCGCCGATATCAAGCTTCACTATGTAGAGCCTGTCAGCGTTGGGGTGTTCTTCCACTTCCAGCACTTTCCCGGTTCGGATATCCATCTCCTGGAAATCCTCGAATGAGACGGTGTTTTCGTCCTCCATGGTTTCTCCTCCCTTATCATCTATTTCAATCTTTTCGAACAGTATCTCCCGTTCACCGAGCTCGTGACCGGGTCCCACGCCGCCAAGCAGGGGATCGAGCAACTCGTCATCGCCTTCTTCATCGTGTATATCTGTGTTCAGCATTTCCGCCAGCTTCTCCGAGGTTTCGGGCATGTAGGGGTAGAGCGTTACCGAGAGGCCGCGAATGATCTGCACCGCCACCTGCAGGACAGCTTCTCTGCGGTCCTCATTGTTCCAGGGTTCCTCCTCGCTCAGGTAACGGTCGCCGAGTCTTGCAAGTTCCAGGGCCTGTTCAATTCCTTCCCGCAGGTCATGGTCTTCAAACGCCTCTTCGTAACTCCTGACTATCGATTCCGCCTCCTGGATGGTCTCCTCATCCACACGTTTCAAGTCTCCAACAGGAACTTCGTTGTCGAACCATTTCTCGACGAGTGACAAAGTCCTGTTGACAAAGTTCCCGACCGTGTCGTTCAGCACGTTGTTGATCTCTGCCTCAAAGTCGTCCCATGAAAAATTGGTGTCCTGGTCAGTTGGAAGCATCCTGGAAAGGTAGAACCGCCAGTAATCAGCGGGGTAATACTCCACCGCTTCGTCAATGAAGATTCCACGGTCCCTGCTCTTGGAGAACGCTCCGTCTTCCCACATCAGATACTGCTGAATGAACTCGTACTCGGGTAACCCGTACTCTATCTCCTCGTTACTGGCGCCGAGGAGCATCGTCGGCCAGATAACTGTATGGAAGATTGTGTTGTCCTTCCCGATGGAGTAGTATATCTCGGCGTTTTTGTTCCAGTGCTGTTTCCATTCCTCGCCGTCATCGAAAAGTTCTCTTGTGAAGCCTATGTAGCCTATAGGCGCGTCGAACCACACGTATAGAACTTTGTCCCGGTATCTATCCGGATCGAGCCTAGGAACATCGAGTTCTTCCTCTTCTATCCTCTCGTTGACCCTCTCCACCGGAATCTCGAATCCCCAGTCCTGGTCCCGTGTTATCGACCGGCTTTCAGCTTCCTGTATGTCGTGCCTGACCTGTTTCAACATGTTCTCGGGTACAGGGACAGGTTCTCCCTGGATCCATTCCCTGAGCTCCGACTTGAACTCGGTGAGATCCAGGAAAAGGTGGGTCGTCTCCCGGAACTCGATGTTTTCGCCGCCGCATATCTGGCATTCCGCACCTTTCAGCTCTTCGGGCTCTACAAGCTTCCCGCAGTCGTCGCACTGGTCTCCTCTGGCGAGTCCTCCGCAGTTCGGGCATTCCCCCTCTATATACCGGTCGGGCAGGAATCGTTTGTCGTTGAGACAGTAGGGCATGGTCTGCGTCTTTTCCTGTATGAGGCCGCTGCAGTAGAGTTCCTCAAACATGTCGTGTGTCTGCATCCTGTTGTATTCGCTGTGTGTATCGCTGAAGATAGAGAAATCTACGTTCAGGCTCTCGTATGCCTCTCTCACTTTCTGGTTCTGCCGGTCCTTTATCTCCTGTGGTTCAACCCCTCTCTCGATTGCTTCCAGTTCCAGCGGGGTACCGTGGACGTCCCCTCCGCATATGAAGAGGTTTTCACGACCCCTGATATCGAAGTACCGGTGTAGGATGTCGGCTGGCAGTATACTTCCCGCCATGTTTCCCAGGTGCGGGACGTCATGGACATAGGGTAGGGCGGCTGTAACCGTTACGCGGTCTTTATCGATCTTTTACCACCTGTCCAGGTGTTTGACGCCAATTCTTTAAACAGCTTCTACCGCACGCAAAGGTATGGAGACAGTTTACTTCGCGACCGGTAATGCCGGAAAGGTAAAGGAAATGAGCCATCTCTTCAAGGAAAGAGGTTACAGTCTGGAACAGGTAGAAGTCAATATAAGGGAAATCCACGCTCTTGATGTGGAAGATGTGGCGCGCCGGAAAGCGATTGACTCCTACAGTGAGGCGGACACGCCCTCCGTTATAGTTGAGGATACTGGTTTCTACGTTTCAGGTTTAAACGGTTTTCCAGGGGCCGAAGCCTCTTTTTTCGCGGAAACTGTGGGTGTATCCGGAATCCTGGAATTACTCAGGAACGAAGAAGACAGATCAGCCTACTTCAAGACTGCGATCGCGTTCTATGATGGCGAAGAAATGAAAATTTTTACCGGACGCGTGGAAGGAGCTATCTCCCGAAAGAAAAGAGGTGAAGGCCATCATGCCGATCTGCCGTACGATTCCTATTTCATGCCGGAGAACAGCGACAGAACTTTCGCCGAGAAACCTTCCCTGAAGGAAAAGTTTTCCCACAGGAAAGAGGCTACCGAGAAACTTCTGAAGTGGCTTTCCTAGATAATCCTTCTTCTGAGCTTGTGTAAACTTGATATTCCGTAGTCGGGTTTCTGGATGTCTTCAGCGTTCTTGAGGACTTCCTCGTCGATGTCGCCCGACATTACCGCGGCGGTAGTCATCCCGAGGCGGTTCCCGGTCTCGATATCGGCGGGACGGTCCCCGATGAAGATAGATTTCTC
>CAZKLW010000072.1:0-2673 GCA_964553995.1 uncultured archaeon
TTAAAGGAGTGAAGCCGGAGGTTCTGGAGAACATGTCGCTCTACCAGGAGCTCGAGGATTATATCGAGTCCACCATGCCGGAGATAAGGACCCAGCTGCTGAACTCGGTTACCTCTGAACGGGATCCCGGCGAAGATCTGAAAGATCTTATAGACCAGACCACGGTCGGGATCGAGTCCCTCCGGAAGAACTTCCACGAGAAACGGGACAAGGTTCCCCCGAAATGCGCGTTTGACCTGAACTATTCGCCTGACAGGATACTCGAGAGAATGTACGAGAAAGGACTTGGCAACCGTGAAGATGACCGTGTCAAGGTGGTCTTCTATCCCACGTATCTTTCCCGCGGAGACAAGCTTCTCTCCATGGGATACAACGATGCCATAGTGGCGTGTTCCGCCGGAATCTTTCCCAGCTACTACGAGCCCTGGGGATACACCCCTGTGGAAACAGCCGCCAATGGCGCCCTGTCGATAACCACCGATATGGCGGGTTTCGGCCAGTTCCTGCTGGAGGAGACCGCTGAAAAGGACAGGAAGGGCATACAGGTGCTGGAACGGAGGAATGTTCCAGATGAAGAGGCGGTTTCAAACCTCGCGGATATGATACATGAAATAGTCTGCTACTCAAAAACCGAGATAACCGAGAGAAAACATAACGCACGGAGACTTGCGCAGCTCACGTCATGGGAGAAGCTGGGAAGGAACTACAGCGAGGCCCACCGGATGGCGCTGGAGGATGGGAATTAAATGATTCGAAAACCTATGTATGCTTTAACTTACCGAGGCCATACCAGATGACTTTCCAGATAGAGATCGATCACGTCAACGAGAAGAACCGGTCAGTCCAGAAGCTGCCGGAGAGACACGTTCCAGAGTTCGCGAGGCACGAACCGGATATAGATGAGATAAGATCTGCGGCGGAGAACCATGAGTTCGAGAATCTGGTGGTTATAGCAAACGGTGGCTCGATAACCAGCTTCAGGGCGTATCTCTACGCCTTCATGCCGGAAACCGATGTTGACGTGAGGCTGGTCACCACCATGGACCCGGACTATCTGAACAAAATATCCCGGGAGATGAGTCCTGAATCGACTCTCGTGATGCCTATTTCGAAGTCAGGCGAGACCGCTTCCGTTATAGAATCCCTGCTCTACTTCATCAAGCGAGACTACGATGTCTTCGGCGTAACTTCCGATGGAGGGGCTTTGAGCCAGATACTTGAGAGGAGGGATTTTGACTGGATAGAACATCCTGAAGTCGGAGGTCGTTTCTCGGGTCTTACTGAAACTGCCCTCGTTCCGGCGGCGTTCGCCGGAATGCCCGTGGACGAGATCAGGAAGGGCGGAGAAGAAATGTACTCGAGGCTATCCCCGGAGAACCAGTATAATCCCGCGCTGAACACTGCCTCGGCGCTATACGACGCGGAGCAGAAAGGTCACGAGTTTATCTTTTCAGGTTTCTACTCGACCAGGATGCTGGGATTCCTACCTCTCTTCGTACAGCTTGTACATGAAACCGTATGCAAGGAGGGAAAGGGTCCAACCGTTTTCGGCGATCTAGGGCCGGAGTTCCAGCATCATACCAACCAGAGATTATTCGGGGGAAAACAGAATACTATACCGGTCTTCTTCCGGACTGACACACATGAAAGAGAGGAGATCTTGGTTCCGGAAGACATTGAGGACGTGGAACTGAGAGGGCGACGGCTCGAAGATCTTGATGGAAACACTCTCAGGCATTCCCTGGCTTCAGAGTACCGTGGAGTGAAGGAGACCATGGATGAAAGGGAGATGCCGAATATTACACTGAACCTGACCGAGCTATCCCATGAATCCGCGGGCAAACTGATGGCTTTCCTCCAGTATCTCGCGGTCTATCTTGGTTGGCTGTACGATGTCGATCCATTCAGCCAGCCTGACGTAGAGGAAAGTAAAAAGGTAGGGTTCGAGAAGAGATTTGGTCCGTGATCAATATGCGTGTAGCACTGCTATCCAAAAACTTTACTGACGGCGAAGGCGTTTCAGAATACGTCAAGAACATCGCCGAGCACCTGGTGGAAAAAGGCCACGAAGCCGTTATAGTAGCCTTCGAGGACGGCACATGGTACAGTATAGATGACCGCGTAGATGTCAACCGCGTACCTATAGATTTCGAGGGCAACAATATCTACAACTGGTCCATGATGATGAACAACGAGATCAAGCGTCAGGTGATGGAGCTCGAGGAAGAGGGCGAGTTCGATCTTATACACGTGAACGACTGGACCACCGTTCCCGGAGGCGTTGCGCTTGCAAAGGCCGCGGAGAAACCCCTGGTCCTGACCTTGCATTCAACGGAGAACGAACGGGGCTTCGGGGGAGATCATGCGGGAATGATATCGGAGCTTGAATGGCAGGGGGTTTTTGAATCCCAGAAGGTGCTGGTCACCAAACAGGAAACCAGGGACTCGGTTGCTTTCGACCTTGATGTCCCGGAGGAAAAGATAGAGCTGGCCGATCCCTACATGGAGGGCTGGCTGGACACGGTATTAAAAACGTACAGAGAAGTCATAAAACATGGAAAAGAGGCGGTCGTGGAGTAACTGCTTCAACACCCGGTGATAATAAATGAGAATTATGTTTGTGACATGGGAGTATCCGCCAATAAAGGCCGGCGGGATCGCATCCCACTGTGA
>CAZKLW010000073.1:0-2670 GCA_964553995.1 uncultured archaeon
TATTCCTGCCTCTAATATCCTCCAGTTCCGATACCAGCTTCTTCAGCTGGTACTTGCTCATGGTGCCGGAATTTCCGTTGCTCATGGTACTCGATGAGGAAGAAAGTCTTTTAACTACTCGAAGTGTTCCAGAAGCTTGTTCTTGGAGAGCTCAAGTATTTTCTCGTCCTCGGTGAATATTTCCAGACAGGCGGTACCGTCGAAATCCTTTATCAGTCTTCCGACCGCTTCAAAATCTATTTCCCCGTCGCCTAGGGCTAGGTGAGAGTCCTCTCTGTTCCTTGTGTCTTGAAGGTGCAGGTGAGATATGATATCCCGGTGTTCTTCTAGAAAAATCAGTGTTTCTTCATGACCGACTTCCGCGACTGCATGACCGATGTCAAAACACATCGAGACCTGTGAATCAACCATTATATCGCCAAAGACGGCCAGATCTGCGGGTTTCTGTTGCTCTACGAAAATATTTTCGAAACAGATTTCTATACCTCTTTCCTCACCTAGTCTGGCAAGTTTACTTATCTGGTTTTCTAGCTCTTCTCTCACTTCTTTTTTGTCCTGATTCCATCTAAGGTTGCAGTGTGCGACTGCTTTCTCCGTTCCAAGCTCTGCAGCTCGGTCAAGAAGCATCTTATTATACTTGATCTTGGCTCGATTGTACTCCCCGACTGTTGATGCTAATGGTTGGTGGAAAGGCAGATGGACTATCAAATCCAGGTTCTTCATTTCCAGTTCTGACTTTATTCCTTCCGTATCCAACTGTTCCAATGATTTATGCCCTTCACCTATCGCGAGTTCAACGAATTCGCACCAGTCAGGTAGTTCTGATATACGTTCTGGGTAGTCCCTTTCGGGATTAACGCTTAAACCGATCCTCACTTTATGATCACCAGAACTCCTTCAGTCTCCAGCATCTCTCCTTCACCTTTGTAGCTTCTCTCCTCCTCGACCTCGAACATCTCGGGTTTAAGGTGTTCGCCCGCGACCTGGAGGCGTCCCGAGTCGATGTTCCACTCGTTGGCTTCAAGGGCAGCCTCGATTTCAGGGATCTTGTCGCCGTACTTCGGTCCGGCTTTTTCGTAGTTCAGGGTGATTTCAACCACCTTTTTCTCCGCCTCAGGTTCCCCTTCCAGCTGTTTCAGTGTGTTGACGTGCATGACTTCTTTTACAGCCGACTCGAAACCAGAAATATTCCCGTAGACTTCAACCTCTTCAAGTTCTGCTGTAGGTGATAGCTGTTTCCGGGTCTTGTATTTTCTCAGGGCGGAGATGACCTGCATCGCCCGCTCGCCCGCCTCAAGGTCTGCATCGATTCCAGAGGTTTCTGGCCACTGGGCCCTGTGAATTGATTTCTCGTCGTCATACATATCCCTCCAGATTTCCTCGGTTACGTGAGGTATGAAGGGAGCCCACATCTTGAGGAATGCTTTGTGAGCCTTCTTAAGTGTGTAAACTGTCTTCAGATCAGTGCTTTCTTCCAGCCCTTGCTTGGCGATCTCCAGGTAGTCGTCGCAGAATGTATGCCAGAATGAGGTTCTTAAAGCGTCTCTCGCCCTCGAGTAGCGGTAGTTCTCCAGTTTCTCTGTAACCTCTTCCACTGTCTCGTCGAGCTCCGCCAGCATCCATCGATCGACACCTTCCAGTTCTTCTTCGTCTACTTCAGGCATGTTTTCATGACCAAGTTTCTCCACGAGTTTTGAGGCGTTCCAGAGCTTCCTGATAAGTTTCTCTCCCGATGCTATCTCCTTCATTTTGAGCGCCATATCGTCTCCTACTGATGCATTTGCGCTCCAATACCGTGCTGCGTCTGTAGAATACTCCGCGAGCACTTCGTCCGGAGTTGTGACATTGCCTTTCGACTTTGACATTTTTTCCCGATTTTCATCTAGAATATGACCACTTATCATGACTTTTTCAAATGGAACTTCTCCTGTATGCTCGTAGCACTTGACGACTGTATGGAACAGCCAGAAACTGATTATATCATGTGCCTGAAACCTTAGATCCATAGGATAGAGTTCCTCTCGTTCGAGTTCGTAATCACCTTCCTCTGGATTCCAGCTCCAGTAAGCGTTGATGAGAGGTGTAAGGGAGCTCGTGGCCCAGGTGTCGAGGACATCCTCTTCAGGCTTGAACTCGGTGTTCCCACATTCTGAACACTCGTTCACGGGTGGCTCGTCCTGTAGAGGATCGACCGGCAGCTGCTCTTTTTCCGCGAGTACTTCCTCGCCGCATTCTTTACAGTACCAGACCGGGAAAGGTATGCCGGAGTCTCGTTGCCTGGAGATGCACCAGTCCCACTGAAGACCCTCTATCCAGTGCTTGTAACGCGTGAACATCTTCTCCGGGTACCAGTCCAGTTTCCTCCCGGCTTCCAGGTACTCCTCTTTCCGGTCCAGCAGCTCTATGTACCACTGCCGTGAGACTCTAAACTCGATGCTCTCGTCACATCTTTCGTGGACCTGGACGGTATGGTTGATCTCTTCACGGTCGAGCAGGTATCCTTCATCTTCCAGGTCTTCAACTATGGACTCCCGGGCCTCTTCAGTCGACATTCCCTCGTAATTTTCCGCGGTTTCCGTCATGGTGCCGCTTTCATCGATAGCGATCCTGAGGTCAAGGTCATGTGCCTGGTACCATTCTATATCGGTCTGATCCCCGAACGTGCAGCAC
>CAZKLW010000074.1:0-2670 GCA_964553995.1 uncultured archaeon
GGCGTTCTCCGCGGCCTGATCGGTTCCCTGGTATCCACATTCAACCACGATTCCGTCGATGTGCTCGTTCATCGCTCCCGCGTCCTCGGGAAAATGAACTGCGTTCTCGACTCCCGCGGATCTGATTATACCTGCCACGTTGCTGTTCAGCCTGGAGAAATTCACAAAGGGTTCCGGATATGAACGGGTCGAGTGGAGATCCAGCACCAGGGTATCCTTCACTTCCTCCAGCAACTCCACAGCAAGCCTTTCCTCGTAAAGGTCGCTTTCTTCATCGCCGGGAAAAGACCTGTTCAGGTCAGCCTCAACAAATCTCTGGTTTTTCTCAAGCGCTATCTCGTTGGCAACAATGAACTGAACCGGTTCCAGAAACTCAATGTCTTCCGAGAGAATCCTCTCTATAGCTCTTTTCCCGCAGGGTTCATCGCCATGAACCGCTCCTGTAACAGTAATGGATGGATCTCCTTCGCCCCTTTTCTCGACTCTCATACTTCAAAGTAAAAATGGTTCCTAGTTTTTCAATGCTTCTACCGCAGGTAACTTTTCGCCACTCATGTAACGGACGAAGGCACCTCCCGCTATAGAGACGTGATCGAACTCGTTGAGTTCGTGTCCGAAGCGCTGAACCAGCGACGAAGTGTGGCCGCCGCCAACCACGGTGTATGCTTCCGATCCTGCAACCGCATCAAGTGCAGCCCGGGAACCATCCGGATAGTCTTCAAACGCACCCATCGGGCCTTTCAGGACGACTGATTCAGCGTCTTTGATGATGGCTGAATACTTGTCGCGGGTCTCCGGTCCGATATCCCAGGTTTTATCCTCTTCTGGAACTTCGGAAGCCTGATAGGTTCCGGAATCTGTGACCAGGTCCACCGGAGTCTCGATTTTTTCGCTGTGTTTCTCAAGGATCGACGCCAGTTCTTCGCGGCCCTTATCGAAGCCCTTCTGCTCTATCCATCCAGATTTGCGGCCGAGTTCGTATCCCTGCACCATCAGCGCTATTTCTCCCGGTATTCCTCCAAGAAGTATTCTTTCTGCCCGGTCAACCATCTCCTCCAGGATGCCGACAATATCCGCCGATTTCTCACCTCCGAGCACTAGTACAGGGTTCTCCACTTCATCCCTTACCTTCCCGCAGTTCCGGAGTTCTTTCCTCATTACAGGTCCCGGATAGGAATCCAGGTGATGGGTGAACCCTACCATGGAGCCATGGGATCTATGAGCTGCGGAGAAGGCATCATCAACGTACATATCAAAATGGGGCGCTATCTCCCTGACGAATACATCCTGGCTGTGAGTCTCGATGCTCGCGTTTTGAAGCTCCTCGGACAGGAAACGTATGTTCTCAAGGAGCGCGACATCCCCGCTTTCCATGGCCGAGACTTCCTCCTCAACTTCGTCGCCAAAGAAACATCTTATGAACTCTACACTGGAGTCCAGATAATCATCCATGAGGCCAGCGTGCTTTTCGAGCGACAGGAAATCCTTCCTGGCGGGACGCCCCTGGTGAGCTACCACCAGCGTCTTTGCGCCACGACGGGAGAGTTCCTCCACGGTCTCCATGTACCTCCTAAAACGGACCGTTTCCCGGGGTTCACCGTTTTCTATGGGAAGGTTAATGTCGGTCCTGAGAATGACTTTTTTGCCCTCAACTTCTACGGTTTCAAGTCCTTCCATCCTAATATTACGGTGTATTATGCTTCTTTTAATGGTTTTTCGAACACCAAAAAATTCACGGATTTCCTGCTGTATGCCAGTTTTATAAGATTCCTCAGTTAACCGGTTTTACGTGGTTATAATGGCAATCAAGGGGTGTTCCAGATCTCCAGAGATGAACTGACACAGCTGGCAAGGAAGCGTGGATTCTTCGTACCCTCCAACGAAATCCACGGTGGAACCTCAGGTTTCTACAGTTATGGACCTGTTGGTGCATCAATAAAGCGGAATATAGAGGATCTCTGGCGGGACAGGTTCGTCGTCAAGGAAGATAACATGGAAATCGAGGCCCCGACCGTGATGCCTGAAGCTGTTTTCGAGGCTTCGGGACATCTCGAAGGATTCGATGACATGATAATAGAGTGTCCCGACTGCGGTTCGAGCAGTCGTGCCGACCATATTGTCGAGGACGAGACTGAAATAGAAGAAGCAGAATCATTTTCCACGGAACAGCTGGAGGCGCTTTTCGAAGAGCATGATCTGAAATGTCCTGAATGTGGAAACTCCCTGGCGGGCGAAGAAATCGAGGGTTTCAACCTGATGTTCGAGACCAGTATAGGTCCCGAATCCTCGAACCCGGGATACCTCAGGCCGGAGACGGCTCAGGGAATCTTCGTCGAGTTTCCACGTTGGAAGGAGTACGCACGCAACCAGCTTCCTTTCGGTGTGACACAGATCGGGAAGGCTTACCGGAACGAGATATCTCCAAGGAAGGGTCTAGTGAGAGTAAGGGAGCTGACACAGGCAGAGCTCGAGATGTTTATCGATCCTGAAGAAGACCGGCCCGACCTCGAGGAAGTAGAAGATGTCGAGGTGACACTGTATCCTGTGGAAGAACAGGAGGACGGACAGGAGATCGAGACAACGGTAGGCGATGCTGTGGAAGAGGGAATAATAGCAAATGAATGGATAGCCTACTATCTCGGGATCGCCAGCAGATGGTATGAACGCGTG
>CAZKLW010000075.1:0-2603 GCA_964553995.1 uncultured archaeon
CGTTGTTGTCGTAAGTCAGAAGCGCACGGGCATCATCAAATCCCAGGAAGAAACCCTGTTCGTGCTCCTCATGAGGGTTCCCTTTGACATCTACAGTTGCATCAGATCCGACCTTCACAAAAAATACTTTGTACTCCTTTCTTCTCTCCTCGCCGTCACGCTCGTACTCCCAGGATACGGTATCATCCAGGTCCTGGATGCTTTCTATCTGTTCCTCCTCTATACCTGCCTCTTCCTCTAGCTCGATTCCTACCGTTTCTCTATAATCCCCGTTTTCAAGGTTTCCTTTCGGCAGCTCCCAGCCCTCCCAGTTCTTTTTCCTCTTCAGGACCAGGTAACGTACTCCTCCATGGGACTCCTTGTATGCGGCGATCATGACTCCTTTCTCAGTTTCCATGTGTTCCGTTTGTTCGCGGCTCATTTATTATTGTAAACCGTGAAACCCGCAATCGGGAAGCTTTTATAACTGCGATACGGAGTTATTATCAGCTGGTGTCAAAATGATAGGCAGGTTAAGAGAGCTCTTCAACAACTTTTTCAGCAGTGCCGGAAAGGATGACGTCTCTATAGGCATATACGGGCCGCCAAACGCTGGAAAATCCACTCTGGCGAACCAGATATCGAAGGATCTTACCGGGGAAGAAATGAGCGATGTATCCGAGGTTCCGCATGAAACCCGGGCAGTTGAGAAGAAGGAGAAGGTCACGATAGAGGCGGACGGTCGATCAGTCCAGATGAACCTGCTTGATATGCCAGGTATCTCGACAAATGTTGATTTCAAGGACTTCACGGAACACGGCCTTGAAGAGGAAGAGGCAAAAGGAAGGGCAAAAGAAGCCACTAAAGGTATAGTGGAAGCTATCAAGTATCTTGATGATGTAGACGCATGCCTGGTTATCTTTGACTCGACGGAAGACCCGTATACACAGGTTAACGTAACTATAATCGGAAATCTGGAGGCAAAGGATATCCCGATACTTATACTTGCCAACAAGGTTGATCTCGAAGATTCAGATACTTCGCGCGTAAGAGATGCTTTCCCGCAGCACCCGGTAGTTGAGATTTCCGCCAAGGAAGGCACCAATATCGACAAACTTTACGAGGAAATAATCGAAAGGTTGAGCTAATGAGCGATGACGGAGTTACAATAGAGTTTCTCTCAAGGGATGGCATCACAGATGACAGCTTCGAGGACAAGCTAGAGTTCATACTGGAAAAGGTCAAGGACGATGCGGTCCTAGTGCTCGAAGAAGCATGGACGCCAGAGGAAAAACGGCGACTGATAGAGAACTCCATGGAGGAGGTCGACGACGACTTTCCCGGTGTAGAGTTCCTGGGGCTCGATGCCTACGGCTCCCGTTTCGACCAGGTAAAACAGATATTCTACGACAAGGTTCTTAATGAGGAATACCGTCGCGGCCTGACAATTGTAGGCAACGCAAGGGTAATGGAGAAAATCAAGGAAGAAAAGGACTCCGTATCTTTCCTGGCCAAACTGGAAGAGGATTCCTGAGGCGAGTTAAATGAGAAAATCAGAAATTTTCTGTTCCGGCCAAAACAGGGTGTAGCCCGTGCCCCACAGGTGCATGAACTGCGGAAAGTTTTACGAAGACGACTCCGAGGAACTTATAAGCGGCTGCGATTGCGGTTCATCGCTTTTCATGTACGAGCAGGACGCAGATATCTCGGAAGATGAAAAAGCAGAAGTAACCGAGAATATTGAGGAGATGGTAGCTGAAGGAGTCGAGGAACGGGAAAACATTAAATTCGAGTTCGACCTAGATTCCATAAGGGTCGAGGAAGAGGGCGTTTACACCATAAACGTCTCCCGGCTGCTCGAAGAGATACCTCTTGTGATAAGGAAGAGAGAGGGAATGTATCACATACATCTGCCTTCAGCTTTCGACCCCAAAAACCGTGAAATCGACCCAGAAGAGCTGAGTTCAAATGACTGAAAATCGAAGATTTTCTGGATACGAAGGTTCACTAGAACCTTCTTGTAACAGAAAACGCATTGCGTTTTCGAATCCAGAAAACACCGGAGGTGTTTTCAGATGACTGATGAAAAAGATCGCTTCGGCCTGAAGAAGATGACGACCAACCAGGAAGTGGCTATATCCTTCACCCTGTTTGTTCTCGGGACCCTGCTCATAATCTCCAACCTTCTCCCTCTAGTGGGAGTGGTAGAGTTCAAGCCCGCCGCATTGGGACTTGTAATGGTTGGAACCGCGTACCTTTTCGCGATCGAGTCAATCCGGGAGCTTGAGGAGAAGGAACACTTCCTTTCAAGACGGCTGGAGTGACCTAATTAATAAAACAGTTACAGGTGAAAAACTCCATATGTCAACGGAAGAGGTAGAGCTAGATTTTGAGTTCTCAAACGATGAACTCGCAAACTTCCTGGACAATTTCGCGGAAAAAATTCGGAATGGAGACGTAGGTCTCAGCTTCAAAGGTCAGAAAGAAGTAAGGATCGAACCCACGTCCGATAACCAGCTCGAAATGGACTTCCACGAGGCGGAAGACTTCAGGCAGCTTGAGATCGAGATCAGCCTGAAAGAAGAGCTCGACACTACTGACGAGGGAAGGAGAAAGATACCTGT
>CAZKLW010000076.1:0-2571 GCA_964553995.1 uncultured archaeon
CTACGAAGATATACCTTCTTTATTACTATGCTTTTCCACCTGGTCTACCCTTGGTGAAGCACCAAGGATATACTGAAAACCACGTTTTCGTATTTTTGTATAAAGGACCTTTGTTATAGAGGCTTCATTGAAAACTGGTTAAATTGCATTGAGTGTTTGTATATATTGAACACTCGCTGAACCTATATACTTTATTCAGGCACCCACTATCCCGGAGTCCACGACCTTGAAGACTGCCTCCGCTTCCGGCATGTAGGGAGAGTCCACGAGTCTCGCAATTCTTTTATCTCCTTTCGACTTTCTCAGGTAGAGGCGGACCGCGGAATTGTGAGCGACAATATGTCCGCCTATCGCGCTTGTCGGGTCACCAAACATCTGGTCCGGGTTAGCCATCACCTGGTTGGTGACCACCACCGCGGAGTTGTGGGAGTTCGCCAGGCGCAGGAGAGTGTTCATATGCCTGTTGAGCTTCTGTTGCCTCGCGGCCAGCTCTCCCCGTCCAACGTAGTCGGACCGGAACTGTGAGGTAAGCGAGTCCACTACTATTAATCCTATGTCCTCTCGCTGGCAGATATCCTGCGCCTCTTCCGCGAGCAGCATCTGGTGGTCGCTGTTGAAAGCTCTCGCCACATGAATATTCTCAAGTGCTTCCTCGGAGTCGATGCTTGTACCCTCGGTCATCTGCTCAATTCTCTCCGGTATAAACGTGTCTTCAGTATCGATATATACGACGCCACGCTCCATTCCGCCTTCTTCTTCCGGTAGCTGGACGTTAACCGACAGCTGGTGCGCAATCTGTGTCTTCGCGCTCCCGTACTCCCCGTAGAACTCGGTTATTGCCTGGGTCTCGACCCCGCCACCGAGTATATCATCGAACTCCTCGCACCCGATGGAGATCCTCTTCATGTCCTTGCGTGTCTCGTACTTCTGCTTCCCTGTTTCAAAACCTATATCCAGTTTCTGCCGCGCCGAGGTTATGATCTTCTGGGCCTTCTTCTCCCCCAGGTCCGCGAGGCCTCCAAGATCTCCAGCGCTCATTGTGGCGATAGACATCAGATCGTCGTACCCGGCCTCCCGCAACTTGTCGGCGGTCTTCTCTCCCACGCCGGATATATCCTCGAGTTCGGTTTCTTCTGCCATTATGTTCAAGCCTCCATTTGGGCCAAAAGCTCTTCAAGCTGTTGACCTGCATCTATTTCCGTTGCACTGTTTGCTATAAGCTCCAGTCTACCGAAGTAATCGTTGTACCTTGAACGCCCCTCTATCTCGAGTTCCGTTCCTATCACGTCTTCTGCCGCCTTCTCGACCGCATCGATATCTCCCTCCTTCTCTTCTTCCTCGTCAATTCCAAGAACCTCCCGTGCGAGTCCGCCGAAGAAGACTGCGCGTACGTTTCCTGTACCGTCATCCAGGACCCCGGATACCGCGAGCCTGTGGTCGGGATCATCTACCTTTTTCCCGTCGTCGGTTACGTAGTTTCCGTCATCGTCCTTTCTTACGGTATCTCCTGTCTCCGGATCGATCCTGTAGAAGGGGTTGCTGGTATATACATCCATCAGCATGCCTGTTACAATATAATTTGCACCCTCAGAGCTGATATCCCGTATGTCTGTTTCCTGGGAGGAACCTCCGCTTCTCTCCACATCGGGAACGTCTTCCTGGTCCCCAAGCTTGACCTGGGAGGAATCTCCAAGTCGTAGCTCGGCGTTTTCACGGTCGTCCTCCACGGAATAGGCGCTCTCTATAACTATAACATTGTCTTCTTCCACTTTCTCCGCTATCTCGGTCTGGTCGTCCCAAAGAGTCAACCTTATGGTACCTGTCTCGTCCCCGATAACGATGTTCTGTACCTTTCCTTCTTCACCTTCGTCCCGCTCAAAAGTATTTTCATCTGAGATATTTAGAACACGCCCCTTCACGTCGACCTTCCGCATCTCGGGAACAATATTCCCGATCTTGAGCTCCTGTTCTGCGGCTTCAGCTATCTCTACTTCATTCTCCTTTGCGACGAGGTGGAGGGCACCTTCTTCCGATACGAGGCCTGAGAACTCCTCCATCTTGGCCTCGACCTCTTCCTTTATCTCGTCATCGTCGAGGCCGGCCTCGTCCTTGATCTCCTCAATGATCTGGTCGCGGTCCATACTTCAAGCCTCGATGACCAAGCCTTAAATCACTAATGATAGAAAAGAAAAATAAGAGTTTTCACTTGAGGGCTTCCCTGATGTCCTCTGCACGCACCGTTTTCCTCTCATCCTCTCTGGCTACGGCTATAGCCTCTTCAGCCACGTCTCCTGCAAATGTTTCGAGGATGCGGCGCAGTTCTTGTGCGCTGGGCTCTGAAACCCTCTTATCTCCCTCTTCTTTTACTATCTCTTTCATCTTCGAAATTGAGAATTCCATTTCTTATCTCCTGCTGCGGTTTTGGTGCGTGAATAATATAAACAAAAGGGAGGCCAGAACAGGGGAAAAGCTCCAGGAACCTGAGGAATTTTTAAACAAGGAAATTAAAAGCTTCAACAGGGGAATGGGGGAATCAGACCTGGAAGAGTTCTTTCTGAACACCAAACCGGT
>CAZKLW010000077.1:0-2568 GCA_964553995.1 uncultured archaeon
CTCGTCGCTGAACATAAGTGCGTCACATTCAACGGAGATTTTGGAGCCTTCAGACCCCTTGGGAACCCTTACCAGTCCACGGTAGTTGGTTCTCCCCGAACCCTGGGAGATCGACTTGGACTCGATCGTGCTGGAGGTTTCGGGCGCGTTGTGTAACACCTTCGCCCCCGTATCGATATCCTGGCCGTCACCCGCATAGGCGATAGACACATGGTTGGCCCGGGCGCCTTCACCGTTGAGGTGAGAACTGGGGTACAGCATAGTCACCTTCGAACCCATGGAACCTGAAATCCACTCCATGACACCGTCACCTGAGACCTTGGCGCGCTTCGTGTTCAGGTTGTAGGTATTCTTGGACCAGTTCTGGACCGTGGAGTACTGGACGTGTGCGTCCTCCTTGACGAATACCTCAACGCATCCAGCGTGTAGATTGGATTCAGTGTACTGCGGGGCGCTACAGCCCTCTATGTAATGCACCTTCGAGCCCGGCTCCGCAATTATCAGGGTGTGTTCGAACTGACCCATGCTCTTCGAATTCATCCTGAAGTAGGCTTGCACAGGAATCTCGACTTCGACGTCCTCGGGAACGTAGACGAAGGAGCCTCCCGACCACACCGCTCCGTGTAAGGCAGCGAACTTGTTGTCCTGCGGTGGGACGCAACGGTTCATGAAGTATTCACGCACAAGTTCAGGATGTTCTTGTACCGCCTCGTCCATATCGCAGAATATTACGCCTTTCTCCTCCCATTCCTCCTTCATGTTCTGGTAGACGACCTGGGACTCGAACTGGGCTCCAACTCCTGACAGCGACTCTTTTTCGGCCTCTGGAATTCCCAGGCGGTCGAAGGTCTCCCGGATATCATCGGGTACGTCCTCCCAGTCACGGGACTGCTCCGCGTCCGGTTTCAGGTAGGGCGTAATCCGGTCGATGTCGAGTTCGGAAAGGTCCGGACCCCAGTCCGGCATGGGTCGCTTTTCAAAATGCCTGAAGGCCTGGAGCCGCTTCTCCAGCATCCATTCAGGTTCATCTTTCTGCCTGGAGATCTCTCTTATAGTTTCCTCTGAAAGACCTTTCTCCGACTTGAAGGCCTCCTTAGTCTTTACCTTGTGTTCGAAACGCTCCTGGTTCTTGGATACTTTCTGATCCGACATGTAGAGAAAAACAATTTCAGGACTTTAAACATTAACCCTCAATAGCTGATCGGATCATTTTCAGGTTCCAGTTCTGTATCTACTATTCCGGTCACAGAACCTTCTCTCCCTACAAAACTATCCGTAACCAGGAGTTCATCTCCGCTCTCGATCAGATAAGTAAGGGCCACCTGTTCAGGCACCCTTACATATTCTTCACCGAGGTAAAAATCTAACCTTCCATTTTCGAAATCCGCCTTCAAATCTTCTCCCGATTCCTCAATCATTTCGGACAGAATCCTTGGAGCGTCCATAATCTCTTCATCATTCCTCATCTGGTTCCTCACGTAGGAAGGGGGAGGGCCCCGAAGATATTCCCCCTCTTCAAGGGCTTCATGGAAGGATTCCATGGCAAGCTTCCAGAGTCTCTGGCTTTTCCCAGTATTCGGAATTCTGGCATCTCCAAACTCCAAGAACGGCACTGTACTTCCATCCATATTATCGAAACTTGTTCCGGTAAATTCGCGTGATCCAACTGGCTCTATTTCAGCAAGTTCCGGCTCTACTCTCTCCAGGTCAAGATCTATCCAGCCGTGGTAGTCCTCAGGTTCGTAATCCTCGAGGTACGCACGACCATCTCCTTTCCAGTTAAGATTTCCTCCCGTTACCGTCGCAAAGAACATCCCGGTTGCAGGACAGGTAGGGCCGTTTTCACCAGCCACCTCAACGAGATTGACTGAATTTTTCACTTTCACCCCTTCTTTCTGCTGCTCCAGAAGACCGTAAGTGGCTTCAATCTCAAAATCTTCCGCCAGCAGGTTAACAGCGTACGCGTATGGTGCTGGATTCTCTGGATACTCCTTGGCCATAGTCAAATCAGTGAAAAGCCTCTGACCTTCGCGGCTGGAGGGAAAGCGGAAGGGTACGGATCCCTCTTCATCATCCAAGATCGTTTTCACATCACTTTCCAGTATATACCGGGCTTCAACCATGCAGTTGTTATTTATCGAAAATAAATTTAATTACCAGGGCTTCACTCTGCTTGATCAATTGTACTACTAAACACTTGGAGCTATTTTACTCTGGTAATCGGGCGAAACATAATCGCCTTCCTCAACACCTGATATATCTCTTTCCACCTTCTCAAGCTCCGTGTCCAGATTTTCCTTTATTACCTTGAGACGTGGTGGAAGTTGCTTCAGTTCCATGAAGATCCTCCTGTCCAGCTTGGCCTCGAAACCTATCTCTTCCCTGAACTCCTCGGCACTACCGTATTCCTCAGAATACTCTTCCTCAAACCTTTTTTCAAGCTTTTCAACCTCCTGCTTTACCTCTTCAAGCGTCTCCAGCGTGGATGGAATAATGGAGTAAAGCTCATCCAGGCTCCTAATCTGGGTTCCAAAGTCTTCAAGATCCAGATTTACTCCCTTGTTAACT
>CAZKLW010000078.1:0-2558 GCA_964553995.1 uncultured archaeon
AACGCTCCCGCCGAGATGACGTCCCCGAGGCCTACAAGCCTCTTTGGTTCCTCGTGTATGATGGTCGGTACCGCGGCTATCCTGTAACCGTTGACTTCTGCGATCCCGGTTTCAACGAAGTTTTCGAGCGAGAAGAAGTCCTGGAAGTCTTCAAGGTCGTCGAGGTCATGGATATGCCTGTCCTCCATCCCGAGTTCGAGTTCTGTGGGGAATTCTCCGGTTCCACAGGTTTCGACTGCCGCCAGTTCGCTGTAAAGCATGGCTTTCCGTACTTTTTCGTTCTCCACAGGGTAGGCCGGTGAAGTAACAGTTGCCTGGAAGCTGTAGGTGTGGACGTGAACCCTTTCCATCCCGTACTCATCTAACAGGTGTCTCGCCACCTGGAATACTTCCCCGAGCGAGGGCTCGTTTCCGGGTGGTTCAAGCTTGAGCAGTTCTGCCAGATGCCGGATCTCGTCCCCGTCAAGACCTATACTTTCCACGGGAGGGAAGATGTGGTCGACCACGAGTTCGGCTCTTTCCCGGTCCTTGTAGACGAACTCGAGGTGCTTCAGCGTATCAAGTTTTTCCAGCTGGCCAGCGGCCTTCATGATCTTGGCCTCCCTGTTTCCCTCGACGTTGTGGAATCCCGAGAGCAGCATCCGGTCCAGGTCCCGGTCTATCCCAGGAAAGTTTTGCTCTACACCTTTCGGGAAGTAGGGTCCGAATCCCGGCACCCTCGAGGAGAATATGACTCTCCCGGATTTCTCTCCCGAGTACTGGAATATCAGGTTTTTCTTGGTCTGATCGGTATTCTTTACATCCTTTACGTTCTTCAGTATGAAACCGTCTTCCGCGACGGGGAAGAGTATCCTCTCGTTCATGTTTCCCGCGAGTTCTTCGGATAGAAGGGGCGTATAGAAGATAACTGCGTCACCGATATTTGCGAGAAAGTTCGCCATAATGGCTGCCTGTCCCCCGACTCTTTCCCTTCCTCCCTCGATGCCGGGATCGAAGTCCAGGATTCTTTCCCTGTTCTCTCCCCTGTCAACGCACTGCTTCAGCGCCGCCTTGAGTTCATCCATGCTTCCGACCCGGTCGACATCTTTGCCCGTCTCCGGGAGCTCGAGATCGAGGTCTTCAAGATCGTATATGACATCGATATTTGCCGCGAAAGCGGTCATCACGTCCACGGCTTCCCTCTGGGCGAGCTTCGCCGCCTCCCTGTACTTTTCCATCCAGCCATTCATAGGCCTCTGCAGAGCTCTCTCGCCTTTTTGCCCGGGGTTTCGCTCTTCACGATCCCTGAGGCCACCAGGACACCTTCTGTACCTAGTTCCAGGCTTTTCTCCACGTCCTCACGGGTTTTTATCCCGGCTCCCGCGAGTACAGGGACTGAGGATCTCTCCACCGCCTCCTGTATCAGTTCCGGTTCCGCCCTGGAAACCGAGATTTCACCGCCTATCAGTTCGGGAGGTTCAAAAGCAACGTAGTCAGGATTGAAACCGGAGTAGCTCTCCACTTCATCGGGGTTCCGGGCACAGACTATAGAGGTGAGGGAAAGTTCCCGGGCTCTTCCAACTGCGTTTTCGATCACGTTTTCCTCAAGCCGTTTCTCGGAATGGTTGAGAAGGGTTCCTGATGCCCCGGCTTCTTTGGCGGTCTCTGGAAGAACGCTTCCGGTGTGGCTTCCTGGTTCCACCGGGTCGATATGCTGGGCGTAAACAGGTATTTCAGTATCCTTCAGCCTCTGAAGGTCAACGCTCTGTGGAGCCACCACTATCTCTTTCCCCGTTTCGCGTTTTACTTTTGCCAGTAGCCGCGAAATATCTTCGGCTTTTTTCCCTGCCGCCTCGCTGTAAGCCTTGAAGTTGACTACAAGCATTGTACTAGGTTTCCCTGGCTGGAATAAAACTTTAGTGTTTGACCCTGATTCCGGGCTCGTTCAGGATCTCAACGTTTCCATCCGTGAATTTTAGGTCAAGTGTGGTGTCGCCTATCCTCTTGCCCCGTCTCTCGCAGCTGACCGGCCCCGCGGGATCGATTTTGACTTCTCCGTTCTCCACATGTATACCGAGGAGGTAAGAGTCGATGGCGTGTACGAATGTTCCCGCGCTCCAGGCCTGTTCAGATGCTCCAAGTAGTTCACCGGTTTCCGCGTCCACGGTTTCCGGCAGGGCTCCCAGCTGGTTCCTGTCAAGGAACCTGACCATTCTTTCGAGCAGGTTGAGTCCGTGCCGGTACTTCCCGTACCTGAGGTTCGCGGCTGCTGCCCATCCCGTTGTCAGCCCCCAAACTGATCCCGTGTGGTAGCCGTCGCTCTCGTAGCCTGGATCTGCCATGGAGCGGGTTCTCGCGCCGTACTGGGAGGAGAACTCGGCATTGATTTTTTTGAGGTATTTTTCCGCCCTTTTCTCGTTCACCTGGCCCAGCATTAGGGGGACAGCGGGATTTATAGTCTTCGGTGCGTCTTCTCCCAGGTGGTCGAGCATATAGTCTTCTTCCATGAACTTCTTTAGACCCCTCTCCAGTTCACTTTGTCTAGAGTCTCCAGTAATTTTTGCCGCCTCAAGCCATAG
>CAZKLW010000079.1:0-2399 GCA_964553995.1 uncultured archaeon
CAGGAAGCCGTAAGAGATTTCAGGGAGTTTCACTCCTCGTCGGCCGCAGTTGACCGATACATGGCGGACCAGCTGATGGTATTTCTGGCTTTAACAGGTGGAAAGGTATCTGTAGCATCCGTAACCGGTCACGTACAGACCAACCTGGAAGTGCTTGAAAGATTCGGGGCGGAAATAGAAATAGAAAAAGGGGAGAAAAACGTGCTTAAAGCTTGATTACTGGATTTCTATGTCTCTGCCGGATCCTTCTACTCTCTCGGCCCTTACTTCAAGCACTCCGTCCTCGAAATGGGCGTGGATTGTTTCAGGATCAATCTCTTCCGGCCAGGAAACCGTTCTGTGGAACTGTCGAGAAGAGCGCTCCCTGCGGATGTATTTCTCGTTCTCTTCCTGGAGTTCCTGGGAGGATTCGGCGGATATCTGGACGGTTTCCTCGTCGGCCTTCAGGTTGATCTCTTCCTTTGAAACACCGGGTAGATCGGCGCTAATAACTATATCGTCGCCTTCCTCCCGAATATCCACTGGAACCATCCCTATAATATTCTGGCCGAGGTCCTTGCCCATCTCCTGGAACTGCTCAAAGAAGTTTTGCATCTGGCCGAATACGTCTTCGAAGGAATCGCGCCTGAGTCTTCTTGTCATTCTGGGTTCACCATGTTTTATTCAGGTCATTAAAAAGTTTTATTCGTTTCGATTGAACTGCTGCTGTAAAAAATCTACCTGTTGATGTATCTCATCAAGAAGGTTCTCGGCTCTCTGCTGTTTATCCCTGAGAGAGCCTGTAGCGTTTTCATCCCGTATCCTGTTAAACTCCTGTTCAGTCAGCTCCAGCTGGCCTACAAGCTCTTCAAGAGTTTCGTCTTCATCCATGGAAACTATTTATTCCGTCCGGGTTTAAACAGTTGGTATGGAAAGGTCTCAGAAAGTTAAGGAAAAAGCTGGAGAGATGATATCCCGGGGTCAAAAGCCATCGGTTCCTGGCATAGCAAGCGAACTTGATTTCACGGAGGAAGATGTTCATCGCTGCCTAAACCTGCTGGAGGCAAAGGGAGAAGTGGAGACATACACAATCAACATTCTCGGCCAGAAACAAAGGATGATTGGTGTCAAACGGTAACTGCGCGGCCAAGTTATAATAAGAAGGTTCCAAAATCTCCAAATGTTAAAGGTGTCAGTGGCCAACGAACTCGAAGCGGATTCGTCAGAACATACAAGCGATCAGATATTCGATATGCTGGACCGGGAAGTACTCACAGATATCAGGCGGGAATACTCTCTGCGTAACGAGGTACCTAAGATAAGGGGGACAGGTCTAGCCTATATAAGATTGACTAAAAACAATTCCTGCGATATATACATCCCTCTGGCAGCGATAGAAGATGGGGAAGTAGAAGTACTGGAAGAGGAATTCTTTGACAACTCCTACCTCTAGCTCTCTACCTCGTGTCCTCCCTCTTCCCAGCCCTTGATTCCGGCCTCAAAGTCTGTAACATTGCTGAATCCTAGTTCTTCAAGTTTCTCGGCGGCTTTAGGGGAGGCCTGGCAGGATTCTGAAGCGCAGTAGACCACCAGATCCTGATCCTTGTCAAATCTATTGAGGGCTTCGGCCCCGAGCTGGTCCAGGGGGATATTCACCGCGTCCGGGATATGACCCTCCTCAAAGTGATCCTCACCAAGGACATCGATAAGTACGAAGTCGTCCTTTTCCTCCATTTTACGTTCAAGTTCTTCCAGCGTGATTGTGTTGACCATTGCAGCTCACCGTTTAAACCTTGTAGCTGGAATAAGTTAAAACTTGGTTCCGAAGAGGAAAGCTCCTAGAGGATGTCGTCCTCGCTAACTATGACAAAGTCGCCCACGCTCCTGACAGCCGAGAAAGGTACTATATAACGGCCTCTCTGGTCTTCCTGTAGCTTGACTTCGTCCAGGTGCTTGGTGGTGTTGGTGACAAGAAGGTTCATGAGTTCCCCTGTGCTGGAGACGAAAGAAAGATCCTCTACATCACCGAACTTTTTTCCATGTTCTTCCGATACAATCGTCTTTCCCAAAAGCTCTTCGCCGCGCGGTTTGCTGGCCATATATATCTCCTTACAAACTTATGAGTCAGGGAGTATTAAAAACTTGTATGGCGCGCGTCTTCTCCGCCGTGGACATAGAGGACGAGAAACTTCTGGAAGAACTCTTAAGGGTTCGGGACAGACTGGACCTGGGTTTCAACACCGTTCCTGCCGAAAAAATGCATGTAACACTGGAATTCTTCGAAGATATCGATGTAGAAGAGCTGGAAAAGGTGAAAAACGCGATGGAGTCACTGGATGTAGGACCCTTCACAGCGGAGCTAAAGGGGGTGGGAGCCTTTCCCTCTACGGATTACATACGCGTGGTATGGGCGGGTCTCG
>CAZKLW010000080.1:0-2337 GCA_964553995.1 uncultured archaeon
AGACCTCATGACCGTTGACTTTCTGGCCTTTCATCTCCTCCGATAATTTTTCGGCCTCCCCCCTGTCCGTTGCAAACTTTATCCCGCCATCTTCTTTCCTGTTCTTCGCGAGCACCTGCGCCTTGACAACGTACTCTTCGCCTTCCTCATCCGGAACATTGAGGCCGTATTCTTCAAGAAGAGATTTTGCCTCGTGTTCGTAGAGCTTCACAGGATTATTTTGGCGAAAACAGGTTTAAGCTTTGAACCGGTAACACAGTCATGATATACACTGGTCGTGGAGACAAAGGCGAGACCGATCTTGGTTCCGGAGAGAGTATAGACAAGGATTCGAGACGGCTGGAGGCTTACGGTACCGTTGACGAGCTTAACTCAGTGATCGGGGTCGCGAGTTCTAAAAGTGAGAGGAAAAAAGACGAACTGGAGGAGATCCAGAACCAGCTGCACGTGATGCAGGCGGAACTCGCCAACATGGATTCCGAACACCGGATAACCGGAGAAGATGTTGAAAGGCTCGAAGAGCTCTGTGACCGGTACGAGGAAGAAACACCTCCAACCAGGAACTTCGTTCTGGCGGGAGGCACCGAAGTAGCTTCTCTCCTTCATCTTGCCCGTTCAGTAACCAGAAGAGCTGAGAGACGTGTCGTGGAACTAAAAGAGGAGAAGTACTTGCGTCCCGAACTTCTGACATATATTAACCGCCTGAGCGACCTTTTCTTCCTGATGGCAAGGCATGAAAACCATCTTGAAGGTGTGGAAGAGAAGAATCCTGATTACTGATGGAATGGCGTTATATTCCCTTCCAGAAATACGATCCGTACTTCAAGACCGGTCTGAACCAGGCGGCTATGGAGTCAGTAGGCAACGGAAACGATCCCTTGATTTTTCTCGCGGGCTGGGACCGGAAATGTGTTAACGTGGGCAGATCCCAGAACGTGAAAGACGAAGTTGATCTGGAAAGAGCGAGGGAAGACGGTGTAACGATAGTGAGACGGCAGGGAGGCGGAGGTACAACCTACCTGACCCCAGGAGGAGAGATAACCTGGGGTTTAGTCACTCCAGAGGATTACTTCACCGAGGACGTCAACAGGACCTATGAAAAAGTCTGTAGTGTCATCGCAGAGGCTCTCGGAAGGATCAGTATCCAGGCCCGGCACGAACTCATAAACGATGTCGTGACCGACAAAGGGAAGATATCGGGGGCTACGTTAAAGAGGCAGGAAGGTGCGGTTTACGTGGGCGGCACCCTGCTCTACAGTGTCGATCCGGAAGAGATGTTCCGTTACCTTACTCCTAGAGAAGACAAACTCTCGGACAAACCTGTAGAAAGTTTCGAGGAGCGGGTAACTTCCGTGAGGCAGGAATCCGCCGCCAGCTTCCAGGAAACACAGGAGGCACTGAAACTCCAGTTCCTGGAACACAAGGACTGGAAAGAAGCCAACTGGAACGAGAAAGAAAGGGATCGTGCCGAACAGCTAGCTAATAAATACCGCGAGGAAGAATGGATTTACAGAGAATGAATTTCCGAGAAATAAACAGAGAACTGAAATCAGCGGAAGACGTAAAGAATCTTGGGTCAGAAGCCCTAGAAGGAGAAGCAGGTACTTGGCTGGCAGACGCTAGAAAAGTAGACGAGCCTATAAATCCTGAAGAACTGGAAATCCCCGTTCCTGAAGAAATTCACCATGACAAGTATGATCTGATGACAGTTTACAGAGTAGTTGAATCTCCAAAGTGGCGGGAGGAAAGAGATAAGTTCCGCAGATACCTTTCGGAAGAATACGGCTCCGAAGATTTTCTCTCCCTGAAACCCGATGAATTTATTTCAACAGTCTCAAGAGAAGGCATCACCTATATGAGGGCCTGCTACAAAGTCTGAACTTCAAAAGGTTTTCTACACCTGTTTTAATATTAAAGCGGGGGTAGCCAAGAAGCTCTTGCCAACCCCCGAAAAATAAACAAATGGCAGGAGGCAAGCGGGGGTAGCCAAGTGGTCAAAGGCGCAGCGTTGAGGATACCTGCTACCTGAGCGATCAGTGAAGGTTGGAGGTACGAGAAGAGCTTTGCTCTTCGACCGGTTTTCTCCGAGAGAAAACCGCATTCAGATGCGCTGTCCTGTAGAGGTTCCGGGGTTCGAATCCTCGCCCCCGCAAACTTCGCTAAGTTTGATCAAGCGAAAGGCTCCGGTAGGTGCCAGCGGCAATTGATAGCGCTTGAGAGTTCCGAAAAAATCCTCTCATCAGTACTTCTAGAAATCAATTCGAATTCATGAAGTCGCGGAAAGTCCGGTTGGTGCCGCGGGTGCAGTTCCAACCAACACAGAACTTAACTCCTTCT
>CAZKLW010000081.1:0-2293 GCA_964553995.1 uncultured archaeon
GACTCCTGTTAAACTTATTTAAAGGAGCAGAGAAAATCGACTATACAGAGGATAATCAATGCTTGACAAGACGCGCAAGGGTATAACGCCTGTAATCGCAATCGCACTTCTGCTACTGATAACCGTTGGCGCCGTTGGAGTCTTCTGGGGAACCGTCCAGGACTTCCTTGGAGGCGATCAGGCGCAGCAGACAGGTGAGAACCTCCAGCAGGTCCAGAATCTACAAATTTCGATGAGTGGCGAAAAAACAAGCAATAATATCGGTCTCGTCATAGAAAAGACCTCCGGTGGAGGTGTTTACAACGTGAGCCAGCTACAGATGGAGTACAAAAGTGACGACCTAAATCAATGGGTCAGTTGGTCGCAGTTTACAAACAGATATGATGGTGCAACGGGAACAGAATGCACCGAGAAAAACAGTGCATTCGGTAGCTACTCCTTCAACGTGTTCAATGAATTGAATTCGAGTAACTCTGTTGCTTGTGATACGAGTATTGAATGGCCTTCAAGCGGTGATTCGGTGAGCTTCCGACTAACTGTTTCAGCAGGCAGCCTCACGAAGTCATTCACCCATACCTGTTCGCCGGCCAGCAGTGCCTCGGACTTCTGCTGATCACTTTTCCTTCCTTTTTCCTTTCCTGTTATTTTATATTCGAGTTTCCCGCCAGTTTAGGTATGGAGTTCTCCAGGGGTCAGACCCAGGCGCTTACGATGGTCCTGATAACCACTATCACGCTCGGAGGTGTGTCTGTCGCCTACATATGGGGGACCCCACTTATAGAGAAGCAGCAGGGAAAGGCGGAGCTCCAAGATCTTGAAACCAGTGTCGAAAACCTGAGGTCCGCTATCCTGCAGACCGCCAACGAGGGAGGGTCACAGGAAGTCCTTATCAACACCCGGGACGGAAGAATAGAGGTTAATCCCGAGCAGGACTACATCGATATCTTCACCAATACTCCGGGAGCGCCATACGCCCCGGGAGGATGGATACTCCTGAATGGAAATGAGAGACAGAATCTTTCGATTGCCGCCGGCAATTTCTCGCTTAAAGGAGAAACCGTTCAGGGCGTCATAGCCGTTAAAACCGCAGCTGGCGGCGGCTCTTCAGTCGTCCAGTACAGAATTGAGTTCCGTAATATGAAAACCGAGGGAGAACCCAGGATGGAGGCCATCGACCTGATCTCGAAAGGCCGGGAAACAGCTTCAGGAGAGGTAAGGCTCAACATCGCTTCAGAAGGCCAGTCACGTTCAAACCTGGAAATTCCCGGTCTAGGTGATCTCTCCCTGACCAGAAAAAAAGTGGCTGTCGACATCAGGTGATCACATGAAAGGACAGTACATGGTTGTCGAATCCGTGACCACGGTAGGTCTCGGAGTCATACTGGCGATAGGAAGTATAACTGCGTTCTCAAACTACCAGCAGGGAGTAATGGACAGGGCGGGAGAACAGCAGGCCCATGCAGTGGAATCAAAGATTATTTCAACCGTCTACAGCCTCAGGTATACTGAATCAGGTTCGAAAGCCGTTGATCTACCGGAAAACATAGGATCCCGGGAGTATACAGTTGCGCTAGGTGAAAAAGTAAGAGTTCTCACACCGGGAAAGAGCTACAGTTCTCCTGTAGGATTATCGGACTACCATTTTACCGGTAGCGTGTCAGGGGGAGACGTAAAAGTATTCAAAAACGGAGACAATTTTACTTTAAGGGCTAACTGATGAGTTCAGGATTTGTATCACTAATACAGAGTCTGCAGCATGCAAGGTACGGAGAACAGAAGGAAGAAGAGATAGATAAAGAAGAGGTAAAGGATGAAACCCGTGTAAAGCTGCCAACTCCCGGAGAGTTCCGCCCGGAGATGGTTCACAGGGAAGAAGACGAGGATAAAGGCCTGACAGAGGTCGATATTACATACCCGCTGATCCCGAAAAACCCGGAAGAAGGTGAGACAGTTTATGCCTGGGCATACATCACCTGGAACGAAGATAAAGGAGAACTGGAATACCGGATAATTGAGCCTGAACTGGATCCCGGTACCGAAGAGATACTGGTGAAGATCAAAGATATTCTGGAGAGAAGTTTCGACATCGACTTTACCGGTCTCGAGACCGAGGAAGCGCAGGAATACCTCTCAGAGAAGATAGACTTCATCGTTGACAAGTACAATATATCACTTAGCCAGAGGCAGCGAGAGAAAATACGTTACTACGCCTACAGGGACTTCGCGGGCCTTGGAAAGCTCCAGCCACTCATGAACGACAAGGAAGTCGAGGATATATCATGTGACGGTATTA
>CAZKLW010000082.1:0-2255 GCA_964553995.1 uncultured archaeon
CGCTCAACCAGAATCCTATCGCCCAGGGAGACGTACAGTCTGTCATCAGCATAAAGGTTGATATTGGAGCCGGGGAATCGGAGAAGATATACTACTGGATCAACACTGGGAGGGATCTGGATGAAGTGCTGGAACTCAACGGGGAGGTCGAAGAACGTATCGAGAAGTTTTTCGAGCAGACAGAGATGTGCTGGCGCGGCTTCATAGGGGAAACCGATGCGAAAATCGGGAATCTCGACGACCATGTAAGCGAGCAGTTCAAGCGCTCGGTCCTTGTTGTCAGAGGCCAGACCAACGATAATGGGGCGATAACAGCAGCCAACGACTCCACCAACCTCGAGTTCAACCAGGACAAGTACGGATACGTCTGGCCCCGGGATGCCGCACTCGTCGCCGAGGCGATGACGGAGGCAGGTTATCCGGATCTGGTGAAGCCTTTCTTCGATTTCGCCGAGGAGGCGATTGAACCGGAGGGATACCTGCTCCACAAGTACAATCCCGATGGTTCACTGGGTAGCTCCTGGCATGCCTGGGTTGATGAAGAAGGTAACAGGAGACTGCCAATACAGGAGGATGAAACCGCATTGACCGTCTGGGCGCTCAACAGGTACGTGGAGGAGACGGGCGAAACTGAAGTACTGGAGGAAAAATGGTCGACACTGGTGAAGCCCGCCGCCGATTTCATGCATGACTACTTCGACGAGGAGCTTTCACTGCCGAAGCCAAGCTATGATCTCTGGGAGGAAAAACACTACATCTCAACCTTTACCGTTGCATCAGTCTACGCAGGTCTCAATGCCGCCGCCGAAATCGCCGATAAAATTAGAGAAGACGGTGAAGAATACCGGGCAAGAGCCGGGGAAATAAAGAATGAAGGGCTGGAAAACCTGAAATCGGATGATACAGATAGATATGTCCGAGGCATTCAAGAAGGCGAAAAACTTGACGAGGTTTCAGCACCGCTATTCTTCCTTGAAAGATTTGGTCTCGTGGATAAAGAAGACGAATACTTCCGGAACACTATGAATGCGATCCAGCATGATCTATCACCTGATACCGAAACTGGAGGGATCGCCCGGTACAGGGGTGACTACTACCATAATGTTACCCAGGACTTTGAAAGAGTTCCCGGTAACCCGTGGATCATCTGCACTCTCTGGGTCGCACAGCACCTTATAGAAAACGCCCGGAATACTGAAGAACTTGAGGAGGCAAAAGAATACATGCACTGGACCTGCGATAATTCTCTGGAAACCGGCCTTCTACCAGAACAGGTTGATCCTTTTACAGGCGAGGGAAAATCGGTAGCACCATTGACGTGGTCCCACACCACCTTCATCGAAACCGCTTTAATGTATGCTGAAAAGAAGGATGAACTGGATGCTTGAATCACTGAGTTCGAGACAGAAGTACGCTGCAGTCGTCGTTTTAGTCCTGATAGTCGCGGGCGTGGGCGCACTGGGGTTGATCGGAAATGACAGTGGTGGTCAGGTATGCAACATCGAGGTCGATAATAGCGATGCGGATACTTGGAAGGAGTTTGAACTAGTAGATGTATCGAGCTGCGAAACCTACACGGTATCGGAACTCGAGAAACCGGTGCTGGTGGAGAGCTTCGCGGTCTGGTGTACAACTTGTACAAAACAGCAGCTAGAGGTCCAGAAGTTACATGAGAACACGGACGTCCGGTCGGTCTCTCTCAACACGGATCCCAACGAGGACGAGGCAAAGATCCAGCAGCATCTCGACAGGCACGGATTTGAGTGGAGGTACTCGGTTGCTCCTTCTTCAATGATCCGGGATCTCGTGAACCAGTTCGGCCGTGAAGTTACCGTGGCTCCTAGAGCCCCGGTTGTCTTGGTATGTGAGGATGGTTCAAGAAAGCTTCCAAGCGGCGTCAAGCCGGTCTCGAAACTCCAGGAAGAGATAAAGAAGGGGTGCTAGATGGGGCTTGCCACCGAGGTCGCAGGCTCGTTTGTTCTGGGTGTCCTGACCCCTCTTACAGCGGTATGTGTGCTGCCTCTCTATCCCGGCTTCCTTTCGTACCTTACGAACCAGCTTGAAACGGGCGATGACAGGAAGACCTACGCGCTTTTCGGCTCCCTTGTGGTGTTAGGCGTACTGACTTTCATGCTTCTTACCGGCCTGGTATTCTCAACTCTTCTCCAGCAGTCGCTGACAGGAGTTATCGAGACGGTTTCGCCAGCTGCGTTCGCACTGTTGGGGGTTATGAGCATCTATATGATACTGGATCT
>CAZKLW010000083.1:0-2251 GCA_964553995.1 uncultured archaeon
ACACTCTTTCCCTACACGACGCTCTTCCGATTGTCAGGACTGAAATCATCGTGGCAGATCACTGGAACGAATTTCTCCGGTAGCCCACCTATTTTGCTGTCTATAAACTTCTGTACAACTGCAGCAACTTCTTTCATTCCTTCTTTCCGGTATACCTCTGTTTTTTCTTCAAGGTCAGAGATTATCTTCCGTTTTAGACTTCCCTCTTCGAAAGGATAGACTGTTACTTCGTCTTCGAAGGATATCCACCCAGCTTCTTCGAACTCCATGTAATCGTGTATTCTGGCCAGGGTTCTACCGGCGTTGAAGACTTTCTCAGGTGTAATTTCGAGCTCCGCGTTTCCGCCTGGAAGTTTTTCGACCACCGTGTATTCGTGACCTTCAACTTTTCTGGGCTCTGGCGTTACAATTGAAGGCACAGGTACTACATCTTCGAGCAGCCGATAACAGTCAAGGCAATGGCTGAGCGCATTGTGGTCTTCTCGTTCCTCGCCCAAGAACTGGAGCACGTACTCCTCTCCATCGACTTCAACAAAGTAGGTCTCGTGCTTCAAGCCCTCGGCTGCCTTCTCTACTTTTCCGGGTTCACGACCGAACTCGTTGAAGATCGCTGATTTGATTTTATCCTTCATCAAGTTGATCCTTTGATCAGTAAACTATTATTGCTTTCCAGCTCCGGCATCTGCTACTTCTTCCGCCAGACGATAAGTGGATTCGAGCCGCCTGTAGGCTTCGATGAGTTCGTCGGAGTAGTCCACCAGTGTTATGGCGGATGGTACCTGTGAATGGTCGAGCCAGGGTTCCCGTTCTGATAGATTCAGGTTTATCTCTTCCAGTGCTTCAACTATCTCCCTGTAACTGTCCGCCTCGGTTTTCATCCAGTTGACAGATCTGTCCGGGTTTCCGTTCGAGTCCTCGGCTACGGTTTCGATAGGGAACTTGGTTAGTTCTTGCCTGAAAAGCTGGTCGAGTTCCTCGTGGGTCTGCTGCACTAGTTCCATCGTGTGATCCAGTTCTTGAGTGTCCGGGTAGTATTCATCCGGGACATGGAATCCGTTAACCCGGAGTTTTTCCCGGTAAAGCTGTATATGGTAGCCAGCGGTTTCCACCGCCGCATTTAGATCGTCAAGCCGGTCAAGCAACTCGTCTCCCTGAAACTCGTAACTGTCTAGATCCGGAGCCATTACCTGTTTTTCATGGTTGAAAAGTATAAAACGCTCCAGTTCGATCTTTCGGATTTCAGGCCAATAGATTTTAACAGCTCTTCGTAAGAGTTGTTAAAAAGCTGGGAGGTTAGCTACCGGTGGATAGGTGATAAATAGTGGATCTGGATTACGAGGAGATTTTCAGGGAGTTTGTTGATGACCGGTATGTAGATGTTCTGGAAGAGGAAGGTCTTGAGCTCGCAGGACGTTACAGTGAGAGGGGAGGCTCTCCAGCTGTATGCGTGGCCCTTGGCCTTACTGTTTCTGGGGGCTGGGATATTGATGAAATCAATGAGGAGCTTGCTACAAGACGTTCCATTTATAATGCAAGGAAGAGGCTTGGACTGGAAGTGGGAAAACCCCGGGGTAGACATGTAAGCGGTTCAGAAGATATCTAATAAGGTTTGAAGGTTGTGAATAGCTGTAAAATTTGATTACAGAAATTTTGAGGAAGCACCTGAAGAAGCCAAGCAAGAGGTAATAGGTGATCTAGTGAAGTACCTGAACAGTTTCAGGAGTTACACGGATAGTTATCATGCCCTTCACAGCTTCGGTGAAGGAGCGATACTCCGTTGTCTTGAAACCCGTGAAGACAGCTACTAACTGGTTTTCCAGCTCATTACTGTACCTGGCTAACGCTCCACTCAGCGTTCTCGTCGTTATCTATACTGGCTTCGGCCTCGTACTCGTATCTGGAGTTCCTGTCAAGGATGTAGAACTGGTACTTCTTGGAGCCGCGGCTGGAGATAGTTACCCTGGTGACCTCGCACAGCCATCGCGATCCGCTCTGCGCCATGTCGAGGCTTTTGGCCGTATCTCTACAAGTTGAAACCAGTTTATCTCTCAGTTCTTCATTCATAGATTAATCCCCTCCAGGTAATAACTGGCTTGAAATGTTATAAGGATGCCGGAGGATGATATATGGGGGAATTGCTCATATAGAGGGTCAGGATCGGTCCATCCAGTTATAAGTGTTGCCCCTAATCCCTTCTTATAGAGGAGGTGTTTTAGTTTATGCAAGGTACAGTTACGTTCTTCCACGACCA
>CAZKLW010000084.1:0-2233 GCA_964553995.1 uncultured archaeon
TCCCCTTCAGTTCCATCATCGTTCTTGTGGAACTTTATGTTCCCGTTCTTCTGCGTGAGTTGCTGCGCACCCCTTATATGTATATTTGCAGGTTGAAAACCTAATCCGCTAATATCTCTGACGCCGTCAGAAGTGATCTGGACCATCCCTGCAGTGAAGTCCATGTTGTCAGGGAACTGGTAAGCCTTGAACCTCACTATCTCATTATACTGATTGTATTTCTCAACCACATCGACCTTGAAACCGTTGCTGAGAGGTTCAACCACGGTCATGTTGGTCCTGCCGCACAGGTTGGCATCCTGACTGACGTAAAGATTTTTTATCACGCTGGCAGTTGAAGCAGCAACCCTGTGACCGTTAGTGCTGTCAGAGTTGCGAAAGTTTCCTATAGTAAATTGTTTTTTGACATCTGAAGAGCCGAGAATGACAGATCCCTCAGACCACCCGTTTACATTGTCTGGACAGTCATTGTTAGTTGGATCGCTTTCATGGAAGTTCGGTTTCTCTATCTGCTGGGCTGAGATGAACTCTATGTAGTCGGGTTTGAAACCAATATTTTTCTCTATCTCACCGGTTGAGTTTATCCATATCATTCCTGACTCGACCTCGGTGGAAGCCGCAGGTGAAACCATCAACAGGACTGTGGACACGATTAAAATACACTTTAGAGGCCGAGAGAGCATTCCGAAATCCAGTTTCACGTTATTAAAGAAATTCTCTTCCTGATTTAAATAATCCCTAAAAAGGCCTTCTCTCACGTCTCCTGGCCTCGGGCGAGAAACGTTTTTCCAGCCGCTTTAACTGTTCCTGGGGTATCTTTGCCCTCTTATCCGCCTCGACTACCGGTGCGGGAACTGTATATGAACGGGAAGATTTTAGCTTCAACAGCTTACCGGCTATATCGCTGGCATCGGACTCTTCCCCATAGTAATCGATCCTTAAAGGCAGGTCGCGGCTGGAAAGCTTGACGTAGAAGGTGTAGAGTCTGTTCGCGTGCCGATCCTCTAACTCCTGTAACACCGGGTGTTCTACAGGAGAGGCGGAGTACTTCCTCACGAAGCTCCTTTCGCCTGCTTCAAGTATGCAGTCCATGATCAGCGTATCACGTAATTTTCCGATCTCCAGTCCCAGCTTTTCCTCCAGGATACTGGAGAGCTTGAAACCGTAGGAATCCTCCACAACACCTGCGAGAGAGCCTTTCTCCGCTTTTTCGAAAAGTTTGCTGTAGCTTTCTATACCTTCCTCATCGACGTAAGCAGGCACCACTGAACCATCCATCAGAACAGTATCCGCCTTTTCCAGTGCTTCCCGAGCGATCCGTGTCTCGGCCCTGGACCTTTCCAGTTCTGCGTTTTTCTCAATGCTTTCCGCCCCTTCGGGCTCGAAGACATGGAAATCGGGTTCCGGCGCCTTCTCAGGTAGATAATCTACACTGGCGTCCTCCCCATAACTAAAGATAGCTGCCACCGCTCTGGTGACGACGACATCACCTGTAGAGTAACTTTTCTTAAGCAGTCCGCCATCGACTCCCGCCACTTTAGAAGGATCCACGGATTCTATATCTTTCGATAGAAATGATTCCCTCACGGATGCGCCTGTAGATATACCATCAATTTTACTGAAATTCCTCCGGAGCTCTTCAAGCCGATCAGTATTCCTGTCGAGCTCTTCAGCCGCCTCGCGTATGCCCGGCATGGAAAGTTCTCAAACTTCAAAGGTTAAAACCTCTTTCCGGACGAATATAAGAAATTTGAGTCGAAAACAGGGATATGGAACTCAGAGACCATAAGAACTTCTTCATCGACCTGGGAAAGACTCTCATCCGGTGGAATTCCACGGTTATAGGAGCCGAAGATCTTGTCGACTCTCTCAGAGAATCCGGGAAAAATGTGTACTTCCATACAGACAACACGTTGCTCACCCGGAAAGGTTACGCAAAGAAACTGACATCCCTCGGTATTCCCGCTCAAAAGGAGGAGATACTGACTTCGGGATACGTAGCAGGAAGGAAACTGGCTGAGGAAAACGTCAGCGAGGCCTATATAGCGGGAGAATCAGGGCTCATAGAGGAGCTTGAAGAACAGGACGTAAACTTTTCGGAGGAGGCTAAAACCGCCGTTGTTGGGTTTGACAGGCAGTTCAATTACAGGAAGCTCAGGAGGCTGATGAAGATAATCGAAGATGGAGAGGTCTACACCTGCAGTTCAGAGAAAACCTTCCAGACCTCGAAGCA
>CAZKLW010000085.1:0-2203 GCA_964553995.1 uncultured archaeon
CTACTCTCTTCTATTATCTACAACTCTGACTATGTAGCCCGCGACACGGTTCCGCAGCCTCTTGGACTCGAACTCTTCCGTCTCCTTCAGCTCTTCCTTGTTCTGTTCAAAGTCGTCGGAAAACCTTTCAGGATCCGAATCCACCAGGTTCCTTGCGAGCCGTTTTATGTAGGTCTGTCTTACTCTGCCCATACTAGTTACGGGGTGCAAAAAGCTTCTTAAACCACCCGGGAAACTGCTGTATGCCTTGATGTCGCGTATATAAAGCTTCTTCCCGCCTCTTTCTTTATTCAAGGAGGTGTTAGTTTTGAAAGGTACAGTTAAGCTGTTCAAGCAGCGAAAGAACTTTGGATTCATCGAGACCGATGAACTGGACGACGACGTATTCTTCCACGTTAGTGAACTGGAAGGCGACTCTATCGACGAAGGAACAGAAGTCGAATTCGAACAGGAAGAAGGCGACCGCGGACCAAAGGCTACAAACGTCGTAGAAGCTTAAAGCAGGTCTTTGACTTTGGCTTCCACATATCTTCTCTTTATTTTTCCGTTACCCACTTAACTTCTTAGGATAATTCAGATTTCATGGCCGAGCTTCTCTACCTACCGGACAACGATTACGATAAAGAGTTCGACTCTGAGGTCGAAAAGAAAAAACTGACTCCTGAAAAAGAATACGATGGCTATCTAGTGCTTGAAAGGACGCTCTTCTACAAGGAGGGTGGCGGACAGCCCGCCGACCACGGAACGATCTCCTGGAACGGAAACACTCTCCAGGTCGTGGATGTCCAGAAGAAGCACGGCGAAATTCGCCACTATGTTGAAGGTGAGGAGCTGCCGGAATCTGGAACGGAGATTCACGGCGAGATCGACTGGGAGCGCCGCTACAAGCACATGAGGATGCACACTGCCCAGCACGTTATATCAAAAGTAGTTCTGGACCATTACAACGCAACTACAGCAGGAAACCAGATACACGAGGACTACTCCCGGATCGACTTCGAGCCTGTCGAGTTCGACGATAGCGATGTCGAGAAGATACAGAACGCGGCGAACGCAATGATTGCCGAGGAGATCGAGGTCGAGAAAAAGATGATGTCACGGGAACGGCTTGAAGCCGAGGTGGAAGAGGGCAGGACCAACCTTGACCTGATCCCGGACCATATCGATCCGCTCCGTGCCGTCATAATTGGCGAAGACGACGTCTGTCCCTGTGGAGGAACCCATGTCGACAACCTGGAAGAGATCGGAAAGATAGAGATAACCGATAGAATCTCCAAGGGCGCAGATGTCGAGAGGATCGAGTTCGAGCTAGAATAGATCGTTGTTCAGGAACTGCTTGAGTTCTTCCTCTCCCGAAATATCCTGGTCGAGCGCGCCCATGAGGGAATTGAAAGCTCCTCCATGTTTTACTTCCCTTCCTTCCACAGTTGCTGGAGCCCACTTCAGTTGGTAAATCCGTAACACACCCTCGATGAACTGGTTGAGTTCATTGGGTTCTTCCCGGATCAGATAATCTGGTATCTGTTCTCCTTCACGACCGTCTACCATTTGACGGAGTTCCCTGTAGGGTTCGAACACTTCCTCTGAGAATGGGATCTGGTGATAATTCACGGAGAAATCACTACTCTCCTGGTTCCAGCGCTGCCCTTATATCTTCCGGATTCATGGCGGTTTCTCCCTCTACTTTTACATTGACGGGACCTGAATTTCCACCCATGCCGTCCGGATTGTGTCTCCGGTGGTATTCGTGACCCCATTTTCTCACTTTATCATAATCTAGATCATACTCCACGCCAAAGTCCTCGGGATCCCAGTTCTGTACATCTCCTCTTGTTAGAGAACCCTTTCTAAACTGGCCTGTGAGTACTATACGGGATCCGTCTTCGGTTTCTACAATCTTAATATTCGTGTCTTCACTTTCGCCTTTCTCAAAGGGGAGTATAGCCTGTGCTACTCCAGCACCGTCCTCGAAATAGCCGAACACAGCGCCGCTTTCGACCTCAATCTCGTACTGTTCATCTCTTCCGGCAAAGAATTCGGCAACGGCTTCAGGGGTTGTTGAGAGTTCGTAGTTCTCTTGTTCTCCAGCTTGAGCAGACATTGTATGTGACCTCTAGGTTATAATTTTTTTATGATTATCTCAGTAGTTCTTCTCCCTGTCAAGGTAGTGATCGAGGTACTTCATCGGCGGGTAGCCGTAACC
>CAZKLW010000086.1:0-2179 GCA_964553995.1 uncultured archaeon
GCTATCGTACGTGGCCAGTCCCGGATGTACAGGTACAGCACGCAGACCGAGCCACCTTTCAGGCTCGGCATCCATTCGTTGAGATCTGAGGCTATAGCGGAGCTTTGGGGCTATGATCTGGAGACGCGGCTCAAGACCCTTCACCATGACTCGGGGGAGGCAGCGGCATTTGATGATTACCCGCGGCCAATCAAGAAATGGTTGCAGGGATCCGCGGCGATGGATCTGGACAGGAAAGACGCCGAAGAAGCCCTACAGAATATCCGGAACCATGTTGAATCCAATGGAGAACTGGAGGAAAGCCTTGAAGTACTTGAAATAGTTGTGGAATCGGCCTTCAACCGTAACGGGTACAAGGAGATGGAGGAAAAGTTCCTTGAATCTCTCTGGCCCTACCTGGGTGTCGGCGACGTCACCGATGAAGAGTGGAGCCGTATAATGGAGGCCGACAACGCGGCGCTTGTATGGGAGGTTTCATACTCTATAGAGGACAGGGGAGAGCAGATGAAGGTTATTGATGATAATTTCTCTCCCTACATGGAGGATATGGGTTACGGGAGCCACAGGGATCTCTTCCTTGAACTTGATGAGACGAATGATACGGACGCGGTTTCCAGTTACCCGCTTTTCAGGGATATATTCGAGGATTTGAATGTAAATGGCCTTTTCGATATCGATCTTGACAGGAGGATCAGTGAGCGCCAGGCGGCTGAAATGTTCGGTAGAAAGCATTACGAGCTTGAATCTGAGATATTTCCTTCCCTGGCATCTGTCTGATCCCTGGAATTACTTTCTCAACCTCTGCTCATTCCGTGTTTCTATAGATCATTAGTCTTTACTGTAGACGTTTTCAAGCCTTTCCATCCGATCTTCGAACATACTGCGGAATCTCTCCCTTTCCTCACCTTTGTTTTTAACCATCCTGTTGGCAGCCCATATAACGTCATTAAACGCTAGAAACTTGGGGTAGATGTTCTTCGTCTTTTCGTAGCCTGGGAGATCTCTATGTTTCCTGTAGGCGGACAGTAGATGTTCCTTCTGATCCATGTCGAGGTCTTGCCGGTGCAGGAAATACAGCAGATCGTGGACAGGGTAGCCTGAACGCCCGAGCTCCCAGTCTATTATATAGATATCGTCGCCTGATCCCCGTATGTTGTGGCTCAGATCCCCGTGGATTACGGTAATAGGTACTTCAACATCCAGATCAGCTGACTCGAACAGCTCTCTCTGCTTGGGGCTATACTTTTCCAGTCGTTCATCAGGTTCGTCACACAGTCTATGGTACTCCTCAAGGCGTTCCTGAGACCATTTCTGGAAGTCTTCCCTGTAGACCTTTTCCAGCGTGGTTTTCTCAGGCTTTGATTTGCCGAAGAAGTCGTTGTAGCTGCTTATAGGTATGGAGTGGATGTCGGCCAGTAATGAGGCCAGATTTTCCAGTTTTCTCTCATTTAGATCTCCAGACTGTAGTTCCCTCTCACCCACATGCGACTCCACCAGAACCTCCCTACCTTCGTATTCCTCGCTGTAAAGAATTCTGTTCGGTACATTTGAGATTCCCTCTTCATCCAGAAATTCAAGCATCTCTGCCTCGGAAGCTAGGCGGCTTTCTGAGCCTTTTCTAGGGATTCTTACAACGTAATTTTCACTTCTGGACTTGAGTATGTAATTGTGATTATTTTCGCCTTCTTTCCTTCCAGATACCTGGAGACTGTCTGGCAAGGAGGGTCTGTTCTCAAGCCAGTGGATCAGCCTCTCTTCCATATTTCTATATGATTGCTGCGGCTTAAAGTCTATTTCCTGAGTCGTTGCTCAACTACCTGTGAGAAGTCCATGACGTGTTCCATTATGACGGCGAAGCCCTGGAAGGGCGAGTCGAAGTACGAGAAGTAGTTGTGGACGGCGTGGTCGTCCAGAGACTTTAGCGCGATGTGGTGTAAATGATCCGAGGTAAGGAACTTTCTCCAGACCTCAAGCACTTCAGGATCGTCGGTCTTCTTGACCTTCTCTTCAAGTTCCTGCAGCTGGTTGAAGAGGCTGCGCTGAACAGGGTTCCCGACCCAGGCGGATGCGTCCATCTCCTGGTCGGCCCACGAAACGGTATTGTACTCGAACGCATCGAACTCCCCCACAGGTTCTTTTTCCGCGACTTCACGCACCTTCGCGAACTCCAGGTTTTCCC
>CAZKLW010000087.1:0-2054 GCA_964553995.1 uncultured archaeon
GTTTGTCCTCGTAATCGGAGATGTCAATAACCAGGCATCCTTCATCTTCTCCTTCCTCAACCTCGTAAACTGCGTCAAGCTGCTTTATCTTCTCCATGGCCTCGTCAAGGAGTCCGTATTCGACTATGCTTCGCTCGAAAACCATGAGATCGTAGAAGATGTTTACCCTGTGGGCAGTCTGCAACTGGCCTTTCAGAGCTTTCTCAACCAATTTGTCCTTTATTTCTGCGTATTCCGTGCCTTTTTCCTCCATCTCCCGGATTATATCGTCGACTTTTTCCTCTTCCCCCGGGTTTTCCTCTATATATTCTCCGGCTATCGAGTAGAGCACGCCTATCCAGAAATCGTCTTTCTCCTGCCGATCCTCCTCGGATAACTGGTCGAGCAGGTTCCTGTAGCCATACGTGACCTTGGCCATCTGTCGACCTAGATCATTCATGAAGTTCTGTACCTCTACCTCGTAGCCGTTGCATTCACATATACGGGCCATGGTATCTCCAAGGACTCCTGCCCGCAGTGTTCCCATGTGAAGAGGCTTGTTGGGATTGGAGCTGGTGTGTTCAACTATCACCTTTTCGTCTTTCTCCTTGAATCCCAGTTCCAGGTTTTCCAGCAGTTTTCCCGCGTATTTTTCCCGGTCCAGGTAGAAGTTGAGATACCCCGGTCCCGCGACTTCCACATTTTCCACCAGTTCGAGGCTGGAGGATTCAAGTTTTTCTGCGGTCTTCTCGGCCAGTTCAATAGGGTTCTCGTCGAGCTCTGAGGCCGCCTTCATAACAGGATAGGCAAAGTCTCCGTGTTCCGGGTCCGGAACTTCTATGTCTTCTTCAGCTACCTCTATCCCCAGCGCTTCTGACAGCTCCTCTGCCAGCTGCTGTTTGATGTCTTCCATGTTTACCTTGTCCTCCGTGATGCTTAAGAAACTGTTATAGCGGCTGTTAAGAAATAAAAAGGAGGGAGAGGTTAGAACAGTGTTCCTGCTTCCAGCTCTTGAAGGGCTTCACCGTAGCCTTCCTGTTTAGGTTGTTCATCGAACTGGTAAGGGTTGTCGGACACTTCGGGGTTTGGGTCGTAGCGTCCATCCCCGACTTCAGGTCCTACCCCTAATCCTGCTGTGTCCCACGGGAAATCCCCGGTCACTTTTTCTCACCTCCGTTGAAGTCTGCTTCAACCAGATCGATACCAGGTACGTAAAGCTTCTTGTCGAACAGTTCCTGCCCTGGCTTAACCAGAGTAGCTTCCTCCATCCCGAACTGGGCAGAAGAAGGTTCAAAAGTTCCTTTCGCATTCACCTGTAGTTGAAGCTTTTCCTAGGTTTTCAGAGTCTTTCGTATCCACCCTTCTGCTTTCCCGGTTGTGCCATTGTGTTGTTCACCTTGTGTTACCACTTTTTGTTCTAAACACTATATAAAGAATTGGGACTATTTGTAACAAATATTTAAATTTTATCCTAAATTGGTAGGTATGTCGGTAGCAGAGCAGGTAAAGGACTATGTACAGAAGCGACCGTACATTCAGGAGGCGCTCGCTGACGGAATTGTGAACTACTCGGCACTGGCGCGGAAGATTGAGGAAGAGGTAGACGGTGGCTTCGAAGCTGTGAAGATGGCTCTGAGGCGTAATGCTGAGGATCTGAAGCAGCAGAGAAGGACCCGGAGGACTAATATAGGTAAGGTGATGTCAGGTACCAGCATTGAACTCCGGAACAATGTCCAGGTCTGCAAGTCAGAAGAACATCAAGAAGGTCTCTATCATGCTGAAACAGGGAGCGGATATACGACCATACAGGAATCGAGTCAGCAATGTAAAGGGGAAAAGATGGAAGATCAGGTGATTATAAGTCTCAAGAGCCCGGAAAATCTGGAGGATACGCCAGGTGTTCTGGCCTACATCTCCTCGCTTCTGGCCGGTCGGGACATCAATATGACCGAGTTGATCTCCTGCAGGGAGGATACCCACATTGTCTTGCACGAGGAAGATGCTACCGCAGCCTTTGAGTTGCTGAACGAGAAACTCAAGGGCTGAGCTGGTTCGAGAGATTCTCCAGGATCTCT
>CAZKLW010000088.1:0-1942 GCA_964553995.1 uncultured archaeon
TCTCCAGTTCACTTTGTCTAGAGTCTCCAGTAATTTTTGCCGCCTCAAGCCATAGCGATTGGATGTCGACGGCGTTCTCCCGCTCCAGGGTATCCATCCAGGAAGCCTTGGCGTGGTGTCTTACAACATCCTGTTCCATCACAAGTCTCTCCATAAGTCTTTCCTGTGCATCTCTGATCTTCCCGCTTATCCTCCAGTGTCTTTCAAGCTTGTCGGCCGCGATGACGAAAAGAGGTTCCCCGTCGAACCGCGGGAAACTATCATCTTCACTGTCCAGATGTATCACGGATCCTGTACGACCTTTTCCCACGAAGTTCTCCAGTATCCGGCGTGAGAGCTCGTAGTAACCGGCGTCAATGAGTCCAAGCAGTGTCCAGTAACTGTCACGCGCCCAGTACTCCTGGAACCAGGGGTGACCGGCTATAATCCCTTTACCGTTCCTGTCGTATACCAGGTTCTCCATGCTCTCTATACAGCAGTCGAATGCGCGGCCAAGTTCGTGTTCAAGATCCTGTTCCCGGCTTTCTATAGAACCGAAACTGGCGCTGGATGTAGTGAAGTCTATATTGATCTCGACTGTTTCTCCGGCGTCAAGTTCTTCCCTGAAGATCATCTTTCCGGGCACGAAACATCTCTGTTTCTCTCCAGGGAAGTGTTCCCTGGTGTGCTGTTGCCCCTCTAGAAGGAAACTATTTTCGCTCGATATCATCAGTTTTTTCCCTGAGTTCGAAACTGAAATCCTGTTTTTTCCCTTCTCAAGGCCGTACTTTTCCGGGCCGATGTCGCTGGATTTGTGTCTAATATCTATTCCTGTTTCAAGCACGGTCTGAACCGCCTTTTGCTGGTCTGTTTCGTTGGATATCTCCAGCGAAAGCCTGAACCCTGGAAGAGAATCAGGTGTCTCGACCTTCTCCCTTATCGAGAGGCAGTCGGTTGCGTGGTGGAAGAGAAATCCGGATCCGTAACAGGCGCACCTTAGAGAGTCCTTGTTGAGCCAGATGCCGTTGACCTTCAGGCCGTAGTAGTCGAGAAACTTGTAGGGGGGTGCCCAGTAACCTGTCCACTTTGTCTTGAAGCCAGTGTCCAGGAAACGGTTCATGAAGCCGTGAAGGTTGGAAATATTTCCCGACTTTTCCGAGAAGTTTTCGTAAACCGTGTACTCCATAACCGCCTCATGAGTTCCTAGTTGCTAAAAAACCAGTAGTTTGATCTCCTAGTAGCAAACGAATAGGATTCAGGTTTTTATACACGGGATTAAAAGCTTGAGTATATGGCTCCTGATAACTTTATCGAGGTCTCTTTTGAGGTGGCTAACAAGGTTGGAGGGATCTACCAGGTCCTTAAATCCAAGTCCTCCAAGATGAAGGATTACTACGGGGACGGCTATCTTACCGTAGGGTTCTATAATGAGGAAAACGCGGGTGACGAGTTCGTACCCCGGAACACCCCGGAGTTCCTGGAAGATATCTTCAGTGAACTGGAGGAGAAAGGGATAGAGTGTCGTTACGGGGCGTGGAGGGTCTCCGGTTCACCGAGGTGTATACTCGTGGATCCCTCGGGACTTGAGAGAAATGTGGACGAGATCAAGCAGGAGATGTGGGAGCATCACGGTATTGATTCAATGAATGCAGGAATCGAGTTTGATGACTCCCTGCGATGGAGTTATTCCGTGGGTCTGCTAATAGATATGCTGGAGAAGGAGCACGAGGGAAGTACCGTGGTACAGCTCCACGAATGGCTTTCCGGACCGGCTCTCTTCCAGTTCAGCTGTCCCGCGGTCTTCACCACGCATGCAACGGTCCTGGGAAGGACACTTTCAAGCTCAGACTTCGATCTCCAGGGAGCTGTCGAGGCAGGCGAGGTGGATGATTCTCTTGCCGGAGATTACGGCGTGAAGCCGAAGCACCAGGTAGAGAAGGCTGCAGCTGAAGAGGCAGACGTA
>CAZKLW010000089.1:0-1891 GCA_964553995.1 uncultured archaeon
TGCTGAACGAGAAACTCAAGGGCTGAGCTGGTTCGAGAGATTCTCCAGGATCTCTCTCGCATTTTCTGCAGTTTTTCCATCTCTGTCCAGCGGAGGTGCGACCTCCACAAGGTCGGCATAGTTGGGTCGGACAGTCTCTATAACTTCTTTTACGTCGTCTATCGAAAGCTCACCATCCGGGTAACCAGTTCCCTTTATACCTTCCAGTGCATCGATATCAACGGACAGGTACACAGGTTGTTCGTTAGAATTGAACTCTCTTTGAAACCTTTCCTGTTCGTTAAATTTGAACACTCGTGGATCATGGTTCTCGAGAAACTCCTGTTCGTCGTCATCGATCCTCGTTATGTCGACAATCCAGATCTCGTCTTCTCCAAATACTTCTCTCTCGATTAATTCTCTGACCACTACATCGTGGGAAACGTGACCATCGACAGGTTCCTTCAGGTCGAGATGAGCGTCAAGCCAGACCAGTTGCATTCCCGGGTACTCCTGCTTCAGCGCCTTCAGGACAGGAAAGGAGACAGAATGATCGCCTCCGATCGATCTTATAGGCTTTCTCTACCCCGCAAGTTCCCGCGTGTTCTCTTCTATCCGTTGCTGTGTCTCCTCAAGATCGAACTCGTTGGGGAAGACCTCGTCCACGAGAACCTTCCGGGAAAACTCGAAGCCATCCAGAATCTTCGCCGGTGCGTTCAGGGTTCCCTTTCTCGGGTTCCTGTGGATACCCATATCCGAGGGTAGTTTCTGGACTATCAGCTCTGAGTCTTCGGCGGATTCCGTTTTCATTGTTCCTGGATTAAGCAGACATCTTTCCAAGGCGTGATCAAACTTCGCCGTATGGAAGTTCGAGCCCGGAGGGATTTGAACCCTCGACAACGAGGTAGCTTCGCGCCAAATTCCGGCCGCAGACCGGTGGAGCCTTCTCTGGAAGGCGACCGTCCTGTCGACTGCGACGGGAGTCGGTAGAAGCCTCGCGCTCTGTCCGGGCTGAGCTACGGGCTCAAACTTTGCCTAAAGTTTGATCAAAGAAGCGGCGTTCTAGCCTTCGGCTCTCAACCGCTTTCAGACCGGCTCCGGTCTGTATAGAAAGATTTCCGCTCAAGATTTCTTAAATGGAGAGGTCTAGAAAGCCGCGAAAAGTCTGGCGTGGAGGGCGATCATCGTGGCTGAGATGGCTAAGCACAGTCCAACGACTGTCTTTGGATCCATCTCAAAGCCTGTATCGGCGTCGAAGTACATTATCAGTCCTCCCTGTGAGGAAGGCAGCCGAGCCTGATCGTCATTTGCCATGTTCCATACTTGGAAGTAAAGCTTGAAAAGTAGTTAGGTGGAGACGGGAGTAAGCCCGATTCTGTTTCTACGACTGCATTTAACTATCCGGTCTCCCGGATCCCGTCCTTTGTACCGGACGGGCGCGCTCTTCGGCTTGCACCCGGCGCTGGACCTCGTTTCAACGCTCCTCCAGCGATGTCAGGTTTTCTACACGGCGCAGGTTTCAACGCCGTTACCGTGATTCTACCTTCATCCCATGCTGGAGACGTGTCGTTTCTGCTGTCCTTTCAGTTCCCTACCCCGCCATTACACGGGTTACGGGAATCCTGTTGGACCTCCCGGTCCACAGCCTTTCAGGCTGCCGCTCTCTACCAGGTGTCGGGACTTTCCTCACTCGGCGTTCTCGTAAAGATACTTGCCAGCGGGGACAGTCACTCCGTCTCCAGTTTACAGAGAGGCAGCAATTTTTTTATTTGAGATCCTTGCTATCGGCTTCTTTCTGTATTTTCTGCGTTTTTGGCTCTATAAGGTAGGTGTTCGCCTTTTTCTTCCGTTTTATAAATCCGCGTTCGGAAAGTTCCGATACCGCGTTACTTACCGTTGCCTTCGAGACTTC
>CAZKLW010000090.1:0-1888 GCA_964553995.1 uncultured archaeon
AGTGGAGCGCCGTCCACAAATATCCTGAGTTTTTTCTCGTTGTCGGCCTCGATGTCGAGATTGATGGAACCTGTATTAGCCAGGCTCATGAAGGTCTCGTTATCTGAACTGTTGTACATGAACTCGATATTGATATCGGATTTATCCCTCAGTTCTTTCTGTTCAAGATCGGAAGTCCCCGAGTCCTGGAACTGTTGCATTACATCGCTCTGGAACTGCCATGCCGTGGCAGCCGCCACCACTGCAATAGTCATTAAAAGAACGGTGCTTATTACGGGGGTCACACCTTTCGAACTTTTACTGGTTGTCATTTCCCGAGTTTTCGAAACGTTTTCTCAGTTTTCTCATCCTCTCGGAATTCCCTGATGACTGGTCCTGCGAGCTTTCACGCTGCTTTCCCTGTCTATTTCTCTGTCCCGACCTATCCCCTCTATTCCGGCCGGAAAGCAGTTCTCCCTTGTTATCAGATGCGTATGATCTCCTGATGGATTCGTTCAGCTCTTCCAGGTTCGATACTATCTCCTGGTTTGAAGTATTCATATCATCCACCACTTCCTGAAGTCGGTCGCCCACAGCATCAGCGATCTGTGTGTGCATATCGTTCACGATCTCTCCTTCGAGATCCATTTCCGCCGCATCCTTGAGAAGATCCATGAACTCGTTCATATTGTCGACAACGGAGTCCATCTTGTGTGTGAGGTCTTCCACGGAGTTCTTGAGTTCGTGGGTGGACTCTGTCATGTCGTTGACGATTTTCTGGTTAGACTTCATGATGTCGAGAACGTCTCGCACCAGTTCATCGTCAGCTCCACCTGCTTTAGACTTTTTCTCCACCTCATCCAGCCTTCTCTCAAGTTTTCTGATGGGTCCTACAGGTACTACCTCGTAGTCGTCTGTTTCCTGGCCTGAGAGTTCAACTTCGTCGTCGGGCATAAGATTATCCTCCTGAACAGTACAAGATTCCTGATACCCGTATTTATAATAAATGGTTGATATCAAAGTTCTCGTCAATATCCTTTTCGAGCGGCCCGGAGACGTATTCGTTATCTTTAACCGTGAACCTCAGAGGCCAGTCTTCGGCCTCCGAGATCCCTATACGGCGGGAAACCTCTATCTCAGGGTTTTTCCCTGTCCTGTAAACGGATACTGGGCTTTCTTCAATATTCTCGCCATTGTGTCTGTCTTTTTCTATGGCAAGCGCCTCCGTTAGTTTCCCGGGTCCGGAGGTGATCTCTGTCTTGTTTTCTACTTCACGCCTCTTCATCATCTCTTCTATACCGTTTACGGGTTCAATTGCACGGATCAGCACTCCTTCTGGGGTTCCGTTGTACTCGGAGATAAAGTTCAGGTTGGCGTGATGATAGATCTTGAAGACGTAGACTGTTCCCGCTCCTTTCTCGAAGACCCTGCCCCTGCTTTCTCCTGCCTTAACGAGGTGTGAGGCCGGATCTTCTTTCCCGAGGTAGGCCTCTGTCTCTACGATTATGCCGCCGCAGCTGTTTTCCTCGTTCACAAGCAGCTTTCCCAGTAGATTCTTTGCTATCTCGTCGACGCGGCCCTGGAAAAAATCTCTGGCTATTTCAGGTTTCACAGCAGAAGAATAGAGGATAAGAGAAAAATAGGTTGGGTAAAGGCGGGGCCTACATCATCCCGCCTGGCATACCACCCATTCCGCCTCCGGGCATTCCTCCTGGAGGTGGTCCTCCGCCTCCTCCTTCATCATCGCTGGAGAAGCCCGAGGCACTTATGACATCGTCTATCCTCAGTATCATCTCTGCCGATTCCGATGCAGACTGCACCGCCTGTTTCTTGCTCTGTTAAGGCTCGACGTCTCCATGCTTGTTCAGCTGTTCGCTTTTAACTGAAGTGACGTCCAGTCCGGCCCACT
>CAZKLW010000091.1:0-1719 GCA_964553995.1 uncultured archaeon
TGGAGACCTCTCTCGATACGAAAGTCATGAAGGAGTCCCTGAAGGATACGCAGGAGCGGTACTGGGAGAGGACCGATATACTGGAAGGTTACTGGTGTTGAATGCTACCGGTTTTTCCCGAACTTTCTGGCAAACTTTTTCCGTCTGCTCGATTCCTACAGGGTTTCGGGCTCTGTAAAATGAACTGAAACCGAGAAACTCTGGATATTTTGGAAGGAAGGCTCCACTTTTCTCGTAATAGAATAAAATTTTCCATCGAACTCGCCGAGAAACTCGGTATTGGTTTCCACAGTTCTATTTATCTCCGAAATCTGATAAAAATGCTTTATATCATTTTTAGATACTAAATAGTATCGCTATTGATGTGGTAAAACCACAATAATTATAAGTCTGGAGAAGTGATATGCACTATGGATCTGAAGAGTAGAGAATTATCTGAAGAATCTTTCGCCAACCGACTGGTCAGGGCTGGTTACAACGACTTTTACGTCATCGGTCAAGAGGATGCCCGGAGATTGCTTACTGACAAGAGGATGGAACTAATCAAGGCGCTGAAGGAGAAGGAAATGTCTTCCAAGCGATCCCTGGCGAGGCATCTTGACAGGGATATAAAGCAGGTCTCTGAGGATCTGGAAATTCTCCATCAGATGTCTATAGTCGAGTTCAGGGAGAAAGGTAACAGGAAGATCCCGGAGCTAAGGCATGACAAGATATTCGTGGAGCCTATCGGATAAGTGTTACTTCCACCCACGTCTCCTTCCCGAAACGTGGCTCGTCGAATATCTTGTTCGTTCGGGAGTTACGCGGTAGAAGCTGGAGTCGAGTTCCTGTAGATCCTCCGTGTTCGAGGCGAATTCTTCCAGTGGAGGGAAGCGGTTAAGGTATAGATTTAGGGCTTCCGAAGCCTCTCCGTCCGGAATTCTTTCTGCGGTTCCGAAGACCTGTAGACCCTGCTTGTCATCGGTCCAGTCCTGTCGGGAATCGTAGATCGAGAGCGCGATCGAGTCGTTCTCCTCCAGATGCTGGCAGTGCTCGGTTTCCGGTTCTGTCAGGATGTAGAAATTAAGCGAGTCATCGAACGCGAAGAAGGCTGTGGCTATGTGGGCTTTGGAATCAGTTTCGTCTATCGTTGCGAGAGAGCATAGCTGGCTGTTTTTGATGATATCCCTGATGCTTTCCTCTACTTTTCCAGGTTCGAATCTTCCCTGAACTTCCAGCTCCATGACAGGAAACGTGTAAAAATATCTTTTATCTCTAACCAGTTATGGTCTCCTTTTTCCACTCCTACGATCTCCGCGGCCGCTTCCCTGGAGAGATCGGAGAGGATGAAGCTGAAAGGGTGGGGAAGGCTTATGGAACATTTACGGATGCCGAAAGAGTTCTCGTTGGCCGTGACGGCAGGGAGCACGGCGAAAATATTACTGATGCATTCATTGAGGGCCTGAGATCGACGGGAACCGATGTTCTCGATGCGGGTATGGTGCCGACGCCTGTAGTGTACTTCGGTATGGTTGACCGTGAACTTGAAGGTGCGGTCGTTGTCACGGCTTCACATAATCCTCCAGAGTATACAGGCTTCAAGTTTACCAGAAGCGGGGGCCTGGCGATGTCCCGTGAAGGAGGCATGGCGGAGATCGAGGAGATCTACGAGGCGGAGGATTTTGAACTGTCCGAAAATGGCGAACTTGAGGAGATCGATATCGTCCAGGACTACATTGA
>CAZKLW010000092.1:0-1577 GCA_964553995.1 uncultured archaeon
GAGTTCTTTCTCCAGCACTTTTTCGATCTCCCAGATCTCTCCTTCCTCTACCTCGGCTTCGGCGTTCACTGCTATCAGGGGGACAGGGTTCAAAGTATGTGAAGTGTTCGGTTCTTCCCTGGAACCCATATCCTCGCAGTTGCCGTGGTCCGAGGTCACGAAGAGAGAGTAGTCCGTTTCCTCTACTGCTTCAGCTATCCTGCCGACGTTCCTGTCGACAGTCTCCACCGCAGTAACCGCAGCCTCCATGTCACCTGTATGGCCTACGAGGTCGCAGTTGGCGTAGTTCAGGAGTATGAAGTCATATTTCCCGGCTTCAATTGCATCCAGAACGATGTCTGTGGTGTCGTCGGCGTGCATCTCCGGTTTCTGGTCGTAGGCCCGGATCTTGTCGCTCTCTATGAATTTCCGTGTCTCGTTTTCAAACTCGATCTCCCTCTGGCCGTTAAAGAAGTAGGTGACGTGCGGCCTTTTCTGTGATTCCGCGACTCTTAACTGTGAAAGCCCCGCGTCATCAATCTTCTCTCCCAGAGTGTTCTCCACCACGGTCTTCTCGAACATCACGGGGTTTTCGAAGTCCTTCCTGTATGGGAACATTGATGTGAAACCGGGTCTTACAGGGTTGTCGAACTCCTCGAACCCTGGCTTCAGGAAGGCCTCGGCTATCTGTCGTTCCCGGTCCGCGCGAAAGTTGTAGAATATCAGCTCGTCCCCGTCTTCCATGCCAGGATAATCCCGGGAAATGGAAGGCTCCACGAAGTAGTCGTACTCTCCATCCTCGTAGATCGATCTCAGAGCCTCTCTCGGATCTTCGAATCCTTCTCCTTCGGCGAGAGCCATCGCTCGATAGGCTTTCTCGGTCCTACCCCAGTTATGGTCGCGGTCCATGGAGTAATACCTACCCATCAGGGTGGCGATCTCGCCACAGTATCTTTCAGTCCATTCCTCTATACGGGAAATATATTTTTCCGCGCTTTTCGGCTCAACATCCCTGCCATCAGTGAAGCAGTGGACGTAGACCCGGGCATCGTAACCAGAAGCTATCTCCAGAAGCGCTTTAAGGTGGTCGATATGACCGTGTATTCCGCCGTCGCTGATAATTCCCGCGAGATGAACTGCGGAACCTTTATCCTCTGCCCTTTCAAGAGCTTCTTCCAGTGCTTCGTTGTTCCCGAGCTCGCCGCTCTCGATCGCGCGGTTGATACGTGTTAGACGCTGCGGAACTCTTCGACCTGCGCCCATGTGGAGGTGACCGACCTCACTGTTGCCCTGGTAGCCCTCGGGTAGACCTACTGCAGGTCCGGAAGCCTCAAGTTTTTCGAACCCGTCCTCCATAAGGGAGTCAAGTACGGGTGTATCCGCCTGGATGAATGCGTTGCCTTCGGTTTCGTCTCTCAGGCCCAGACCGTCAATCACAACCAGAACTGCGGGCATGTTCGGGATTTGTAGATCAGTGTTTAAACCTCTGCGGAATTTATTAATGCTGTTCAACAAGGAAAATGTATGAAATCCCCTCTGCGGAAAAGCCTGGAAGAGGCCAAGCAGGAGCTGGATGAAAAGCTGGATTCCCAGGATGT